>WYBB01000010.1 GCA_011526585.1 Deltaproteobacteria bacterium
GCGAGACGCCCTACATCAAGCTCGCGACGCAGCTCTTCGGGGACCGCATGGTCATCGCCAACGCCACCGGCTGCAGCTCGATCTACGGCGGCAACCTGCCGACGACGCCGTGGACGACGAACGCGGCTCAGCGCGGGCCGGCGTGGGCGAACTCGCTCTTCGAGGACAACGCCGAGTTCGGGCTCGGCATGCGCCTGTCCTTCGACAAGCAGGCCGAGTATGCGCGTGAGTTGCTGACCCGGCTGGCGCCGTCGATCGGCGACGAGCTCGTGACCGGGCTCCTGACCGCGTCGCAGACCGACGAACCTGGCATCGCGCGGCAGCGCGAGCGGGTGGCGGCGCTCGAGCAGGCGCTGGCGCCGCTCGACAGCACCGCCGCGCGCGACCTGCGAGCGTTGGCCCACGCGCTGGTGCGGCGCAGCGTGTGGCTCATCGGCGGCGACGGTTGGGCCTACGACATCGGCTACGGCGGGCTCGACCACGTGTTCGCGAGCGGCCAGGACGTCAACATCCTGGTGCTCGACACCGAGGTCTACTCGAACACCGGCGGGCAGATGTCGAAGGCGACGCCGCGCGCGGCGGTGGCGAAGTACGCGCACGGCGGCAAGCCCCGCGCCAAGAAGGACCTCGGGCTGGCGGCCATGGCCTACGGCGGCGTCTACGTCGCGAAGGTGGCGATGGGGGCGGACGACAAGCAGACGATCAAGGCCTTCATCGAGGCCGAGGCGTGGCCGGGCCCGTCGCTGATCATCGCCTACAGCCACTGCATCGCGCACGGCTACGACCTGAGGTTCGGCCTGCAGCAGCAGGATCTCGCGGTGCGGTCCGGGCACTGGCCGCTCTACCGCTTCCACCCGGGGCGCGCCGACCAGGGAGAGCCGCCGATGACGCTGGACTCGAAGGCGCCGAGCGTGGCGCTGAGCAAGTACCTCTACAACGAGACGCGCTACACGATGCTGGTGCGCAGCCAGCCCGAGGCCGCCAGGCAGCTGCTCGCGGCGGCCGAGGGCGACGTCGCCGAGCGCTGGCGCGTCTACACCCGGCTCGCGGGCGAGACGGGCGCGAAGCCGGAGGGGAAGTGACATGGTGGACCTGTCGACCCGCTACCTGGGCATGCATCTGACGAGCCCGCTGGTGTGCTCGTCGTCGCCGCTGATGCAGGACATCGACAACCTGCGCCGCATGGAGGACGCGGGTGCGGCGGCGGTGGTGCTGCACTCGCTCTTCGAGGAGCAGATCACGCTCGAGAGCCAGGACCTCGATCATCACCTGTTCCATGGCAGCGAGAGCTACGCCGAGGCGCTGAGCTACTTCCCCGACATGCAGAGCTACGGCATCGGACCGGACAGCTACCTCGAGCACATCCGCAGGGCCAAGGAGGCGGTGGCGATCCCGGTCATCGCCAGCCTCAACGGCATCTCGACCGGCGGCTGGATCGACTGGGCCCGGCGCATCCAGGACGCCGGCGCCGACGCGCTGGAGCTCAACACCTACTTCATCGCGACCGACCCCGCCGTCTCGGGCGGCGAGCTCGAGGCGATGTACCTCGAGCTGGTGCGCGACGTGAAGGCGAAGCTGACGATCCCGGTGGCGGTGAAGCTCTCGCACTTCTTCAGCGCGATCCCACACTTCTGCGCCGCGATGGACCGCCTCGGCGTCGATGGGCTGGTGCTCTTCAACCGCTTCTACCAGCCCGACTTCGATCTCGAGACGCTCGAGGTGACGCCGCGCCTCACGCTGTCGAGCCCGCACGAGCTCTTGTTGCGCCTGCACTGGGTGGCGATCATGGCGGGGCGCATCGAGGCCGACATGGCGGTGACCGGCGGCGTGCACGGGGCGACCGACGTGGTCAAGGTGATGATGGCCGGCGCCAAGGTCGCCATGATGACCTCGGCGATCCTCGAGCACGGCGTCGGGCACATCGCCACCGTGCGCGCCGACCTCGAAGCGTGGCTCGTGAGCCACGAGTACCCGTCGATCGCGCTCATGCAGGGCAGCATGAGCCAGCGCAAGGTGTCCGAGCCGGCCGCGTTCGAGCGCGCCAACTATATGAAAGTATTGCGCCATGGGGCGTGGTCGCGGCGCCAGCGCGCGTGACCGGCCCAACCGGCATCCGGCGGACCGCCGGGCCGGCCCGGCGAAGTGGGTGCACGGCGGGTGCGCAACGCGTATGATGCCGCCCATGGCGCGCGCGATCGTCGTCTCCAACAACGGCGTCGAGACCCGCTTCGGGTTCTCGCTCGTCAACCGTGCGCGCCTCTACGGTCAGCGCAAGCGCGTCGTCGTCGACGAGGCCGGCCAGCCGACCGTCGGCGGCTGGCTCACGACCGACGGCGCGATGCTGCTGCTGCCCGGCGGTCGCGCCGAGCTCTACCTCGACGACGCCGGCGACGTCGTCGATCGCTCGGCGCTCGAGACGGTCGACGCCGACGGCAACCCGGTGCCGAGGCTCGACTCGACGCTCGACGTGCCGCAGGCCCTGCGCGGCCCCATCCCGCCCGAGCGCCTGCTCGAGTTCGTCGCGACCTCGGTCTACGAGCTCACGCCCGAGGACGTGGCGAACATGGATCCCGAGCTGCGCGCCTCCCTCGCGCTCGGCGCGATCTGGGAGACCGACTACAACTACATGGCCGCCTTCGAGCGGCAGACCCTCTTCATCCTCCAGAACGACGAGGGGATCTTCGGCCTCGTCGCCGAGCCCGCCCCGCTCGAGCTCGTCACCCGCGCGTCGCAGCCAGCCGCCGGCGAGGACCCGCTCGGCGACGACGAGCTCGACTTCGCGATGTTCTGATCGAGATCCGCCATGCCCCGTGAGATCCGCATCACCGACGACCGCCAGCGCGACGCGCGCGTCGGTCTCGAGCCGGCCAGGCGCCCACCGCCGAGAAAGCTCGTCGCTCCGGCCGGCCGCCCGGTGAGCTTCAACACCTTCGTCAAGGTGCCCGAGGGCTACGACTACGCGCGCCTGCTCGCCGCGCACGGCGACGACGACGAGGCGCTGGCCCAGGCGCTCATCGCCTCCGACCCCGAGCTCGACCTCGAGCTCGTCGGCCGCCGCGTCGGCCCGGTCGATCGTGTGTGGGTCAAGCCCGACGGCAGCGTGCTCTACACCGGGCGCGTGCTCCAGGTCGTCACCGCGCCCGACGGCACCGAGATCGACAAGAAGGACTTCGTCGACGTCGAGGCCACCGTCGACGAGGACACGGCGCTGCCCTACAGCGGCCGCCTCTTCGACGTCGGCGAGGTCGTGCGCCGCTTCGCGCTGACGCGCCGCCTGCAGCTCCGCCACAGCGACGGCCTCACCTTCGAGTTCCTCTTCGAGCTCGCCCAAAAGCTCCACGAAAACCGCAAGATGCTGCTCATCGGCGCCGGCCCGCGCGCCGCCCGCCCGCTGATCTTCCAGCAGAACGGCTCGCCCTACCGCGGCTTCCTCTCCGGCCGCATCGAGGGCGACGGCTACGTGCTCTCGCTGCACCTGTCCAACCTCGAGCTCAAGCGCCGCGCCGACCTCACCCAGCCGCCACCCCCGGAGCCGTCGGCATGACCCTCGCCGAGACGATCGCCGCCCACGGCCGCCCCTACGGCAGCGGGCGCTTCGCCCCGCCGGGCACGCTGCCGGACGCGCTCACCGAGCCGCTGCGCGACTACAAGCTCAAGGTCGCCAAGCGCTACCGCACCCTCCCGCCGGCCCTCGTCGACATGGTCATGCCCGAGGGTCGCCTCTTCGTCTCGCCCAAGATCGACGGCGAGCTCTGGTTCGCGCTCAAGGTCTCGGGCGAGACCGTGCTCTGCGCGCCCAACGGCCGCATGCTCTCGGGGATCCCGGTCGCGGTCGCGCTCGAACGCTGCCTCGACGCCGCCGGTGACGACGCGCTCGTCGCCGGCGAGCTCTTCGTCGCACCGGCCCGCCAGGACAGCGGACGCCCGCGCGTCTTCCACGTCGCACGCGCGTTGCGCGATCCGAGCCAGGCGATCCGCATCGGCTTCAAGGCGTTCGACGTCGCGCGCTGGCGGGGCCAGGACATGCTGCGCGCCCCCTACGAAGAGCGCCTCGCCCTCCTCGCGGCGGCCTTCCCCGAGAGCGGCCCGGCGTCGCGCATCACCACCGTGCTCGAAGACAAGCGCGGCGTCACCACGCGCTATCGCGAGTGGGTCGAGAGCAAGCGCTACGAGGGACTCGTCGCCCGCCACGACACCGGCGGCGTCTACAAGGTGAAGCCCGAGATCGGGCTCGACGCCGTGGTCATCGCCTGGAGCGATCGCCTCGTGCTCGATCGCGTCGAGCTGCGCGAGCTCCACGTCGCGCTCCTGCGCGAAGACGGCAGCTTCCACGTGCTCGGCACCGTGGGTGGCGGCATCGACGCCGAGACGCGCCTGCGCCTGCAGGAGCGCGTGGCGGCCCTGGCCTGCCCGTCGAGCTATCGCATGGCCAACCGCGAGGGCACGCTCTGCCGCTTCGTCCGCCCCGAGCTCGTCATCGAGATCAAGTGCAACGATCTGATGGCCAGCGACCCGGGTGAGCCGCCCACCCTGCGCATGACCCTCGCCTACGATCCGGCCAGCGGCTGGTCGGCCCGCGAGGCCTTGCCGTTGCCGGTCATGATCGGCCCGGTCTTCGTCCGCGAGCGCGACGACAAGCGCGTCGATCTCGCCGACGTCGGCCTCGAGCAGATCCGCCAGATCACCCCGTTCGAGGACGAAGAGCGCGAGCCGCAGCCCGGCGTGCGCGAGGCGCGCGTGTCCTACGCCCCCGCGCCCGAGCCCTCGCGCCGCTCGACGGTGATCACCCGCAAGGTCTGGACCAAGGAGTCCAAGGGCCAGACCAACGTGCGCAAGTACGTCGCCTGGGCGACCAACAAGGCCGACGTCGATCCGCGCTTCCCGCCCTACGTCGTCGCGTTCACCGACTTCTCGGCCGGCCGCAAGGAGCCGTTGCAGCGCGACCTGCGAGTCGCCTCCTCGCCCGACAGGCTCGACGAGCAGATCCGGCGCTGGGAGGCGGACAACATCAAGAAGGGCTGGGTCGAGGTCGCCCAGCCCGCGCCCGAGACCGTCCCCGAGGAGTCCCCGTCGCCCGGTTAGCGCCCGGTGACGGCGTCCTCCCTCCGCTCGCAACCGCTTCGCCCGCGAGGCGGCGCCGAAGGCCGAGTCCCGAAGGAGATCACCATGTCGTTGAGAGACCAGATCAAGGCCGCCGTGAAGGCCGCAAAGAAACAGCCGCCCAAGGTGGTCCTCGAGCCGCTGCTCGCCGCGGCGGACACCGACGCCATCGTCCGGGCCCTGCCCGAGGTCGGCGACCACGACTGGATCCTGCGAACCCACCTCGCCGAGCGCCTCGGCCGCGACTCGAGCGTCTACCAGCACGCGTGCTTCTTCATGATCGCGCAGGCCGTCAAGAGACGCGAACGCGTCGCCGGCGCCATCGAGAGCGTCGTCGGCAGCGGCCGTCTCAACGACGACGTGTTGGTGCATCACCTCGGTTCGCCCGACCCGCACTACCGCGTCGCGGCCGTCCACGGGCTCGCGCCGCGGCACCTCGCGCTGCTCGAGGAGCGGCTCGCCGTCGAGACCGACAAGCGAGCCAGAGACGTGATGAGCGGGCGCGGCCGGCTGATGGCGCTCGCGCCCGGGGCCCCGGTGAGCACGCTGGTCACCCCCGCCGAGCGCCTCACCGCCATGTTGCGCAGGCTCGTCGAGCGGACCGAGTGGGTCGCCGTCGGCGCCCTCGGTGACGCGCTCGGGGCCGACCGCGAGGCGATCGAAGCCGTCGTCGCGCGCCTCTCGGACCCGTCGGCCGGCGATAGCGACGCCGAGGGGCTCGTGTCGGGGCCGCGCGGCGTGCGCTGGAGCGCCCGACACGAGGTGTGGAGCGAGGCCGACCAGCTCGCGGCCGCCGGCGACGCCGCGGGGCTGCGCGCTCACGTCGATGGCATGCGCCCCGGCAAGGTGCCGCCGGGCTTCGAGCCGCCGCCCCTCGAATGGGCCGACGGGGTCGCGCTCTCGGAGACCGCGCGGCGCGTGCGCCTGGCCGACCCGAGCGGCGGTGCGACCGCGGCGGCGATCGACCGCCTGATGGCGCCGGCGTCGTTGCGCGCGTTGATCGCCTGGTGGCTCGAGGACAAGGCGCGCCAGAAGAAGGTGCCACTCGCGGCGAGCGACCCGGCGGTCGCGACCCTCATCGAGCTCGAGGGCGCCAAGGGGGTGCTCGGGCGAAAGAGCCTGGGCGACACCTGGGGAGACGCCGGGGCGGCGCTGCTCTACCTGCAGATGCAAGGGGCCCAGGGCGACCTGCGCAACGACCTGCGCATCACGCTCGAGCGGCGCGGCGGGTTGCTCAACGGGCTGACGGACGAGCCGCCGCCGCTCGTCGAGCGGTCCGTCTGGCGTCGCCACCTGCGGCGCGAGGTCGAGACCTGGTTGCGATGCCAGACGCCGCTGTGGCTCCCGCAGCTGCGCCTGTGGTGGCGCCAGCCGCTGCTCCGCGAGGTGTGTGAGGGCGTGGTCTTCGAGTCGGACGGACAGCCCGTGGTCTTCCGCGACCGCGACGGCGGCCTCCTCGAGGGCCCGGTGCTCGACGCCAACGCGCTCCTGCGGGTGCTGCACCCGGTCAGCGCGGCCACCCGGTCGGCGGCGTTCGCCTGGCCGGACGACACGCCGCGCTGGCAGCGTGACCGCCCCCACCACACCTTGGCGGACCTGCCGCCGCTGGGCGCGGACAGCCCCACCATCACCTTCGCGGATTGGCGGCGCCGCACCCAGGAGCTCGGCTACCTGGGCGACCGCGCCTCGCTCGGCGGCGTGTGCGAGACGTCGCACCCGGGCCTCGGCCGGATCCACCACAGCGGTCATGGCGCGGGATACGGCGGCAACACACCGCAACGCCTCACGGCCGTGTCACCGCTCCACAGTCGCGATCCGGCGATCCTCTCCGAGCTGGTCTGGGACGTGCGCCGCATCGCCGGGGTCGACCCGCTCTCCCTGCCGGAGTGAGCCGGGACCGGGCGATGGCGGGCACTGCCTCTTCGTCGCCGACACCGGCGACAACGACGGCGAGCGCGACGACCAGACGATCTATCGCGACGTCGAGCCCGACGCCTACGACGACGCCGGGCAGACGGCGGCGGATCTCGTCGCCGATCCGGCGGAGCGCGACGACGCCGGTTGCGCGAGCGGCGGCGTGGAGATGAACGTCGTCCTCATCACGCTCGGGCTGGTCGCGCGCGCGCGGCGCCGCTCCGGCCGGCCCGGCCGGTCCGGTGGCGCTTGACGACCCAAGGGCGCAGGAGGAGGATCCAGACTCTCCCCTCGATCCAGGAGCCCGTCATGTCATCGTGCGTGCCTCTCGCTTCAGGCGTCGTGCGCGCCTGCCACCTCCGAGCGCTCGCGCTCGTCATCGCGCTGTCGATCCCGAGCTGGCCGACGCCAGCCCTCGCGGCCGAGCCCGACGAGCCGGCCGCCGACGAGCCGGCCGATCCCGATCTGAAGGAGCGCCCCTTCCGCTTCCTCGTCGGCCTCAAGGGCGGCGGCGGCGGCGAGCTCTGGACCGAGCCCGACAACACCGTGCTCGGCACCGAGGCCAGCGGCGCCGAGTTCTCGCTGCCGCTCTTCGAGGAGACGCGCGCCGGCTACATGGTCGGCGGCGGCCTCTTCCTCGAGGGCATCATCTACGAGCACCTCGGGATCGAGGTCGGCTTCCACTTCGTGAACCACTCACTGCTCGAGGACATCGAGTGGTCCTTCACCGAGCAGCGCAACGGCGTCGTCACGACCTTCGAGGCCGACTCCGAGCAGGAGCTCTCCTGGCTCGCCTTCCACCTGCCGATCCTCGTCAAGGGCATGGTGCGCTCCGGCAAGACGCGGATCTCGCTCGGCGTCGGACCCGAGTTCGCCTTCACCATGAGCTCGAGCTCGAAGTTCAAGATCACCAACGGCGGCCTCTCGAGCACCGACCAGAACGACGGCACCTTCCCCTTCTCCGACTGTTACGACGGCCAGCAGCGCCTGCCCGGCACGCGCTGCCGACTCGAGCGCGTCGGCACCAAGGAGGTCGACAGCGTCTACCTCGCCGTGGTCTTCGGCGTCGAGATCGCCGCCGGCGACTTCGTGATCCCGATCGACATCCACTGGTCCTACAACTTCAGCCAGGAGTCGGACTACCTCGACCGCGTGCTCGTCGACCCGAACGAGATCCCCAACCCGAACCAGCCCAACGCAAGCCCCTCCGGCGTCGACCTCGTGACCCGCCAGTCGATGTACGGCGGCCTCCGCGTCGGTCTCGCCTATCGATTCTGATCCCACGCACCGGCGCGACCTGCCGCTTGCATCAGGGGCAGTGCGCACCCGCCGCGACCCACGCCTCGATCAGCCCGCCGAAGGTGGCTTGATCCCCCGGCGGCGCGCTCCTGCCCGCGCCCGGAGCCCACGCCCAGCCGACGAGCGGGTCGGCTCTGGCGTGCGCCGCGATCGCCGCGAGATCCATGCCGCCGTTTCGCGCCGGGTCCTTGAGCTGCTCGCAGATCTCACCGAGCGACCGACCGACCCAGCCCATCGACGCCGGCGCCAGGTGCCACGTCGGGCTGCCCGGCACCGTGCGATCGACGAGGTCGACGTTGGCCACCATGTGGCAGGTCTGACAGCGCATGCCGACGACCCCGTGGCCATCGTCGCCGCGCACCACCGGCGGCTCGTGCGCGCGCATCTCGTCACCCTGCGTGGGGCTCTCACCGCTGGGATGGCAGTTCGTACAACGTGGATGTTGGATCACCTTGCCCGCCTCGGCGAAGAGCGCCTTGGCGCGCGCGATGTCGTCGGTCAGCGCGACGAACGCCGACGCCGTCTCGAGGCCGTTGACCTCCTTGGGACCCTCGGCCGCGAGGACCTCGCTCGCCGCGTCGACGCCTCGCCGCTGACCGCCACACGCCGCCGTCGCCGCGACCGCCATCGCGATGAACCCCCACGCCGCCGTACGGTATCGCATCACGCCCCTCCCAGGTTGCGCGTGAACGGCAGCGCGCGCACGCGCCGCTTCGTCAGGCGATAGAGCGCGTTGGCGACCGCCGGCGCGATCGGCGGCGTGCCCGGCTCGCCGACGCCGGTCGGCGCCTCGCTCGACGCGACGATCTTCACCTCGACCTCGGGCATCTCGCCGATGCGCAGCGGCCGGAAATCGTCGAAGTTCGACTGCACGACGCGCCCCTCGACGAGGTCGATCGCGTTGTGCAGCGCCGCCCCGAGCCCGTAGCCGATCCCGCCCTCCATCTGCGCCGCGATGATGTCGGGGTTCACCGCGATCCCGCAGTCGACCGCGCACCACACCTTGTACACCTTCGGCATGCCCCGCTTGTCGACGCCGACCTCGGCGATCTGCGCGACGTACGACCGGAACGACTCGTGCACCGCCACCCCGAACGCCCGCCCCTCGGGCGCGG
The DNA here is from genome assembly GCA_011526585.1 of Deltaproteobacteria bacterium. Classification (GTDB taxonomy): domain Bacteria; phylum Myxococcota_A; class UBA9042; order PHBI01; family PHBI01; genus WYBB01. The sequence continues at coordinate 9,429 of WYBB01000010.1, forward strand.
GCCGCCCCCAGCCCGCCAGCTCCGCGACCGCCTTGAGCACCCCCGCGTGCCGCGGGTATTCGCCCAGGAGCGCGAGCCGCCCCTCGACCGGATCCTTGCCGGCCACCTCCAGCACCTCGTCCAGGAACGTCTCGGTCGAGTACGCCGTGTGGGTGCTGCCGACCGAGCGCCACCACAAGACCGGGATCCCGACCTTCTCGGTCATGAGCTCGACGGTGAGGTTCGGCACCGCGTACGGGAGATCCGCCGCGCCCTCGACCGAGGTGCGATCGATCTCGGCGCCGCCCATCGGCGTGCCCTCCAGGATCGACTGCCCGACGATGCGATGCCGCCACGCCGCGAGCACGCCGTCCTTGTCGACCACGGCCTCGAGGCGATGCACGTAGAGCGGCCGGTAGTAGCCGCCGCGGATGTCGTCCTCGCGCGTGTGCACGAGCTTGACCGGGCGGCCCTCCGGTCCGGCCGCCAGCGCCGTCGCCAGCTCGACCGCGAACGAAGCGTCGCCCTGCGCGCGCCGGCCGAAGCTGCCACCGGCGAAGAGCACGTTGAGCTTCACCTTGTCGGGCGGGAGCTCGAGCACCTTCGCCAAGGTCGGATGATCGGCGCCCGGGAACTGCGAGCCGTACCACGCCTCGACCCCGCCCTCGGCCGTGCGCTCGATGACGCCGTCGAGCGTTTCCATCGGCGCGTGCGCGAGGTAGGGGAAGACGAAGTCGGCCTTGAGCACGCGGTCGCCCTCCTCGGGCGCGGCCAGCCGCTCGTCCGCCTCGCCGCGCTTGGCCGCACGCTTGCCCGGCTCGTCGAGCTTCTTCGTGAACGCCGCCACGAGCTCCTCGCTGCCGCGCGTCTCGGCCGCCGACTCGTCCCAGCGCACCTTCAGCTTCTCGCGCGCGGTCTTGGCCTGCCAGAAGCTCTCCGCGTAGACCGCGACCCCGCTCGAGATCGGCGCTGCCCGGACGAAGCCCGGGACCTTCTCCGCCTCGTTCGTGTCGACCTGCGCCGGCTTCGCGCCGAAGCGCGGCGGCCTCAGCACCAGCGCCGTCACCATCTTCGGGCGCACGACGTCGACCCCGTAGCGGGCGCTGCCATCGAGCTTTCCGCCGGTGTCGAGCTTCGGCAGGCGCGTGCCGATCAGCTTGAAGTCCTTGGGGTCTTTCAGCCTCAGCAGGTCCGGCGCGGGCGTCGGCTGCCTCATCGCCTGCTCGGCCAGCTCGCCGAAGGTCGCCCGCCTGCCCGAGCTCGCGTGCTCGAGCACGCCGGCCGCCACCGTGATCTCCCTGGCCGGCACCTTCCACGCCGCCGCCGCCGCGCCGATCAGCATCGCGCGCGCCGCCGCGCCGACCTGCCGCATCTGGATGAACGAGTTCGCGATCGCCGTCGAGCCGCCCGTGCCCTGCCTCCCGAAGAGGAGGTTCTTGTAGACCGGCGCGCTCGGCGCCGCCTCCGCGCGCATCTGCGACCAGTCCGCGTCGAGCTCCTCGGCGACCAGCGTGGCGAGCCCGGTGTAGGTGCCTTGCCCGAACTCGATGTGCTTGCTCAGCACCGTTACGGTGTTGTCGGGCGCGATGCGCAAGAACGCGTTCGGCTCCAGCGGCGGCGCCTCGGCCGGCTGCGCCGCGCGCGGTCCGCGCCCGATCTCGAGGCGCACCCCGAGCACGAGGCCTGCCCCGACGACGCCGATCCCTCCGAGAAACGAGCGACGAGTCCACGAGGTCGAGGTCGCCATCACTCACCCCCTTCGTTGCCGCCGGCCTCGATTCCGGCCGCCGTCTCGACCGCCCGCCTGATGCGCACATACGTCGCGCAGCGACAGACGTTGCCGGAGAGCGCGCGCTCGATCGTCGCGCGGTCGGGCCTCGCGATCGCGCGCAGCAGCGCCTCGGCGGTCATCAACTGCCCCGACTGGCAGAAGCCGCACTGCGGGACGTCGTGATCCTTCCAGGCGGCGCGCAGCCGATCGGCGACCGGTCCGGCGAGCCCCTCGATCGTCGTCACCTCGCGCGCGCCGAGGAGCTCGATCGGCATCACGCACGAACGCACCGGCTCACCGTCGACTTGCACCGTGCACGCGCCGCACTGCGCCGCGCCGCAGCCGAACTTCGTCCCGGTGAGCGCGAGCGCCTCGCGCAAGACCCACAAGAGCGGGGTTCCGGGCTCGACGTCGGCATCACGCGCCGCGCCGTTGACCCGCAGGCTGTACTTCATGGGGACCTCGTGCACGCGTGAGATCGGCTGGGGCCGAGCGCCGACCGCACCCGGACCCGAGCCACCGCGCGAGTCGGAGCATAGGCATTCGACCCGCGCTTGCCCATGACAGGACGCTTTTCAGCTGCGTTCGCGCGCCCTGACCGCCCACGGAAGGAGCGAGAGCGCGTTGGCGTCGGCGAGGTCGAGCTGCGGCAGGATCCGTCCCGCCGCCGACCACGCCGCGCCCTCGTCACCCGCCGCCAGCACGAGCTCCATCAGCCCGGTCCACAGGCCGGCGGTGCGTGCGCGCGACGCGATCGCCTCGACCTCGGCAGGCTCGCCGCCCTCGACCCGATCGAGGGTCGCACGCGCGCGCGCCGCCGCCAGCTTGCCCTGCAGATCGGCCATGAACCCGGCCGCCTCCTCGGCGAGCCGCAACGCCTCGTGCGCACGCTCGAGCGCGCCGAGCTCGACCCACGCCTCGGCCAGGGCCGCCGCGAGCACCGGCACGCCGCTCGCCAGCCCGCTCTCGGCCAGGGCCCGCAGGCGCGCCTCGGCATCCTCCGCGCGCTCGGCCAACGCACGCCCACCCGGGCACTTCAGGCGCAGCGCCATCAGGCGCGTCTCGACCGCGACCGGCAGCGCGTGCGCTCCCGCCGTGAGCGCCTCGGCCTGGTCGAGCGCGTCGTGCACCACCGCAAGATGTTCGAGCGCGAGCTCGATCTCCGCGAGCACGATCAAGAGATGCACCCGATCGATCGCCGTCGGCGCCTCGCCCGCGCGAGCCGCGACGAGCTTGCGCGCCTCGCTCCACGCGCCCGCCTGGAAGCGGAGCCGCGCCAGCGTCGCCACCGCCTCGCCGATTCCGGGGCCACGCGCCGCGAGACGATCGATCGCCTCGGCGGCGTGCCGGCTGGCTTGCGCCAGCTCTCCGCGCGCACCGAGCACGAGCGCGAGGAGACCGCGCGCGTCGGCCTCGGCTTCGCGCAACCCGAGCCAGCGCGCCTCGTCCAACGCGGTCCCGGCCGAGGTCAGCGCCGCGTCGAGCTCACCCAGCGCGTACGCGCGCCAGCCGATCGCCAGCGCCGCCGGCCGCGATTCACAGTGATACGTGCCGAAGTGGCGCGCCAAGGCCCAACGCGCGCGCGCAAGCGGCGGACCGAGCAGCCGATCGCGCTCGGCGATCGCCGCCAGCGCCTCGTCGAGCGCGACCTCGGGCCCGGGCGCTGCCAGCGCGAGCCGCGCGCGCGCCAGGAGGTAACGCGGCGCGAGCGCGCTCGGCATCGCAGGCAGGACCCGCGAAAGCGGCAGCGCCTCGGCGAGCCGCCCCGAGGCCTCGAGCGTCGCGAGCCAGCGCTCCAACGCCGTGAGCGCATCCTCCAGCCGCCCCGCCACGACCAGCGCGCGGATCCGCGCCGCCGAGACCGGCTCGTCGCCCAGCGCCTCCGCCAGTGCCGCGGCGGCCTCGCCGTCGAGCCCGCTCAGCACTGCGACCGGCTCGCGCAAGGTCCAGCCGAGCATGCCCGCGCGCACGATCCACGCGCCGGCCTCCTCCAGCGTCGCGAGCGTGCGCCGGACCGACCGCCCTGCCGCCAGCGCCAGCACCCGCGGCGACAGCGCCTCACCCGCGATCCGCAGGAGGGCGATCAACCTCGCCGTGTGTGCGCCGGGCTCCGCTTCGGCCCCCCTCGCCGCGGCGACCGCCTCCGCGACCTGGCCTGCGTCCGCGCCACCCGACGCGAGCGCCTCCGCCCACGCATCGAGGCTCGGGCGCGCGGCCGGCTCCGGCTCGAAGCCCCGCACGATCGCGTCGATCGCCTCGGGCGCGAGCCCCGGCGCCGCGAGCCGCAGCCGCTCGCGCAGGCTGTCCAGCGTCGTCTCGGGCCAGCGCTCGCGAAGCTCCTGCCGCGATCCACGCCCGACCGGCAGCTCACCCGTCAGGAGCCGGAAGGCCACCGCCGACATGCCCCATACGTCGGACGCGATCGAGGGCGCGTGCTTGTGCAGGATCTCGATCGCCGAGTAGGCGGCGGTGCCGAAACCCTCGGCGATCTTCTTCGTGAGCGCGGTCTCCGAGAGCGGGCGCGACGCGCCGAAGTCGACCAGCGAGACCTCGTCACGCTCGCCGACGAGAAAGGCCGACGGCTTGATGTCGGCGTGCACGAGCCCGGCATGGTGGACCTCGTCGAGCACGCGCGCGGCCCGCGCGAGCATGCGCAGGAGTCGCGACAGCGCTGCCGCCCGATCGTCCTTGTGCTGTGCGACGAGCTGATCGGCCCAGGTGCCGGCGGCCACGCCGTCGATCAGATCCATGACCAGGAAGAGCCGCCCCTCCTCGTCGACGCCGAGCCCACGCGCACGCGGCACCCCGCGCACGTCGAGCATGCGCAGGTACTGGTATTCGCGCACGAGCCGCCCGAGCCGCCCGCGCGACGCGTCCGCGCGCATGAGCTTCACCGCGATGCGCGCGCCCGTGACGGCCTCCTCGGCCGCCCACACCTCGGCGTCGCCTCCCGTGCCGAGCCACATCCGCACGCGGTGCGGTCCGACCTGCGTTCGCAGCAAGGACGACCTCAGCCGTAGGGATGCGGATCGGCGGCGCTGAGCCGCGCCTGCCCCTCGGGCGAGAGCCGATAGCCCGGGGTGCCATCGAAGAGGTGATACGCGAGGTGCGAGGCGTTTTCGCGCTCGCGCGCGTCACCCTCCTCGATCCCGCGGAGCAGCCACGGCTCGATCTCGGCCACCGGGAAGACCTCGCGGAAGAAGGAGGCCACCCAGCGATAGCCGTCGGGCGAGCCGAGCCGGAGCCCGATGCGCCGCAAGAACTCGGCCTTGTCCTCGGCGCCCCAGGTCGCCGCGAGGATCTCGAGCATCGTCCACCACTGGGGTGTCTCCTCGACCCCGCTCATGGGGTCGAGCGCGACGAAGCGCGACTCGAGGTAGTCGATGAGCGCCCGCCCCGCCCCCGGGTTCGCCTCGAGCGCGGCCGCCAGGCCCACGTCGGTGGGATCGTCGAGGAGCTTGTCGACGAAGCGCCCCACCCCGTCGAACGGGTCAGCCTTCACGACACGCCCCCCACGCCTTGCGAGCCACCGTCACTGCCCACCACCGACCGGCGGGCTCTCGGTCGAGGACTTCTTGTCCTCGCCTTCCTTCTTGGTCTCTTCTTCCTTGTGCTTGTTGCGCGACTTCTCGGCGAAGTACGCATCGAGGTGCTTGATCGCCTCGGCGGCGTCGAAGAGCTCGGGGTTGGCGACCGGGTCCATCGCGCCCAGGAACTCCTCGGCGTTCTTGAAGTTCTTGCTCACGCCCATCACGTCGACACGCAGCGACGACAGCGGCACGCCGAGCATCTGCAGCTGCTTGACCGCCTGCCACAGGTAGACCGGCCCCGGCCGATAGTGACCCGAGGTGTTGGAGATCGCCGTCATCACGCCGCCGCTGATCGCGACCTCGCCGGCGCAGGCGACCGCGCCGCCCGCCAGGAACGACGAGTGGTGCACGACGCCGGTGATGCTCTTGCCCGCGAAGAACTCGCCCTTCGCGTTCATCACGAAGATGTAGCGCCCGGCGATCCCGACCTTGCGCGCGGTCTCCTGCTGCTGCTCGTAGCTGCCGTTGAGGCCCTGGAGCTGCTCCTGCAGCTTGGCTAGCTTCTTGTCGAGGCCCGAGAAGCGCAGATCCTGGACCTTGCCCTGCAGCTTGGAGCGCAGCTCGTTGATGCTGTAGTCGAGCGCCTTGACCTCGGTCGTGTCGACGACGGTCTCGTTGTCGGCGTGCACCCACTGCTTGCCGTTGAAGCGGATGACGGTGTCCTCGCGCTTGGTGCCGCGGCCCGCCTTGAGGTTCGTCGCGAGGACCTTGCGCGCCTCGTAGTCGAGCTGCATGCCCTTGCTGAGGAAGTACTGGGTGGGGCTACCGTTGCCCAGCAGGTCGCGGTCATGGCCCTTCTTGATCTGGCCGAGGGTGTCGCGCCGGTTCCGGTAGATGTCGCGCATCGGCAGGAGACCCCAGCCCTTGGAGTCCTTCTCGTTGTCGGAGAGCGCGCCGCGCGTGACCTTCGTCGACCCTCCGCTCAGGGTCTTCTCGTCGACGTCCTTGTTGTACCGGGTGTTGCCGCGCAGCTTCTCCTGCATCTTGGCGACGCCCTCGCTGTCGCTCTCGGGCGCCACGCCCTGCACGTCGGGCGCCTCCTGCCGCTTGATCTCGCGCATCTCCTTGGGCTTCTCTTCCGGGAGCTCGGAGCTGCTCGACGACGAGATGTCGTAGTTGCTCGAGAGCGACATCGGCATGAAGCCGTCCAGGCCGCCCTGCTGGAACTTGCCGTAGTTCAGCCCGGCCATCGCGTTGAGGTTCGAGTAGTTGGACGGCGCCCCCTGGTTCATGTTCGTCAGGCCGCCCTCCTCGGGAGCCTGCCCGTCACCGACCTCCTCGGGCGCCTCGCCACCACCGCCCTCCTTGGGCACATAACCGCCGCCCTCCTGGTCCTCCTGACCCGGCACCATGCCGGACGCGAGGCTCTGGTACGGGATGATCGTCATCGGCATGCCGCCGTCGTCATCGCCGGACCCGCTGGAGTCGTCCTCGTCGGACTCCCTCGACTCGACCTTGGCGACCTCCTCCTTGGCGACCTCCTTTTCCTCCTCGCCCTTGCCTTCTTCGCCTGGGCTCGAGTGCTGAAAGGCGCTGGTGCCTTCGCTCGCGACGATCATGTTGAAATGCGCCGACTCGTCGTCCGAGTCCGAGTCGCTGTCGCTGTCGCTGTCGGAGTCGTAATCGTAGCTGAAGACGCTGCGAGCGACGCTCACCTGGTCGCCGGTTCGAATGTAGTTCGATACGCTGCCGCCCGTGCCGCCGCCCGTGTCCCCGTCCTCGCTGACCGGATCGCTCTCGCTGATCGGTGAGGAGTAAGCGTCGCCGTTGAAGACCTCATACGGGTTGAGCACGACCGGCTGGTAGGGACTGCCTACGCCGCCGCCGACCTGCCCCTGCTCGGTCCCCTGCGGTCCCGACACCCCCGTCTGACCCTCTTCACCCTTGGGCGCCTGCTTGTTGCCGATCGTCACCGGCCCCTGGCCGCCCGGGCCGCCCTTCTGGCCCGGCTTCCAGCCCGGCCCCTTGCCGCGGTTGTTGCCGATGACCGGGCCCTTGCCACCGGGTGCGCCCTTGTCGCCCTTCTTCCACTTCTGCGGAGGTGCGCCCTTGTTCTTGCGGTGCTCGCCGAGCTTGGGCTTGGACTCGCTCGTCTTCTTGGACGACTTGTCGCGGTGGCCGCCGATCTTCTTGTCGCCCGGCTCGCCGCCCTTGTCGCCACCCTTCCAGCCGTGCAGCGGCAGGGTGTTGTCGCCGGGGCCGCCGCCTTTCTTGCCGCCGGGCCCCTTAGTGCCCTTCTTCGGCGCGGGAGCGTCCTCGGACTTGTCCTTCTTCTTGCCGCGAAACGTGGACTTGAGCTTCTTGCCCAGGCTCTTGAGCACCATCGGGGAGCTCCTCGATGACGAGTGGAAATGACCCAGAGGACCCCGAGACGCGTAGCACGAGCACACGCCACGTCACCACCGAAGTCAAGCGGAAGGGCAATTCTCGGGTCGCTGATCGCGCCACCATGAAAACCGGCTCATGCGATCCGGATCAGAGCTCCGTCGATCGCCGACCCGCTACCCGGAGGTCCGGCCGATGTGTAGGCTTCGGCGTCGTGTCCGCACGCGATCGCCCACCCTCCAGTCCATGAACAAACCCACATCCAGCGCCCCCGCCCGCCCCGTTGTCGCCTCCGCACGCGGAGCGCCGCCGCTCACCGAGGTCGCGCGCCTGCACCTCGACGCCGAGCTCGAGTACCTGCGCGTCGCGCTCAACGTCGGGGCCCGCCGGCTCGAGCGCTCCGGCCACCTGCCCGGCCGCCAGGACGCGGCCGTCGATCCCTTCCTGCGCTTGCCGCCGGCCGATCCGGCCGAGCTGGAGGCCTTGCTCGAGGCGGCCGTGCGCAAGGAGTCCCTGATCGCGCACCTCGGGCGCGAGACCGAGCCGCCGCTGGTCACGCTGGCGAGCCGCCTCGGCCTCGACGACGACGATCGCATGCTGATGGCGATCGCGCTCGCGAGCGAGGTCGCCGCCGACTTCCGCGGCATGTTTGCGCTCTTCGATCCGCGCGGCCGCGAGGTGCCGACGCTCGCCAGCGTGCTCATCGCGCTGGTGCCGCCGCCGCGCTGGTTCGCGGTGCGCTCGCGCCTCGACCCCGACCACCCGCTGGCGCGCCACGGCCTCATCGTGCGCGAGGAAGGCCTCGACACCCCGCCCGGGCTGCACGACCCGATCCGCCCGAGCCTGCGCCTCCTGCGCATCGCCCGCGGTGAGACCGGCCTCGACCCGACGATGAGCGCCTACGCGACCCTCTTCCCGGCGAGCGACGCGCCCGCGCCCGTGCTGTGGAGCGAGCAGGAGCGCGCGCGCTATTCGCGCATGCGCGCGGTCGTCGACGGCACGCGCGCCGATCCCGACGCCATGCCGCTCTTCGTCCTGCGCGGCGCGGGCGGCAGCGGTCGCGCGCGCTGGATGCGCGAGATCGCGCACCACCTCGGCAAGGCCACCCTCGTCGTCGACCTGCACGCCGCCGCCATGGACGCACGCGGCTCCGTCGAGCGCCCGCCGCTGGCCGTCGCGCTCGCGCTCGCGCTACGCGAGGCGCGCATCCACGACGCCGTGCTCGCGCTGCGCAACTACGAGCGCTTCGCCGAGCCTCAACCGATGGGCGGCGGCGAGGACGACGACAAGAACGTGCCGCAGCGCGCGCCGACCCACCACCTCTCGCTGCGCCTCGAGCAGTGCCTGGCCGGCCACCCGAACCCGGTCGCGCTGCTCGTGCCGACCGACTTCGCCGACGTCCCCGAGCTCCGCCGCGGCCTCGAGATCGTCGACGTGCCGATGCCCGAGCCGGCGACCCTGCACGCGCTCTGGCAGCGGCACCTGCCGCGCGACGCCCTCGCCGAGGACCTCACGCTCGACACCCTCGTCGCCGCCTTCCGCCTGACGCCGGGCGAGCTCGAGGCCGCCGCCAAGGAGGCCACGCGCGCGCTGCAACTCGGTACCGCGCAAGCTCCCCGCGCCGACTTCCCGATGCTCCAGGAGATCATCAAGGGCCAGCGCCGCCACCGCCTGCGCGACATCGCGACCCTGGTCACGCGCGGCTACCGCTGGGACCACCTCATCGCGCCGGCGACGGTCTTCGCCCAACTGCGCGAGCTGCTCGCGCGCTATCGCCACCGCCACCGCGTGATGGAGGTCTGGGGCCTCAAGCAGCGCTTCGGCGAAGCGCAGGGGATCTCGGCGCTCTTCGAGGGTCCGCCCGGCACCGGCAAGACGATGGCGGCCAATATCGTCGCGCACGAGCTCGGCCTCGACCTCTTCCAGGTCGACCTCTCCAAGGTGATGTCGAAGTACATCGGCGAGACCGAAAAGCACCTGGCGACCCTCTTCGACGAGGCCGAGCGCGCTCAGGCCCTCATCCTCTTCGACGAGGCCGACAGCCTCTTCTCCAAGCGCACCGAGGTGCGCGACTCGCACGACCGCCACGCCAACCTCAAGGTGAACTACCTGCTCCAGCGCATCGAGCGCTTCAGCGGCATCGCGGTGCTCACGACCAACCTGCCCGAGAACTTCGACGAGGCGCTCGGCCGCCGCCTCACCGTCAAGGTGCACTTCCCCAAGCCCGACGTCGCCGCGCGCGAGCTCCTCTGGCGGAGCATGCTCGCCGGCCTGCCGACCCGCCTCGACGACACCGACCTGCACCTGGTCGCCAAGGAGTTCGATCTCTCCGGCGGCCTCATCCGCAACAGCGTCCTGCGCGCCGCCTTCATGGCCGCCGCGCGCGACATCGACATCGACTTCGACCTGCTCGAGATCGCCGCGCGCATCGAGCTCAAGCACCAGAACAAGCTGATGCGCGGCGACCCGCTGCGCGACCTCGTCGAGAAGTTCGACACCGACAAGACCGCGAGCCCGCCCGACGGCGAGCCCGCGGAGGAGCCCGTCGGCGACGCTACCTGAGGCTGTGCTTCGCGAAGAAGCGCCAGAGCGGATCGGCCAGGCGCAGCGGGTGGTTCCGACCGTTGGCATAGGCGTGAGCGAGGCCCTCGATCAGCGCGAAGTGAAAGACGTTGCCACCGTCGCCCGCGACCGGCGTCGCGAAGACGAAGTCCCCGACGACGAAGTCGCCGGCGAGGCGCTCTTCATAGGTGTAGTCCTCGCTCAGACCACAGAGCGTGAGATAGTCGCGCGCGATGCGGTGGCCGACCGCCATGCCGACCTGCGTCTCGAAGAAGTCGGCGGAGACGTCGAAGGCGTCGACGCCGTAGTGCTCGGTGAAGCGATCGTCCTCGGCGCCGAGGGTGAAGGCGAACGAGAGCGGCCGCGGCACCGTCACCGGATCGAGGTTCATCGTGCCGCCCGAAGCCGAGAGCGCCGCGAAGCGGTCGTAGCGCTCGAGCGCCAGGCGCGAGGTCATGGCGCCGCCGTTGGAGAAGCCCGAGGCGTAGATCCGGTCGCGGTCGACCGGGTAGCGCGCCGCGAGCAGCTCGAGCATGCGATCGAAGTAGGCGACGTCGTCCATCAGCGGGTGATCGACCAGCGCGCGGCGCTCGGGGCGCAAGCGCTCGATCTCGCGTGCGCTGCACAGCGGCATGGCGGCGGGATCGCCGAGCTTGCCCGCGGCCCACTTCGTCGTGACCTTGAGCTCGCCGCGATCGTCGAAGTCGCCGTCGCGGTTTTCGTCCTCGAAGAAGCAGTAGGTGAGCGCGCTCGGGAAGACGGCGATGAAGCCTTCCTCGGTGGCCTTCTCGCGCCAGCCGCTCATGCGCAGGAACCTCTCGCCGTCGCCGCTGGTCCCGTGCAGCATGAAGACGACCGGCACCGGGCGGCCGCGCTCGGCCGAGCGCGGGAAGTGCACGATCACCTCGCGCGCGATCCCGTCGACCTCGAAGCGGTGCCGGCGGGTGCCGGGGTCGAGCTTGGCGCCGCGGCCGGCGTCGTCGTCGACGGTGGCGATGACGAGCACGCTCTCCTCGAGCGCGGTCTCGCCGGAGGTGGGGTCGAGCTCGGCGTCGCAGCCGCCCAGGGCGCAAACGCTGACGCAGGCGAGCGAGGTCGTGACGAAGGATCGCATGGTGTCTCCGAGGTGATGACGGCGCCCGATCGCGCCGCGTCTCCCGCAAAGCAGCCGCCGTGCCACCTGCGGCCGAGGGGCCCGAACCCACGCCGAGGCCGGGTCGCGGCGCGGCGGTGGCGACACCCGAGACCAGGGTGTCTCCTCGGGTCGACAGCGGCCCGGGGTCGCCGTCTCCCGCGCGAGACGATGGGGACCGAGCCGTGCCGCGCTCGCGGGGATCCATCCCGCGCCAGGTGAGGCGAGCCCTCACGAGCGTCGCGGCGGCGGTGCTACGGCGCGTTCAGGATCTCGCCGACCTTCGCCACCAGCTCGGCCTCGCCGAACGGCTTCTGCAGGAGCGGTTCCGGCAGCGCCGGCGCCTCCTCGCCGACGACGCCCTGCGGGTTGGCCGAGATGAAGAGGATGCGCAGCGTCGGATGGCGCTCGCGGAGGAGCTCGGCGAGCTTCGTCCCGAGCATGTCGGGCATGACGATGTCGGTGATCAGCAGATCGAGCGGCCCCGGGTAGGTCCGGACCAGCTCCAGCGCGTCGAGCGGGCTCGCCGCCTCGTGTACCGAGAGCCCGAGCTCCTTCAGGAACCGCACGAGCGCCATGCGGATCAGGAGCTCGTCCTCGACGACGAGCACGGTCCGCCGCCCGAGCGCGGTCGCCGTGCCCTCCTCCGGCGGATCGGCGACGATCCCCTCGGGCGGCGCGCACGGGAAGAGCAGATCGAAGCGCGTGCCCGACCCGGGCCTGCTCTCCACTTCGATGTGGCCTCCCAGATCGCGCACGATCGCGAACACCGAGGCGAGACCGAGCCCGGTGCCCTTGCCGACCGCCTTGGTGGTGAAGAACGGCTCGAAGATCCGCGCGCGCGTGCGCTCGTCCATGCCAGTCCCGGAGTCGCTCACCCGCAGGCGCAGGTAGCGACCTGCCTCGAGCCCGCGCGCGCTCGCCTCCGAGGGCAAGAGCTCGACCTCCTCGGTCCCGAGGGTGAGGGTGCCGCCCTCGGGCATCGCGTCGCGCGCGTTGCTCGCGAGGTTCATCACGATCTGCTCGACCTGGACCGCATCGGCGAGGACCGGACAGCGCGGCGCGCTCGTCTCCAGCTCGATGCGGATCTTCTCGGTGACCAGTCGCTCCAGCATGTTCTTGCCGCCGTGCAGCACCTCGTCGATCGACAACGCCCGCGCGTTGGCCACCTCCTTGCGCGAGAACGCCAGGAGCTGCGCCGCGAGCTGCCCGCCGCGGTGCGCGACCTTGGTCGCGGCGGCGATGTAGCCGCGCATCTGCTCGACCGGGATCCCTTCGCGCATCGCCAGCGTGGTGCAGCCGATGATCCCCTGCAGCACGTTGTTGAAGTCGTGGGCCACACCGCTGGCCAGCGTCCCGATGGCCTCCATCTTGTGCGCGTGCTGGAGCTGTTCCTGTAGCGCCCTGTGCTCGGTGATGTCGGAGAGGACCACGACGTCGCGCTCCACCCGACCGTCGGCGCCGGCGATGGCGGTACCCCGCGCCCGGACCCAGCGCACCTCGCCGTCGGGTCGGAGGATGCGGAAGGTCAGATCGTAGCCGCCGGGGCTGGCCAGGTGTCGATCGATCTCGGCGACGACCACCGCCCGGTCGTCCGGGTGCACCCACGCGCTCGCCTTGGCACCGGCGTCGTAGAGCGCCTGCTCCGAGCGCCCGGTGATCGCCTCGAAGGCCGGGCTCACGTAGAGGATCCGCCCCTGGCGCACGTCGGAGAGCACGAAGGCGTCGGCGACGTGGTGCGCGATCTGAGAGAGGCGCCCCTCGCTCTCGCGCAGCTCGGTCAGGTCGATCAGCACCGAGCGCAGGGTCATCCCGCACCCCGCTTCGCCGTTGCGCGCGACCGAGGCGATGTGCACCGGCACCTTGCGCCCGCTGGCCGCCGTGAGCTCGATCTCGCAGTTGTGCTGGCGCGAGCCCGCGATCACCGCCTGGCGATGCAGGTGGAAGGCGTCGGCCGCGGCCTCGCCCATGAACGCCGACAGGTGGCGACCGACCAGCGCCTCGCGCGCGACTCCGACGAAGCGCGCGGCGGCCTGGTTGGCCTCGAGCACCTTGCCCTCGCGGTCGAGCACCAGGTGGCCGACGGGCGCGAGGTCGAAGAGCTCCATGTAGTAGTCGCGCATCTGCGCGAGCTCGAGCTGCACGCGGCGCAGCTCTTCGTTCTGCATCTCCAGCTCGACCTGGTGCACGCGCAGCTCGTAGATCGCGCGCTCGAGCTCGCCGGCCTTGGCGCCGGGCGGAGGTGGCACCCTGGCCGCGGGCGGCGTTGCACCCTCGCGGGCGACGAGGTTGGGATCGGCGGGCTCTGGCATCGGGGCCTGTGAGCCTTCGCTATGACCTCACTCACATCGACCGCAACTCCCGAGACCCCGATGATGGAGTTCTCACGCTCCCGGACAGGCTCGACGTAGACGAGGTACCGCCGCACGTCAGCGCCCACCTTGAGCTTCACGGTCGCCGAGGCCGAGCGCGCCTCGTTCAGCGCCCCGCGCTTGAGCGCGGTCAGCGCCGCTGTGTCTTCTGACCCAAGCAGATCGGCGTCGCGCCGGCCGATCAACGCGGGCGCGTCCACGCCGAAGAGCCCCTTGGACACCCAGAGGTAGCGGAGCTCGGCGTCCTGGGCGAAGAGCGTGACCGGTGAGCCCTGCAGGACGACCTGGAGGCGGCGCTCGCTCTCCTGCAAGCGCTTGATGGTCGTGATGTTGACGAAGGTCAGCACCAGCCCGTCGTTGGTCGACTTGAGCTCCTCGTTGGCGGTCTCCAGCTCCTCGATCGTCGCCTGGTGGCTCTCCTTGGTGTGCTGTAGCTCCTGCTCGAGCTTGCTGACCTGGCTCGTGTGCAGCGTGTCCTCGAATCGACCTCGGTGCTCCGGGCGCGCACGGGCCGCACGCGCTCGAAGCTGACGAAGAAGAGTCCCCGATAGGCGTCGGGATCGTTCACCCGCCGGACGTGCAGGTCGACCAGGACGAAGTCGCCGTTGGTGCGCACGCGCACGTCGCGGTGCATGGCGTCGCCATCGGCGGCGGCCTGGCGGATGGCTGCCGCGAGGGCCAGGCTCAGACCCTCGCGCGCCATGTTGAAGACGTTGGCGTGCGGCTGCGGGCCGGCCGCTGGCTCGAGGAAGAGCCCGGTGCGGCCGTGGATGTGCACGACGTCACCGCGCTCGTGAACGAGCACGGTCGGGGGCACGAGCTCGCGCAGCATCAGATCGATGGTCACGCGAGGGAGCGCGCCCGGCGTGCCGCGAGCGCTCGCCAGCGGGGTTCGGGGCAGCGCGGAGCCGGTCGAGGCGTCAAGCGACAGCTCCGTCAGGGCGTGCTCGATGGGGACCTCGAGGCGCCGGTAGATCTTCCACTTGCGATCGACCGTCGCGAACAGGTGGCCAAACGTGCCGACCGACTCGGAGGAGCCGAGGAAGAGCAGACCGCCCGGCTTGAGGGCGTAGTGGAACAGCGGCAGGATCCGCTTCTGGAGCGTCGGCTTGAGGTAGATGAGCAGGTTGCGGCAGATGACCAGATCGAGCTTGGTGAAGGGCGGATCGGCGATGAGGTTCTGCTGCGCGAAGACCAACATTCGCGCACGTCCTTCCTGATGCGGAAGCTGTCATCCTGGCGCATGAAGTAGCGCTCGAGCCGCTCGGGCGAGAGGTCCGAGACGATCCCGAGCGGATAGACCCCCGCGCGGGCGATCTCGATCGCGTCCGGGTCGAGATCGGTCGCGAAGATCTGGACCGCAGGCGAGCGCCCGGTCTCGCGCAGGGCCTCGCGCAGCAGGATGGCGATCGAGTACGCCTCCTCCCCCGTCGAGCAACCTGCGACCCAGACGCGCAGGGACCCGTCGTTGGCCTTGCCCGCGACGAGCGAGCCGAGGAGCGCGGCGAGCGACTGGAAAGCGTCGGGATCGCGGAAGAACGAGGTCACGCCGATCAGCAGCTCCTTGAAGAGCAGGTCGAGCTCGGTCGGGTTCTCCTCGAGGTAGCGCACGTAGCGCTCGAGCGAGTCGAGGTGGCGCACGACCATGCGTCGCTCGATGCGGCGCCCGATGGTCGACTCCTTGTATTGGGAGAAGTCGTGGCCACTCCGCCGCTTGAGCAGGAGGAAGAGCTGCTGCATCGACTCGGCGAACGCGGACCGACCTTCGTCCTCCTCGTCGTCGACCAGCACCACGTGCGTCGGCATGTGAAAGGCGTCGCGCACGTACGCGACCAGGGGCTCGGACATCTCCGCGGCGGGCAGCACGTAGTCGACCAGACCGGTCGCGATGGCGCTGTGCGGCATGCCCGAGTAGCTCGCCGAGTCCTCCTGCTGCACCATGACCATGCCGAGCTCGCCCTTGATCGCCCGCAGCCCCTGCGTTCCATCGCTGCCGGTGCCGGAGAGCACGATGCCGATCGCACGCTCCTTCATCTCGCGGGCGAGCGAGCGGAAGAAGTCGTCGATCGGCAAGAGCAGATCGGTCCGCGCCGTGGGCTCGAGCGGCACGAGGCAGCCGCCGGCGAAGTCGAGGATGCGCCCGGGCATGGCCGTGTAGACGTGGTTCGGCGCGGGCCTGGTGCGCTGGGTCACCTCGCTCACCGGCATCGCGGTCTTCCGCTGGAGGAGCTCGTGCAGCATGCTCGCCTGCCCGCGCGGCTGATGCGTGACCACCACGAAGGCGACGCCCGAGTCGGCCGGCATGTTGGAGAAGAACTCCTCGAGCGCGCGCAGACCGCCGGCCGAGGCCCCGAGCCCGACGATCGGGGTCGGCCCGGTGCCGCGCCCGGCCTTCGCGGCCGCGGCGGCGGGATCGCGAGCGTCCGATGAGCCCTCGTCCCGTGGGCCGTCGCCTCCGATCTCCTCGCCTGAGCGCTTGCCGGTCGCCATGGTGCCTCCTGGGACGTCGCGTGTGTGGCACCCGCGACCTCGTCGCGTCGCGCGACCAACCGGCATCGGTCTACGCGACAACGCGACGCGGGTCCAGCCGGTCCGGTCGTGATCCCGAGCGCGATATCGCCGAGCGCTGGCACGGCACGGTGCGCACCCAATGGCGGGAGCTCCTCGAGGATCCGTCGCAGCTCGCGCTCGACCTCCCACGTGCGGTGCTGGACACGCGTTGGGACGCGGGCGCGCGCTGCTCGCGCACTATCGGATGCCCGCGGCGGGCAGCGGCGATTGATGTCGAGGCATCAGTCTCTTGACGATGGAGTCATCAGTCCCATACTACGGGCATGAGAACCACGCTGACCCTCGACCCCGACGTCGCCGCTGCCCTGCAGCGCCTCGCCGCCGAGCGCCAACTCTCCTGGAAGGACGCGGTGAACACGGCCCTGCGCGATGGGCTCGCGAGCCTCGAGCGCGGGGCCCCTCGTCGCAAGCGCTACGTGACACCCGCCGTGGACCCGGGCGCCCCGGCGCTGCGGGGAGTGCACAGCGTGCACGAGATGCTCGCGTTCGCCGAAGGCGAGGACTACCGGTGATCCTCGTCGACGCCAACCTGTTGCTGTACGCCAAGCTGAGCTCCTACGACGAGCACGAGACCGCGCATGCCTGGCTCGACGAGCGCCTGAACGGGCGCGCCAAGGTCGGGCTCGCGTGGCCCTCGCTGCTCGCATTCCTGCGGCTTTCGACCAACCCGCGCTTCTTCCGGCGGCCGCTCCCCATGGAGCGCGCATGGCAACAGGTGCGCGAGTGGCTGGCGCTGCCGTCGACCTGGGCGCCGGCTCCGACCGAGGATCACGCGGAGATCCTCGACAAGCTCGTCGTGGGTCAGGGCCTGACCCCGAAGCTGGTCTCCGACGCCCACCTCGCCGCCCTGGCGATCGAGCACGGGCTCGTGCTCTGCTCGGCCGACGCGGACTTCGCCCGCTTCCGCGGGCTACGCTGGGACAACCCGCTCGCCGCGCGCGGATGAACACCCCCGGGCGAGCTACCGCTGCGGTCTCGCGCGGTCGTCCGTGGACCGGCCATGGATCACGTCAAGGGCAGCCCGACGGTGCGCGCCGCGCGCCCGGGGACGATCGAGACCGCCGCGCAAGAGCGGTTCGTGCTCGCGCTCGGGCTCGCATGACGAGCCGCTCACGCTGCTCGGCATGCGCCTCTTCTTCAGCACGAGCCTCAGCGAGGGCTTCGAGGTCGCCTGCGCGAGCTGCCACCACCCGGCGCTCGGCGGAGCGGACGGCCTGAGCCCGTCGATCGGCACCGGCGCCGTCGACCCGGCCGTGCTCGGCCCGGGCCGCCGCTTCACCGGCGGCGCGCCTGATCAGCGCCGGGCGGTCACCGCCGGCGTGAGGGTCCAGGTCTCGGCGGCTTGTCCCGCATCACCGTCGACGCGCACCTCGACGCCGGCGGCGACACGCCGATAGGTGATGCGCTTGGGCCAGTCGTGCTCGCGGTTCTCGAAGACCACGCGATCGGCCTCGCGCACCGTGGCCGTGAATGCGGTCGGCGGGCGCCCCAGCGGCTGCGCCTGGTAGATCACTCGGCCGTCGTGAACCTCGATGCGTAGATGCTCGAAGAACACCGTCTCGCCGTCGCGGATCGTTCGCCCCGAGCCGATCATGCTGCCGGCCTGCGGCGCCAGCCACGCCTCTTCGATGACGCTGCCGTCGTGCTCGCCGACCCAGGCGCCGGCCAGCCACGCGAGGGTGGCCAGCTCGTCCTCGCCGGAGGAGGTTCGCACCGCGGCGCCAGCAGCCTCCTTGACGAGGTCGAAGCGCTCGTTGGGCACGGTGAGCGCGAGGTTGTAGTGGGCTATCTGCCAGCGCCCGCCGTGCCGGCGCAGCACCCCGCTGCCGCGTGCCGGACCGAGATTCCCGGTCGCGAGGTCCTCGTCGAACCAGGCGACATCGCCTTCGATGGTGATGGCGCGACGCACTGCCTCGAAGCGCCAGGCCTTGCCGGCTGCGAAGTGTGGGTGCGCGTACGAGCGGAACGCGGCCTTGGACCAGCGCTCGCTCGCGTCGGTGCCGAGGAACACCGCCTGGTCGTGGAGATGGCCGAAGTAGCGCGCCTCGTCCGCCCGAGCCGCGGCCTGGTGCCAGTCATCGAGCACGGCCGCGACGGCGACCCGCGGGTCGCGCTCGTCGCGCGCGGCGCAGCCGATGAGGACGAGCGTCAAGCCGAGGATGCCGTGGTGCTTCATTTCACCTTGCATATCACACGGGCCGCCGAGCGCGCGGCGGTCACACGGCGCCGGTTCGTGCCCGCCGACTGGCCAAACGTCCGACAATGGCCAAGATGGTATTCATGAAGACAACACTCACGCGCTTGACCCACGCATGCGCTCTACTGGCCGCGGCCTGCTCGGGCTCAGAGCCCTCCACGCCGGCCGCCGACGTCGGCTCGCAGCAGGACGTCGAGGCCTCGCCCGACACGGACGCGCAAGCCGACGCACCGCCGTCCGACACCACGACCAGCGCGCCGCCCGACACCGCCACGACCGCGCCCGACAGCGAGCCGTCCGACACCGTCGTGACCGCGCCCGACAGCGAGCCGTCCGACACCGCCACGACCGCGCCCGACAGCGAGCCGTCCGACACCGCCACGACCGCGCCCGACAGCGAGCCGTCCGACACCGCCACGACCGCGCCCGACAGCGCGACCCCGTCGGACGCCGACGCCACCGAAGACGCCGGCGCGTTGCCCACGATGACGACGATCACCCTGTTCCCCGGCGACGGCCCCCAGAGCCCCTACCTGCAGCTCACGTCCGGTGGCGACACCGACGTCGAGGTCGTCACCGTCGGGGCGTCGTCGTCGTCCGCCGTCCGCTCTGGCAACGGCGCCTCGCTCGGGAGCGACAACGCGATCCCGGACGACTACATCCAGGTCGACATCGCGAGCGCCGCGCTCTTCCAGGGCTGGCCGACCCCGAGCGTGCTCCTCGAGATCGAGTACCTCGACGAGGGCACCGACGGCTTCGTCGTCGAGTACGACGGGAGCGGCGGCGTGTTCACGCGCAGCCACCTCGTCTACAAGACCGACACGCGGCGCCTCAAGACCGCCTCGTTCCTCATCAAGGACGGCTACTTCGGCGATCGGGGCAACAACGCCGACCTGCGCATCGACGACCTCGTCGACGGCGCCGAGACCGTTCACCGGATCTCCCTGACGCTGCTGCCCGTTCCGACCGTGACCAACATCGATGAGTGCGGCGCCGATCCGCTCGACGAGGTCCCGGACTCGGACGCGATCCAGCGTTGCATCGACCGGATGGCCGACGGAGATACGCTGCTGTTCAGCTCGGCCGCGGGGCGTGCCGGCTATCGCGGCTACCTCGTGGACAAGACGCTGTTCGCCGTGACCCGGAGCGACGGCGGCCGCTTCCTGACCTTCGCCGCCACCGATCCGGCCGATCCGGCCCTGCTCGCCGCCACGCGCGACCTCGCCGGCTTCGTGCTGCGGCTGATGGCACGCTCGGCGGTGCACCAGAGCGGGCGCATCGATCACATCACCTTCACGTCGCTGCACATCGACGGCAACCGCGGCGAGCGCGTGTGCTACGGCGAAGACCAGGTCGGAAACGGCGTGGACGACAACTGGGGCTCGTGGCTGGCTGGCGAGTGCAACGAGCACGGCGATCCCTGGTGCAACCCGGGGAGCGTCGCCCTCGCCGCCGGCTGGAACATCTTCGCCCAGGACCACGAGGCCGAGCCGGATCGGTGGAGCAACGACATCGTGGCCGAAGGCCTCCGCGTCACCAACACCGAGTGCGGCACCGCGTTCGCCGTCGAGGGTGCGGGGGGCTTCATCGTGGGATGCACGATCGACACCGCCGGTGATCACGTGCACGCCGACGGCTGCGCGAGCACCGATCCCGACGCCGACGGGTTGGGCGACTGGTCCGACGGCATGACGATCATCGGGCCGGCCCACCAGATCATCGGCAACACCATCCGCGATCCCTCCGATGTCGGTATCGTCTTCTTCGGCGGCCGCGAGACGGTCATCCGGGACAACGAGCTGCGCGTCACCGCCGGCAACCACGGAGCGTTCGCGGCCATCGCGGTGCACCCGTGGGCCTTCGGCGACGTCGGGGCGATGCAGGTCGTCGACAACCGCGTCGAGAGCGATGGCGACTCGACCTGTGGCGGCATGCACGCCGGCATCAACCTCGGCGTGCACATGTGGGGCAACGGCTGCGACGGTCCGACGCCGACCGCCGTCGGAAACCCGGGATGCGACGAGGAGGCCGAGCCGCCGATGGGGTCGCTGTGCCCGGAGAGCGGCCGCTGTCAGAAGTGGGCTCACGTCCCGGCGGTTGAGACGCTCGTCTTGCGTGGCAACACCGTCGCAGGTGCGCACGTCAACTTCCTCGTGGAGGGGGTCGACGGCAGCATCGACGACCAGGGCAACATCAGCGTCGGCCCACGGAGCACGGACTGGCAAGGCGCCCGCGACTGCGGCGGTATCTCGTGGGAGGCGACCGATCGCATCGCCCACCACCCGGCGCTCGAGGGTTGGAGCGACGTGCGCGTGCACTGCGAGCGCTGACGCGGCATCGACTCGACCGGCCCTCGTGCCCTGTCCGGCGACCACCGGCACCATCGCGGCGCTGCACGTCGGTGTCGCGATGCGCATCGCCTTCGCCGTGGCGCTGCCGCCGCCTGCGCGCTGACCCCCGAGGTCATCGTCCCGCACGTTGCGGCGCGGGTGCATGGCGGTTAGCAGGTTCGGACCCGCCGCACCTCCGGAGGTCCGACCGCATGAGCCGTCCCGAGCGACTCCTCACCATCTCACCGACAATGCACGGCGACACCTTCGACGCCGCGCCGGACGCGGTCGAGGTGCCGAACGCGCCACCGCAGCCCCGCGCGCGCAAGCCCGGCGCCCGCAAGCTCACGCCGACCGAGCGCGCCAACCGCGCACGCGCCACCGGTCGCCCCGGCACCTACGAGATCTGGTTCCTGGTGATCTTCGAGCCCGGCACCCGGCGCGCGACCTGGCTCCGCTTCACGACCTTCACGCCGGTCGCGGGCCGCCGTGAGCCGGCGCGCTCGCTCATCTGGGCCGCCACCTTCGACGCCGAGGCGGCGAGCCCCGCGCGCGCGGTCAAGGCGCTGCACGACCCCCACGCGTTCAAGACCCGCCCCGACGGCTTCCACATCCAGATCGCCGACGCCGAGCTCGGCGAGGGCTACTGCCGCGGCGCCGTCGACGGCGAGCACCTGCGCCTCGCCTGGGACCTCGCCTTCGTGCCCGCGAAGCGCCCGTCGAACCGCCTGCCGCGTCTGCTCGCGGCGCTCCCGCTGCCGGTGCGCTCTGCCCACGTGCACACCGAGACCACCTTCAGCGGCGAGCTCGTCGTCGACGGGGTGCGCCGCCGCCTCGAGGACGCGGTCGGGGTGCAGATGCACATCGTCGGCAAGCGCCGCGTCGACGAGATCCGCTGGGTCTACGCCCCCGAGCTGGTCGATCCGACGACGGGCGCCAGGGCGACCTGCGAGGCCACCGCGGTGCGCCTCAAGCGCAAGGTCGCCGGCCTCGAGACGCCCTGGGTCACCGGCGTGCACCTCGGCGGCGCGCACCCACTCGAGCTGGCGACGCTGATGCCCAGCGGCAAGGTGCGTGTCAGCCAGCCGCGCGATCTGCTCGTCGGGCTGAGCGCGCAGCGGGCCACCCGGCGCGTGTGCCTGCGCAGCTGGGCGAGCCCCGAGCGGTTCGTCGGCTATCGCTATCGCGATCCGCGCCGCGGCGACTCGGCGGTCGCGCAGAGCGACATCGCGGACGCCTACGTCGAGGTCTTCGATCGGGCGCACCCGCTGGCACGCTGGCGCCCGGCGGCGCAGTTGGTGGCCAGGCGCACGGCGGCGCTGGAGCTGCACGGCCCCGATCCGATCGACGGCCTCGCGTACGTCGCCTGGGACGCGCGCGAAGCGACGCAGCCCGCGCGCCGAGCGCCCGCGGATCGCCCGCCCGATCGCGCCGCGCTCGGCGGGGAGCTCGTGCCGTTGCCCTCGCCCGGCGCGATCCACGCGCTCGGGCTGACCTACGCCGGACACCTGCGCGAGACCGGCGAGTCGCTGCCGCCGGTCTCGTTCGACAAGGATCTCGCGTCGTGGTGGCCCGCCGAAGACGAGGTCGCGGTGCCCCAGAGCGAAGCGCTGCTCGCCGCGCTGGAGCGGCTGGAGCCCGGGCTCGCCGCCTCGCTGCGCGCGCGCTTCCGCTTCCTGCCCGCGCTGATGGACTACGAGGTGGAGCTCGGCGTGATGCTGCTCGAGGATCTCGATCCGGCGGCGCTCGACGACGCGCGCGCGCCGATCCGCCTCGGCTACTTCGTCGCCAACGATCTGACGGCGCGCAGCGTGCAGCTCCTCGGCGAGGGCCGCGCGGATCGCCTGCGCTACTGGTCGCTGGCCAAGAGCTTCCCGGGCTTCCTGCCGGTGACCCGCCACCTCTGGATCCCTGCGGACACGACCGCCGCGAGCTTCCCGGAGCTCGAGCTGACGACGCGCGTCAACGGCGAGGTCCGGCAGCGCGCGAGCACGCGCGAGCTCCTGCTCTCGCCGCGCGAGGTGCTGCGCCACACCGCCGCCGTCACCGGCCGCATGCCGAGGCGCGGCGACGTGATCCTCAGCGGGACCCCCGCGGGCGTGGCGCTCCGGGTGCCACGCTGGAAGCGCCGCCTCGCCGATCGGCTGCTCGATCGCTTCGGCAAGCTCGCGGCCGCGATCCACGGACACGCTCGCGGCGTGGGCTTCCTGCTGCCCGGCGATCGCGTGGAGGTCGACGGCGGCCCGCTCGGCGCGCGCACCGTGACCCTCGCGCTCGGTTGATGCCGTCGGTCGGCGGCGTGGATCGGCCTTGCGACCGGTTGCGATCGGCGCCAGGACGTGGAACACGGCGGACATGGCGCAACCCCCGACCATCCATCGTGTGCACGTCGAGCTGACCGACGTCGATCGCGGCGTCTACGAGACGCTGGACCTGAGGCTCGCGCGCCACCCGTCGGAGACCGTCCGCTTCATGGTGCTGCGCGTGCTCGCGTACGCGCTCTCCTACGAGGAGGGCATGGCCTTTTCCAAGGGAGGGCTGTCGAGCCCGGACGAGGCGCCGCTGTCGGTCACCGACCCGACGGGCCTCATGCTGCGGTGGATCGAGATCGGCTCGCCCTCGGGTGAGCGCTTGCACAAGGCCGCCAAGGCCTGCCGGCAGGTCGAGATCTACACCAGCGCCGACCTCGCGGTGCTGAGACGCGAGGTGCGCAAGGTCCAGGTCTTCCGCATCGACGAGATCGCCGTCTGGCATCTCGAGCCGAGCTTCATCCTGGCCATCGAGCAGCACGTCGGGCGCGAGACCAGGCTCGCGCTGACGCGCACCGCCGGCACCCTCTACGTGAGCGCCGGCGGTGAGACGCTGGAGTGTCGCCTCGAGCCGACGCGGCTCTGAGCGACCTCCTCACTTCAGGATGACGAGCACGTCGAGGCCGAGCACGTCGGCGCCACCGGCTTGCAGGCGCTCGAAGCAGCCCAGCGGCGGCGAGGCGGTGAAGCGATAGCGGAAGGCGATGAAGCCGCAGGCGTTCTGCGCGGGCACCGGGCCGACCGTGAACGGTGCGCCGACGTCGACGAGGTGGCTGCCGGGGTTCGTGCTCGCGAGCGGGTCGATGTAGATGTCGTCGAAGTCGAGCGAGAGCCAGCGGCACCCGCTGCCGACGATGAAGACGTTGCCGGTGCCTTGCGCCTGACACGTCGCGGACTGCGCGCTGTCGACCGTGCGGCAGACGCGGTTGCCGCCTTCGATGAGGCAGGCCTGGCCGGCGCCGCACGCCGGGTCACAATGCCCGCCGATCGCCATGTTGCCGATCGAGGTCGAGATCGAGAGGCTCGACGCCCAGCACGAGGCGCACGAGGTCTCGTCGCAGACCCAGCCGGCGCCGTCGGCCTGGAGGAAGCCCTCGAACGGGGGGCTCGAGCTCGTGAGCTCGACGAGGTTGGTGATCGGCGCCGTCGGCCCGTTGCCATCGGTGCCGGTGAGCACCGCGCCCTGGGTACCGCCCGGATCGGGGAAGCGCGCCACGACGAGGATCTCGACGACCTCGGCGCCGCGCTGGATGCGCACGTACACCGCCAGGTCGCCGCCGAAGCCCTCGGGCGAGGTGCTCTTCACGGTGAGCATCGTGCCCGAGAGCGTGAACGTCTGCGTGTAGCTCGGGCTGCCACCGACGAGGCTAACGGTCGTCGCGCCGGCGCCGCCGCTGACCCAGGTGGTGACGTCGACGACCTGACCGGGATTGACGAGCACCCAGCAGTCGCTGATCACGCGCGAGAGGCGCGGCACACACTGGCCACCGGAGCAGATGACGCCGTCGCCGCACGGCGTACCGTCGGGCAGGTTCGTCGTGCCGCAGCCTTCGTTCGGATCGCAGATCGCCTGCTGACAGATCGGCGGCGCCGGGCAGGTGATCGCCTGATGCGTGCAGCCGGTCTGCGGGTTGCAGCCATCGATCGTGCAGACGTCGTCGTCGTCGCAGTTCTCGGGGACCTCGACGCAGCCCTGGCTCGGATCGCAGAAGCGCTCGACGCACGCGTCGCCCTGACCGCAGAGGTCGTCGCTGGGGGTGTGCTCGCAGCGCCCGGTGTCGCCCGCGGCGACGCAATGGTCGAGCGTGCAGGCGATGTCGTCGTCGCAGTCGATCGGCGTGCCCATGCACACGCCCTCGACGCAGTGATCCTGCTCGCTGCAGCCGTCGCCATCGTCGCACGGATCGCCGGTCAGGAGCTGCGAGATGCAGGCGTGATCGACGCAGCGGTAGGCGACGCACTCCGGCGGCACGCCGCAGTCGGCGTCGACGTTGCAGCAGTCGGGGCCCGGTACCGGACAGACGACCGCGCCCGGGCAGAGCCCGCCCGGCGCGCCCGGCAGACCATCGGGGATGTCGGCGGGCGTGCCGATCCCGAGGCCCATGGCGCCGGCGCCACCAGGCGGTTCGCCGTCGCCACCGTTGCCGCCGTTGCCACCCCGGAGCGCGTTGGCGCCAGCCGGTCCGGTGCGCGAGACCCCGTCGCCGCCGCGGCCGCCGTCGCCCCCCTTCTCGGGCGGCGCGCAGCAGGTCGATCCATTGCCGCCCTTGCCGCCGGTCGCGGTCGCGGTGCCGTCGACGCGGATCGGCAGGCCTTGCGGATCGCGCCCGGCGACCGCCACCGCCTTGCCGCCGCGGCCGCCGTCGCAATCGGGACAGCCGACACCGGGGCCACCCTCGCCGCCGGTCACGGTCGCGTCGCCGCCGACGCCGGAGAACAGGGTCTGCACGCCATCGGGACTCCCCTCGCCGGGCCACGCGCGCGCGATCCCGCTGCGCCCGCCGAAGCCGTAGAGCGTGCAGCCGCGCTGGCCGGGGCAGCCGCCGGGCGCGACCGCCGGGTTCGGCGTCGAGGTCGCGTCGCCGCCGAAGCCCGAGCTCGCGTCGGCGTCACCGCCCGCGCCGCGTGCGCTGAGCCCGTAGGACGCGCGCCCACCGGTGGCGTAGGCGTAGCCGCCGCGACCGGCCCAGGAGTACTCGACGCTGCAGCCGTTGCAGGTCGAGTCGCCGCCGTCGCCTGCCGTCGCCTCGCCGTCGCCGCCGTCGCCGCCGCGGTAGGTGCCGGTCGGGAAGAGGTGATCGACGTAGACCTCCGGGTCGGGCGCCAGATCGGGGCGCGTGACGAAGTACCAGACCGAGCGCCCACCGCGGCCGCCGACGGCGCTGGCATCACCGCCGCGGCCGGCATACTCGTCGCAGTCCATGCATGGCGCCGGCGTCTGCCCGATCGCGGTCGCGTCGCCGCCCGCGCCGCCAAGACACGTCCCGCCCCGGCACCCGAAGGTGATGCGGTAGGCCTCGTCGAAGCAGACCTCCTCGGCGAGGTAGGCGATCCCGCCGCCGCCGAGGCCGCCGCGCCCGCCGATCGCGGTCGCCGAGTCGGCGTTGTCACACGCGGCGCCGGGACCGGCCGCGTCGACGTCGTTGTCCGCGTCGCCTCCGTTGCCACCATCGGCCCCGCGCACCGTCATCGCGCCACAATAGGAGACCGATCCTTCGGGCGCGGAGAAGAGCACGCCGAACCACGGGGCCCCATTGCCGCCCCGGACCACGCCGTCGGGCTCCGGCCCGAGGTCGTCGCCGCCATGGCCGCCGCGCGCACCGTTGAAGGTGCCGCCGCAGAGGACGACCTTGCCCGCGTAGGACGCCGCGGCGAACCCGCGCGCCGACTTGCCGTTTTCGCCCGGACCGCCGTTCATGCCGGGCGAGCTCGTGAAGACCAGGGTCGGGTTGATGACGATCGTGCCCGTCGACAGGCCGATGAGGATCGCGCCGCCCTGCCCCCAGGCGCGGAGCTCGGCGCTGCCCAGACGCACGACCGGGCCGGTCGTGGCGCTCGGGTCGGTGCAGAGCGCGCAGTCGGCGCAGGTGTCGCCGTGGCTCTTGTCATGGCCGAGCGAGCGGGGCACGGGCGCGGGCCCCCACGAAGGCGGCACGTCCGGAAAGGGCAGATCGGGCGCGGGCGGGTCGGCGTGCTCGGTCTCGCCGCCCTCGAGCGGCGCGAAGATCGTCAGGCGCGCCTGGGTGCGCTCACCGTCGCTCGACTCGGTCACGAAGACGATCTCGTGAACACCCGGGCTCGAGACGGCGGCGGCGACGCTGCACGCGACCTCGCCGATCGGGCACGGCAGGGCCTCGCCATCGACGTACCACACCGCGGCGGCGTCGGGATCGGAGCGCTGCGACGCAAGCGTGAAGGGCACGCCGACCGGTTGTACGAGCGCGGTGCCGTCGAAGTCGTCGGTCACCGCCCACACCGAGGACGGTCCGCGGAAGTCGGCGACCGCGGCCGGCGCCTCTTCGTCGACCGGCGCCTCGGGGATGTGGATCGTGAGCGAGGCGGTGCAGGTCTGGCCTTCGTCGTCCTGCACGGTGACGAGGATCTCGTTGAGACCGGGCTCGGTGTAGGTGTGCGAGAACGTGGTCGGCGCCTCGTCGACGGTCGCGTCCCCCCAGTCGATCGCGACGACCGAGCTCGCGCCGCCGTCGGGATCGTCGTGCGCGACCGCGATGGAGAGATCGAGCGGCAGCGCCGTCGTGATCGCGTCGAAGGCCTGCTCGATGCGCACGGCGCAGACCGGCGGCGCCTCGTCGGGCTCGACGGTGGCGACGTAGGTGAGGACCTCGGGCTCGGGGCGCGCACGATACCAGGGGTCGCCGATGAAGAGCTCGCCGGAGGAGGCGATGAGTCCGGGCGTGCCCTCGTCGTCACCGCCGAGCACGAGCTCGCCGACCGAGCGCAGCACGAGGTCGCCGCCGAGCTCGGCCTCGTCGGCGCAGCGGTTGTCGAGCTCGCCGAGGAGCTCGACCGGCGCGCTCGGCGAGAGGTGATTGATCGTGAGCGACCCGCAGTCGGCGACCTCGAGGCGCCCGCCGGCTTCGATCGTGAGCGCGCCGATGACGTTGAGGATCGTGCCGTCCTCGAGGGTGACCAGATCGCCGGCGCGCACGATGAAGTCGCCGAGCCACTGCTCGCCAGCGGTGAGCGGTGGATCGATCGCGGAGTCGAACGCGGGCGGGGCGTGCACCGTCAGGGTCAGCGAGCGTTCGGCCGAATCGCCGGCGGCGTCGGTGACGACGAAGGTGAGCGCGAAGTCGCCGGCGACCGCGAGCAGCCCGGCGAGCTCGCCGGCCTCGGCATCGAGGAAGTCGGGCCTGGGCTCGTCACCGCCGACGATCGCCCAGGTGTAGGGCGGCTCGCCGCCGCGCGCCTCCAGCGCGAAGGGCCCGTACTCGAGGCCGACCTCGCCTTCGGGCAGGCCCGCCGTGACGATCTCGAGCTGCTCGGGCGTGGTCTCGCCCTCGATATCGACCTCGCCCTCGGCGTCGACCTCGCCCTCGGCGTCGACCTCGCTCTCGTCGACCTCGACCTCGCTCCCGGTCTCCGGCGCCGTGTCGGGAGCCGTCTCGCCGTCGGTCTCGCCCGCGGTACCGTCCTCGGTCTCGGCGCTGGTCTCGGTCTCGGAGACCGAGGTGTCGGTCCCGCCCCGCCGGTCCTCGTCGTCGCCGCAGGCCAGCAGCGAGAATGTGAACAGGCTCGCGATCGCGAGCAGGAGCGAGGAGTCGATCGACTTCGACGTTGCCATGAGGTCCTCCGGTGCGGTTCGGGTCGACGCCGACCGTGAGCGCAGGCGGCGCGGGTTACCTCTTTGGGAATGCTCGAGAGGGTATTCCAGGGGTCGTCGGGACGCGAGAGCAAATCGCATTCCAACCTCTGGAGCGCTCGCGCGGCCCGCTACGAGACCAGGCGAGACGGCCACGACCCACCTCGGCGCGTGGCCTGACGCGTGACCTGTCACGGGACAGCGTGCCTCGCCGCCTCACACCTTGCGGGTCCGCAGGGCTCGCGATTGACTTCGCCCGCGCCGAGCCTAGCCTTGGGGGTCTGTCCTACAGCTCAGGAGCTCACCCATGTCCCTGTCCGTACGCTCGCAACCGACCCAGACCCCAGTCACGATGAACCCGATCACGATCACCAGCCAGGACTACGACCGCCTGGTCGAGCTCGTGGACAGCCACTCTCAGGGGCGCAGCGCCGAGCTCGCCGCCAACCTCGACGACGAGCTCGCGCGCGCGCGCGTCGTCGATCAGAGCGGGATCCCGCCCGACATCGTGACCATGAACTCACGCTGCGTCTTCCGCTTCACCGACACCGGTGAAGAGCGCGAGGTGACCCTGGTCTACCCGCCGCACGCCGACGTCGCCAGCGGCAGGATCTCGGTGCTCGCGCCGGTCGGTGCGGCGCTGCTCGGTCTCGGCGTCGGGCAGTCGATCCGCTGGCCGACGCCCGAGGGCGAGCGCACGATCGAGCTCGTCGCGATCCGCTACCAGCCCGAGGCCGCCGGCGACTATCACCTCTGATACGAGGCGGCGACGACGACCGGCGTCGGCCGAGCCCCGGCGTGCCCCGGACCGCCGGCCTCCGGCTCACGGGCACGAAGGGTTGAGCGTGCCCGGTGAGCCGCGGTTGCCGGCGTTGCCGTAGCTCGGCGACGCCGCGCACCACCACGAGCGCAGATCGTTGTCGCTCGCGTTCAGGTGCTGTCTATCGAGCTGCATCGCCACGCCGGTCTGACCGGGCCAGCCGAAGCTCCACGCCACCCGGTCGATCTCGACCCCGCCGCAGACGAGCGCGATCGCGCCGCTGCCGTTGCCGAGCGCCAGCGCGCCGAGGCTCCGTGGCTTGCCGAGCGAGGTCGGGATCCCGCCGTTGACGCTCGCCTCGGCGCTGCGCGCGAAGACCGCGTGCGAGCCGGCGAGGATCACGTCGGGCACGCCGCGCGCGATCGTCAGGCGCGCACCCTCGCCGTCGACCAGCTCGCAGCCGCGCAGGTCGAACGGGGTCGCGCTCGGGTTGTGCAGCTCGATCCACTCGCCCAGGTCCGGCGCGGGCGCGGTCGAGTCGCGCATGATCTCGCTCACCACCACGCTGCCCGGCAGGCTCGGGCGGCCCGGCGTTGCGTTGCACCCGGAGACCGCGGCGTTGCAGCCACCGAAGCTCGCGCACGAGAAGGTCTCGCTGGCGTAGCTGCACACCGCGCGCCCGTCGTCTTCGACACACGTGCCCAGCGGCGCGTGCCCCGTCAGGGTGCTGCTCGAGCAGCTCGCCGCCGGCGGCGTCGTGCAGGGCGACGGCACGCAGAGCCCGGCGCGGCTCGTGATCGCGCGCTCGCCCGCGGCGCCCTCGACGATCCCGGCGACCCCGCACAGGCGCCAGCGCTGCCCGAAGTCGAGCGAGACCCGGCCCAACAAGCGCAGTGTGCCCACCCTGTCGGGCACGACCCCGCCGATCCACCGATCCCAGCCGGCCCCCGCGTCTCCACCCGGCCCGGGGCTCGAGTCGAGCCACGCCTCGTCGGGCTCGACCTCGGCCCAGCGCCAGGCGAACGACGTCAGCGGCGGCTCGCCCTCGGGCCCGATCCCGACCTCGACGCGCATGCCGATCGCCGCGTCGACCACCGGGCGCGCGTCGGTGACGCCGAGGTCCTTCACCCAGACGGTCGCATCGAGGGTCTGATCGGCGTCCACGCTCGTCGTCGCCGCAACGACGCGGCAGTCGTCGAGCACGCCGTCGCCCGGGCACACCCCGTTGGGCAGGCGCGGGCTCGTCACGCCGGGCGCGCAGAAGTTCTCGAACACGTCGTTGCCCTCGGCGCTCATCACCGCGCCCGAGAGCTGCAGCGAGGTCCCGACCGGGATCACCCAACCCGCGCCAACGTCCCACGCGACCCGGTCGATCACCTCGACCGGCGCCTCGGGAGCGACGCCGCAGACGAGCTCGAGCCAGTCCTCGGCGTTGTCGAGCGCGATCCCGCTCGTCAGCGTGACCGGCATCGCGTTGCCGTTGACGCTCGCCGTGCCGCTGCGCGCCACCGTCACCGCCCGGCCCGGCGTCAGCACGAACGACAGCGGCGTCGGCGGCGCGCCGAAGTCCCACGACTCCTTCGCCTCGGGCGTGCCCGGCGCGCCCACCCCGCCAGAGCGCAGCCCGCACGTCCCGAGATCGAGCGCGTCGTCGGCGATCGAGTGCAGCTCGATCCACTCCCCGAGCTCGAGCCCACCCGCCGCGATCACCAGCTCGGAGATCACCACCTCGCCCGGTCGCGGCGTGCGCGGGAAGCCGACACACTCCGCGCCGTCGGCCCCCTCGCCGCACTCGGCCCCGTAGTCCGCGCAGTCCTCGGCCACCGTCTCGACGAAGCTGCACGCCGCCGCGTTGCCGTCGAGGCTGCACGCCGCCGGCCCCGACGACGCGATCACCTCGACCGGTGAGCCGTCGGCGACCTCGCGACAGTAGGGTGGCGGGATCTGTGCGCACGGATCCGGCCAGCACGCGCTCGGCACGGGGTTCAGCACGACCGGCTCGGCCGCGCCGCCCGGCTCGACGATCCCGACGCGGTCACAGACCACCCAGGTGTTGCCGCCGTCGGCCGTCGCGCGCGCGTAGAGATCCCAGCTCCCGGGTCCCGGCGCCACGAAGCGCGCGAGGTAGCGATCCTCGGCCGGATCGACGCCCCCGCCGCTGGCGCTCCACGCCGTGTCGGGCACGCCGCGTGACCAGCTCGCGATCCCGTCGGGCGCGGCGCCGCGCGCGACGTGCCCCACCTCGACCATGAGCTTGTCGCTCGGATCGGTGCGCAGGGTCCTGGCGGTCCAGGTGCGCGCGATCACGCGCACCGTCGCCGTCGCCTCGGTGCCAGCCGCCGGTCCGAGGCTCGCCGCGTCGCCGATCTGACAATGCTCGACCGGCACGACGTCGCCCGGGCAGTTCGGGTTGACTGCGCCCGGCGTGCCGCGATCGCCCGCGCCGTAGCTCTCGCCGGCACGACACCAGCTCGCCTCGTCGTCGTTGTCCTCGGGCCGCGTGCGCAACGGGGACAGCGACGCCGCCGCGCCCACCGCGCCCGCGATCCCCGGCCAGCTCGAGTCCCAGGTCACCTCGTCGAGCACTTCGCCGCAGCTCAGGCTCAGGCTGCCGCTCGTCGGCAGACCGCCGCCGAAGGCTTCACCCCACGCGCGCAGGACCGGCGCGCCGCCATTTTCGTCGAAGCGATCGCTCTGCCCGAGCACGACGAAGCCGCGCGGCCCGATCACCGTCGGCGCCTCGATCGCCCACGTCAAAGGCTCGCCGCTCGTCGGCGTCGTGAGCACGCAGCCCGTCAGGAGCAGCGGCTCGTCGACCTGCGAGCTCAGCTCGACCCACTGACCGAACGACGCCGTCGGCCGGATCATCAGCTCGCTCAGGATCAGATCACCGCTCACCGGCGTGCGCGGCACGGCCCCGCACAAAGCGCCGCTCGCGTCCTCTTCGCAGATCCGGCCGAGCGCGCCGCAGTCGCTCGTCACGGGCGCGTGCTCACAGCGATGCTCCGTCGCCGAGAGCGGGATGCAGCGGCCTTCGGCGGCGAAGCCGAGCAAGCGCACGCGGTCGTCGGCGCAGCTCGCCCGCGGTGGCGAATCGCAGACCACACCCGCGCACGGGCTCGGCCCGACGCTCAAGGTGGCGAGCCCCTCGGCGCTCACGCCGTCGTCGGAGCCGTCGCGATCGCAGTAGCGCCAGCTCGCGCCGCCGTCACGGCTCGCGCGGCCCATCACGCGCCGGGTCCCGACCGGCGCGACCACCTCACCGCGCCACACGTCGGCGTGCGATCCGAGCGGCGCCTGATAGCCTTCGAGCGGCCGGGCGCGCACCCATATAAAGGATGCGACCTCGTCGGGCGCGACCCCGGGCGCGGCGGAGCCCACCTCGACGACGAGCTCGGGCGAGACGTCGACGCCGGGGCTCAGATCGGTGAGCCCCGCCTCCTCGACCTCGACCTCGAATCCGACGCCGGCGTCGGCGAAGCCCGTCACGGTCGCCTCGCCGAGCAGGCGGCAGCGGTCGACCGTGCGATCGAGGTGCGCGCACGCGGGGTTCGCCGCCCCGGGCGTGCCGCGCTCACCATCACCGTAGTCCGTGACCGCCGCGCACCACGACTCGACCTCGTCGTTGGCCTGCGCGTCGCGCCGGCTCGGATCGAGCGAGAGCGCGCGCCCGCCGATGACCGGCCAGCCGAAGGGCACCCACGCGACGCGGTCGATCTCGACCCCGTCGCAGACCAGCACGACCTCGTCGCGCTCGTCGTCGAGCAGCATCGTCGTGTAGACGACCGCCGGCGCCAGCGCGGGATCACCGGCCGCGAGCACGACGCCGCCGCTCTCGATCGTCAGCCCGCCCTCGACCGCCAGCGCGATCCGATCGGTGCCCTCGTCGACGAGCGCACAGCCCGAGAGGTTGACGCGCTCGGGCGCCAGGCTCGCGAGCTCGATCCACTCGCCGCGCGGCGCGCTCGTGACCCACGGCTTGATCATCAGCTCGTTGATCACGACCTCGCCCGGCCGCGGCGCGCGCACGACCTCACCGAGCGCGCAGGCGCGATCGCAGCCGTCGAGGTCGTCGAGGTCACCGTCGTCACACGCCTCGACCGGATCGACCGTGCCGTCGCCGCAGCGCGCCACGATCACCTCCACCTCGGCGGCCACCTCGGCGTCGCCGCCGCCGTCGACCGTGACGTCTTCGTCCTCGCCGTCGCTCTCCGCGTCCTCGCCGACCTCGTCGCTCGCATCGCCCTGGTCGACCTCCGCGCTCCCGTCGGGCGCGTCGACCTCGGCCGCCGTCTCCTGTACCTCGGCGTCCGCCACCTCGGGCGTCACCTCGGCGCCGGCGCCATCACCCGAGCACGCCGCGCCTCCCATGACGCAGACGATCGCGAGCCACCAGCCGGGAGCGTGCGGGCAAACGGGCATGCCTTGCTCATAGCGCGCGCCCCCGCTCGGCACAAGGCCCAGCGCGGCCCTCGTGCACGCTCGCAACATTTCGCGGACTCTGGCAAGGTGCTGCGCGAGGTGCCGTCCGCGGGGATCGGCACCGCCCCCGAGCGTGAGGAAGTCATGCGCATGATCCGGTCCAGCGTAGGTCCCGTGGCGATCACCCTGACGTCGTTCCTGTTGCCGCTGGCGGCTCACGCCGAGCCGCTCGCGGTCTGGGGCTTCGAGAACACGCCGCCGCCCTCGGTCGCCGACACCGCGGTCTACCCGAACCCGCTCCTGCCCGACCTCGGCACCGGCACCGGCCACGGCGTGCACGCCAGCACCGGCACCGACTGGACGACCTCGCTCGGCAACGGCTCGCTCGAGGCGTTCAGCTCGACGGTCTGGGAGGCCGGCGACTACTACGGCTTCCAGCTCAGCACACTCGGCTACGAGAAGATCACCGTGAGCTGGGACCAGATCCGCACCCCGCTCGGCCCGTCCTCGTTCCGCCTCGTCGCCAGCACCGACGGCGTGACCTTCACGCCGATCCACGACTACGTCGTGATCTCGAACGACGTCGGACCCAACGGCGGCCTCTGGGACGAGAACGTCTTCCAGCCCGAGTTCCACTACGGCCCGATCGCGCTCGGCGCCGCCTTCGCCGACAAGCCGACCATCCACGTGCGCATGGTCAGCCTCGAGGCCGGCGCCAGCATCACCGGCGCCGTACGCATCGACAACGTCGGCGTCGAAGGCGACCCGCTGCCCCCGATCCTCGAGCTCGCCAAGACCGACGACGCCAGCCCGCCGCTCAGGCCCGGCGCCACCTTCGCCTACCAGCTCGCTGTCGCACACGCCGCCGGCTCGCACCAGGACGCGGTCGAGGTCGTCCTGAGCGACACCCTGCCCGCGGGCGTCGCGCCTTCGGGCGCCGCCATGCAGCTCGTCGATCCCGACGGCGCCGTGCTCACGCTGACCGTGGCCGCCGACGGCGACGCCGGCGAGATCGTCGGCGGCGTGGTCACCGTGCGCGTGGGCGACCTCGGCCTCCTCGACGACGCCACGCTGACGATCCCGGTCGTCGTCGAGGCCCTCACCGCGCCGACCTCGCTCGAGAACACCGCGAGCGTCACCTTCGTCGGCTCGATCGGCGGCCTCGCCTACGAGGTCGACTCCAACACCCTCGCGCTCGACTTCGTCGTCTGCGGCGACGCCGGCGACTGCCCCAACGACAACCCCTGCGTCAGCTCGGTCGCGTGCGTCGCCGGCGCCTGCGTGCCGACGTTTTCGACCGGCGCCTGCGACGACGGCGACCCCTGCACCGACGGCGACACCTGCGCGCTCGGCGCCTGCGTCGGCGGCGCGCCGACGACCTGCGACGACGACAACCCCTGCACCGACGACGCCTGCGCGCCCGGCACCGGCTGCACCTTCACCCCCGACGACGCCAACACCTGCGACGACGGCCAGCTCTCGACGCGCGCCGATCGCTGCGAGGCCGGCGCCTGCGTCGGCACGGCCTACACCTGCACGCCGGGCGTGTGCGAGGCGAGCTCGCTGCCCGACGGCGAGGGCTGCGTCACGACGCTCGCCGCCGCCGGCACGACCTGCGACGACCTCGATCCCTGCACCGCCACCGACGCCTGCGACGCGCTCGGCGCCTGCCTCGGCGAGCCGCTCGCCTGCGGCGAGGGCGAGGTCTGCGACCCCGAGCTCGGCGCCTGCGCCTCGACCCACTGCGTCGCCTGCGCCGATGACGACGCCTGCGGTGAGAGCGCCGAGTGCGTGCCGCTGTCGACCGGCAGCTACTGCCTGCTCGTGTGCGAGTCCGACGAGGACTGCGCCGACGAGGAGGTCTGCGCCATGCACCCGAGCGGCACGTTCTACTGCTTCGATCAGGGCGGATCGGCGTGTCCCGCCCCGATCGCCGACGAGGATCCCGAGCCCACGCCCGAGCCGGTCGAGCCCGCGCCGGAGCCCGAGCCCGAGCCCACGCCCGAGCCGGAGCCGGAGCCCACGCCCGAGGCGGTCGAGCCCGCGCCCGACACGACCCAGGTCGAGGACGAGCGCTTCGAGACTTCGGGCGGAGCGAGCTGCGCGGGCGGCGGCGACGCGACGTCGATCGTCACGCTCTGGCTCCTCGCGCTCTTCTACGTGCTACGCCCTCACGGGGGCATGAGGCCGCGCAAGAACTCGGCCGGCGACTGATAGGGTGCGCGCCGATCGCGCTCACAGGTCGCGGTGTGCTCCGTGTCACCGCGCCACACGCGGAAGGTGCCCTCGTCGTAGGGCGAGAGCTCGAAGCCGTCGATCCCCAGCGTGTCGGCGATCCCCGGATTCACGACCACGCGCGTGCCGCTCGCGGAGAAGCTGCGCTCGGCGAGGTTGGTCCACTGCACGAGCCAGCTGCTGAGCGAGACGTCGAGCCCGGGCGGCGCCTCCTTGAAGTCGATCACGACCTTGTAGATGAACGGCTCCTCCGAGAACGGGAAGAGCTCGCGCAGCGGCGCCTCGGTGTAGACGCGGTAGACGCGCAGATCGGCCCAGGGTGAGTCGCAGCGTTCGGCGACCAGGCTCCGCGCCGCGGTGCGCAGATCGATCGGCAGATAACGCGCGAGCGGCAGCGCCGAGCCGCTCCACGGATCGCCGACCGCCTCCGCGATCTTGACGATCTGATCGAGCACACGCGCCTGCCGCCAGATGATGCGCGCCGGCCGCACCTCGCCAGAGGCCATCGCCGGCCAGCCCGCCTCGACGTACTTCAGCTCGTAGTCGAGCACGATCGTGCGCGGCCGCTCCGACCCGGGCCGCTCGGCGCCCTGCGCCGCGAGCCAGCGCGCCGCGTGCTCGTCGGCCTGCGCGTAGAGCGTCAGGAGCTCGTCATCGCTGAAGAGCCATTCATCCACGTCAGCCACGGTCGAGCGCTGCACGCGCACGATCTCCGGCGCGCCGTCGCCGACGACGTGCACCTCGTCGATCTCCGGCAGCTCGAGCGTGCCGCCGGGGTTGGTCACCGGCAAGGCGCCCTTTTGCACGTTGACGACCAGGCGCCGGGTCGGCGGGCTCAGGTAGTCGCTCACCCAGAAGGTCATGACCGCGTTGGCGCGCTCTTTGGAGTCGTCGAAGCGCGCGTGCACCGTGACGCCCATGTTGCCCTCGAAGTGATCGATGCGCCCGGCGCGCCGCTCCTCGAAGGCCTGAAAGCCCCAGTACGAGGCCCAGGTCTGCTTGATCGCGTGCTCGATCGTGCGCACGCGATCGGAGGGGTCGGCGAGCTCGGAGGGATAGAGGAAGCCGGTGTTCGACACGTAGAGACCGGCGCCGTTGAAGCCGGGCACGTCCTCGGCGGTCGACGAGGAGCGGAAGCGCAGGCCCTGCGTCCTGGCGAGGAAGCCGAAGCGCGCGGCGAGCGCGGCGCGCAGATCGCGCAGCGTCTCGTAGGCGAGCGGCTTGTCGGTGATCATGCGCTTGACGCCGCCGCGCGCGATGATCTCCGCGATGGCGTCGTCGGTGTGGCGCGCGTGCACCGCCTCGATGAAGCCGAGCGCGATGGGGTCGTCGGCGTTGTCCGCGAGGAAGCTCTCTTCGCCCTCGAGCACGATGAAGCGCAGGCGCGCGTCGGCGCGAAACTCCGAGTCGGCCACGGCTTCGCGGATGAGCGGCAGGAGCTCGGCCTGGTGCGCGACGAAAGGCTTGATGGTGATCCCGAGCGGCGCGTCGGGCGTCTCGATCGCCGGCACCTCCAGAAACGAAAGGAACCCGGCCGACTTGCCGCCGGCGAGCGGCACCAGCGCGGCCATGGCGTCGATCCCCCCTTCGCTGAGGCTCACCGTCAGGGGCGCGGAGGCGAGATCGGGGACCTGCGGCACGTGGCGCAGCGGCGGCGCCAGGCGCCCGACGTAGAAGGCGTAGTCGTCGGGGTCGAGCGGCTGCCAGCGCACGCCGCGCTCGGCGCTCACCTCGACGGCGACCGGCTGCCCGTTCCAGTCCCACTGCACGAGCTGGCCCCACGAGAGGATCCCGCCGACGTGCGCGTTGGGCGTGCCGCGCGACTTGGCGAGGAGGTTGACGTGCGCGAGCGCCGTCTGCGGCACGGCGCTGATGATCGCGCGGCTCGGCGGGATGTCGTCGGGCACGCGCGGCAGGATGGCGATCTCGTCGTCGCGCAGATCGTTGGGGCCGAAGTCGGGTGCGAGGATCCGGACGCGGCCGGCGGCGATGCCCTCGTTGTAGACCTCGACCGCGCCGGCGACGACGAGGTCGTCGTAGGTCAGCGCGCGGAGGCCTAGCGGGTGGCCGCTCTGGCGGAGCTGCATGACGAGGTTCTCCTGCGGCGCCGAGCGCGCGATCCAGCGGAGCTCCGAGGCGATCTCGGGCGGCAGCCGGGCGGCGAGCACGGCGAAGACGCGCTCGAGGTAGGCGACCGGCGCGGCGTCGGAGAACTCGAGCTCGACCCCCCAGACCTCGCCCGGGAAGGTGCGCTCGGGGTGGGGCGCGAAGTGCACGATCGAGCCGAGGCCGAAGAAGCGCGCGGCGAGCTGCTCCTGCAGCGCGGCCAGGGCGTAGAAGCGCGGCGAGTAGAGGCGGCCGGCGAAGGTACCGCTGTCGAGGAACTCGAGGTCGAGCGGCAGCGTGGTCTGGCCGGCGAAGGCCTGGTAGACGGCGGCGATGCTGTCGAAGCTCAGGCCCTGGACCGGCGGATCGGGGAGGTGCGGGATCGGCTGGCCGTTGAGCAGGCGAAACCAGTACCACTCGTCGTGCAGGCGATAGAAGGCGTTGTCGGCGAAGCGCACGGTCGCGTCGGCCGCGCCGCCGCGGTTGATGTCGACGATGACGTACTTCAGGACGACCGGGTCGTGCGGGAACGCGCCGGCGTACGTGAAGAAGCAGGCGGCCGACGGCACGCGCGCGATGGTGTGGTCGTCGAAGGCGGGATCCCCGGGCTCGAAGTCGCAGGCCGTCGTGACCTCGCCGTCGGCCGTGTCGGCCGTATCGGGCGTGTCGCTCGTGTCGCTCGTGTCGCTCGTATCGGGCGTGTCCGCTGTATCGACGGTATCCGCCGTGTCGCTCGTGTCGAGCGTGTCGGCGGTATCGCCGCCGTCGGGACCGACCTCGGCCGTGTCGTCGAGGCTGTCCGCCGTCTCGGTGGATCCGTCGACCTCGATCGGGTC
Organism: Deltaproteobacteria bacterium; assembly: GCA_011526585.1. Taxonomy (GTDB): domain Bacteria; phylum Myxococcota_A; class UBA9042; order PHBI01; family PHBI01; genus WYBB01. Next base: position 48,249 of record WYBB01000010.1, read on the forward strand.
GTCCGAGTCGCCGTCGGGCGTGACCTCGCTGTCGCCGTCGACGAGCTCGAGGGTGTCGGTCGGCGCGGTGTCGTCACCGCAGGCCGACGCCGCCACGATGGCGGCGAACATGATGAGCGGGAACCAGAGAGCGCGCATGGCGTCACCCTCAGAGCAAATCCCGCACCAGCACGCCAGCGGATCGATGCGTCCGGCCCGGAGCGGGTGAGCGCGCGCTCATGCGACGCGCCGGTCCTTGTCGCCGTGTGGTGATCCTCACCACACCCGTGACGCTCAAGACGCCATCGACACGCGCAGCGGCGCGATCGGCAGACCGGCGGCGCGCGCCATCCCGGCGCCGTGGTGCGCGCAGATCCAGGCGACGAAGTGCTGGAGCTCGCCCTGACAGAGCTCGCGGCGCACACGCTCGGTCACTCGCCGGAGCTCGGCCGCGTCTTCGATCCGGCGCCAGCGCTCGGCCTCGCGCAGCACGAGCTCGCTGAAGAGCAGGCGGCGCGGTGCGAGCACCAGCGTCTCACGGCTGTCTTCGTGCTTCTTCTCGGTGATGCGCTCGGCGACTTCGCTGCGGCAGCGGATCATGACGGACCTCCAAAGGGGCGACCACGCCTTACAATGGCAATCTGCGTGCCAACCCGGCAATGTCCACGCAACACCATGATATCCATGGCTATTAGTGTGCGATTCCGGTACCCGCGGGTGGGGTCCAGGGGCCTCAGCGCGCAATCTGCGACGCCGCGAGCGCCCGGTGGGTGGGGCCAGCGGACCCCAGGCGGCATCGTCCCGCGCGCCGTTTGCGGGTCGGCTACTCCTGGCGCAACGCCTCGACCGGGTCCATGCGCGCCGCGCGCCGCGCCGGACCCACGCCGAAGAGCAGGCCGACGGCGATCGAGACGCAGAGCGAGAGCATGATCGCGTAGCTCGGCACGATGGTCGGCCAGCCGCCGAGCTTGGCGATGAGCGCCGCGGCGCCGAAGCCGAGGCCGAGCCCGAGGAGGCCGCCGAAGAGCGAGACCACCACCGACTCGACCAGGAACTGCAGGAGCACATCGCGGCGGCGCGCGCCGACGGCCATGCGCACGCCGATCTCGCGCGTGCGCTCACGCACCGAGACCAACATGATGTTCATGATGCCGATGCCGCCGACGAGCAGCGAGACCGCCGCCACGCTGCCGAGCAGCGCGGTGAAGGTGCCGGTGATCGCGCCGAGCGTCGCCAACATCTCGGTTTGAGACCGGATCTGGAAGTCGTCCTCCTCGTCGTCGCGCAGCTCGTGGCGCAACCTCAGGAGCTGGGCTGTCGCAGCTTGCACCGCAGCCATCTCCTCCTCGGTCATGACGGCGATGCCGATGCTCGAGACGCGGTCCTGACCGAAGAGCACGCCCTGGTGGGTGGTGATCGGCACGAGCACCATCTCGTCGGGAGACGTGAACCCCGAGTCGCCCTTTTCGGCGAGCACGCCGATGACGCGAAAGGCGATGCCCTTGATCTGCATGCGCTGACCGAGCGGGCTCTCGTTCGGGAAGAGGGTCTCGGCGATGCGCGTGCCGATGATGGCAACGCGCTGGCGCTCGCGGATGTCGAGCTCGGTGAAGCCGAGGCCCTGCCCGAGCTCGAGCGCGCGCACCTGGAGGTAGTCGGGCATGACGCCCATGATCTGCGCGCTCTGGTTCTGCTCGCGGTAGCGCACCTGGGCGTTGCCGCCGACCTCGGGCGAGACCGCGAGCACGCCGGGGATCTGGCGCAGCGCCTCGGCGTCGCCGAGCGTCAGGGTCTGAACCGAGCCGGAGCGCACGCCGCCCGAGCGCCCTGACTCGGGTCGCACCGTCAGCAGGTTCGAGCCGAGCGAGCGGATGCGCCCCTCGACCTGGTCCTTGGCGCCCTCGCCGACCGAGAGCACGGCGACGACGGCGGCGACGCCGATCACCATGCCGAGGCCGGTCAGCGCGGTGCGCATGCGGTTCGAGCTGAGCGAGCGCCACGCGGTGCGCACGGTCTCACCGATCATCATGCCGCCACCTCCGTTTGCGCGCTCTCGGCGTGCAGGCGATCGAACTCGGCGACGACCTCGGCGCTGGCGCCGTCCATCAGGATGCGCCCGTCGCGCAGCGCGATGGCGCGCCCGAGCGAGCGCGCGATGAGGAGGTCGTGGGTCACCATGATCAGGGTCGTGCCCTCGGCGTTGAGGCGGCCGAGGAGCTCGAGCACCTCGCGCCCGGTGCGGCTGTCGAGGGCGCCGGTCGGCTCGTCGCAGAGCAGGATCGACGGCTCGGTCACGAGCGCGCGCGCGATGGCGACGCGCTGGCGCTGGCCGCCCGAGAGCTCGTTGGGCATGTGGTGGCCGCGATCGGCGAGGCCGACCTTGGCGAGCGCCGCCCTGGCCCGCTCGCGCGTCTCCTGCTGCGCGCCGTAGAGCAGCGGCAGCTCGACGTTTTCCAGCGCCGACATGCGCGGCAGGAGGTTGAAGGACTGGAACACGAAGCCGATGTGGCGGTTGCGCACGCGCGCCAGCTCGTCTTCGGACAGGCGCGCGACGTCCTTGCCTTCGAGCACGTAGCGGCCGCTGGTCGGTCGGTCGAGGCAGCCGAGGATCTGGAGCAGCGTCGACTTGCCGCAGCCCGAGGGGCCGATGATCGCGAGGGCCTCGCCGCGCGCGACGCGGAAGGAGATCCCGTCGACGGCGCGCACCGCGAGCTCGGGGCGGTGGGGGTTGTAGACCTTGATCAGATCCTCGATGACGACCGGGTCGCTCGTCGGGGCGGATCGGGTGGGCGTGCTCTGCGCGGTCTTCGTCTTCGTCGTCATGTCCTGCCCTCCCCTCACATGCGCATGCGCGGTCCGCGGCTGCCGCGACCGCCCATCGGGATGAGCCCACCGCTTGGCGCGTTGCCGCCGGTCGCCCGGGCCGTCGCGCCGATCGCCTGGATCGGCGTGCCCTCGTCGAGCCCCTCGAGGATCACGATGCGCTGGCCGTCGGTGGCGCCGGTCTTGACGGCCTGCTCGCTCCCGTCGGCCAGCCGCACGAAGCGCTCGGCGCCGCGGCTGACGATCGCGGTCAGCGGCACGAAGATCGCGCCCTCGATCTGGCGGGTGATGATCTCGAGGTCGGCGCTCATGCCCGAGCGCAAGAGCTCGCGGTCCTTGTCGGTCACGCGGATCTCGACGTCGAAGGTGACGACGTTGGAGACGTTCTGGCCGAGCGGCGCGACCGCCTCGACCACGCCCTCGAAGACGCGATCCGGGTAGGCGTCGACGCGGATCTGCACGGGCTGGTCCTTTTGGACCTTGCTCACCTGGGCCTCGTCGATCTGGGCGACGACGCGCAGGTCGTCGAGCGCGCCGAGGGTGAGCGCGGCGGTGCCGCCGCTGACGTTGGTGATGCCCGAGGCGACGATCGTGCCCTTCTCGACGTTGAGCGCCAGCACCGTACCGGCGAACGGCGCGACGATGCGGGTGTAGGCGAGGTTGAGCTCGGCGACCTGCACCTCGAGCTCGGCGGTCTTGATCTGCGCCTCCATCGAGGTGATCTCGGCCAGGCGCTGCTGCACGGTGGCCGAGGCGATGCGCGCCTGGTTGGTGGCGGTGCGGCGCGCGGTGTCGGAGATGACCCCGAGCTCGGCGCCCTTGTCGTTCAAGTCCTTGTCGGCCTTGGCGTCGGCGGCCTGATAGCGCGCGATGGTCAGCGAGGCCTTGGCCTGGGTGAGCTGGGCGTTCAAGCGCTCGAGCGCGGCGGCGGCCTTGAGCACGGTGCGCTCGGCCTCGGTCGGATCGAGGCGGAAGAGGAGGTCACCCTCGGCGACGCGCTGGCCCTCGGTGACGAGGACCTCGATGACCTCGCCCGAGGTGCGCGACTTCACGTCGACCTGGCGCACCGGCACGATCGTGCCCGAGGCGGCGGCGGTCTCGGTGAGCGAGCCGCGCTGGGCGCGCACCGTGCGGGCCTTGCTCGGCTCCGAGGCGGCGCCGGCGGTGCCGAGGAAGTAGGCGGCGACGCCGCCGATGACGCCGAGCATGGCGACGGGGATGAGGACGCGGGCTTTCATCGCGGGTTCTCCGTCCGGGTGGAGGGGTTCGGGGTCGGGATGGTCAGGGCGAGGCGCGTGAGGAGCTGGCCGCTGACGTGGTCGAGCTCGAGCGCGGCCAGGGCGACGTCGGCCTCGGCGCGCAGGCGGGCGAGCTCGGCCTCGCGCTGGGCCTGCTGCGCGGAGATCACCTCGGAGACGAGGGCGGTGCCGAGCTTCAGGCGCTGGTCTTCCTTGTCCGCGAGCTCGGCGGCGAAGGAGGCGGTCACGGCCGCCGCGCGCGCGGCGTCCTGCAGCGTGGTGAGCGAGCGGTGCAGCGTGGCGACCTCGGCGGCGAGGGTCTCGCTCCGCGCCTGCAGGCGGAGCTCGGCGGCGCGCTTGTCGGCGCGCGCTTGCGCGAGCTCGGCGTCGGCGCTCGACTCGGACAGCGGCAGCTCGAAGTCGAGGCCGACGAGCGCGAGGAAGGCCGGGCGCCCGCCGGGCAGCGCCAGGCCGGTCGGCGGGCCCTCGGTCCAGAGACCGCCGGCGCCGACGCTGGCCCACAGATCGAGGCGCGGCTCGGCGCGATCGGCGGCGAGCGCCACGCGCTCGCGTGCGAGCTCGATCTGCAGCTCGAGCTGCAGGATGGCGGTTGAGCCGTCGGCGGCCAGCGCGATCAGGTCCTCGAGCGCGGGCGCGGTGGCAGGCGCGGCGGGTACGCCCACGGCGGACAAGGTCGCGGCCTCGCGCATCGAGACGCCGAGGTGGCGGGCGAGCGCGAACTGGCGCTCGGCGAGGAGGGCCTCGGCGGCGACGAGGCCCTGGCGGGCGGCGGCCTCCTGCGAGGCGAGGCGGAGCACGTCGGTCCGGGGCGCGGTGCCGAGGCCGGCGCGCGCCTCGACGTCGGCGAGCTGGCGCGCCGTGAGCGCGAGGGAGGCGCGCTCGACGGCCAGCGCCTGCTCGGCGAGCCAGAGGTTCCAGTAGGCGCGCATCACCTCGAGCGCGACCGACGAGGCGCTCTCGTCCTTGGCGAGCTGCGCGAGGCGCTCTTGCGTCCTCGCCTGGCGCATGGCGGCGAGCACGCTGTCGGTGCCGCCGCCGCGCAGGAGCGGCTGGGTGATGTCGAACGAGAGATCGGCCGAGATCGTCGGGCCGAGCACGATCTCGTTGGCGGTGCCGACGTCCTGGTTGACGCGCTGCCAGCGAGAGCGGGCGTCGAGACCGATCTGGATCACGGTGCCGATCTCGGTCGTGCGGCTTACGCCGACGCTGCCGCCCACCGTCTGGGTCGAGTTGAGCGTCGCGCCTTCGGAGGTGTCGGCGAACTGCTCGGCGTACTGTCCCTGCAGGCTGGCGCGCAGGACCCAGTCGCGCGCGCGGTCGGCGCCGAGCACGCCGAGGCGGGCGCTCTCGAGCTCGGCCAGGGCGGCGCGCAGCTCGGGGCTGCGGTCGACGGCGCGCGCGAGCGCCTCCTCGGGAGTGAGCGGCGCAGCCAGCGCCGTCCTGCCGGCGAGAGTCCCGGCGCCGAGCACGGCAGCGAGGGAGAGCGATTCGATGAGGCGTCGCAGTGTCATGCCTGCATAGTCGCTCCAAGCGGCCAGAAAGTGCTTTGGGAAACGTAAGGAAACCTCTGGGGCGCGCACGTGGCCGCTTTCGCAATCTTGAGCTGCGACACCGATCCGGGGACGTACTATGGAACGAGCATGGCGCCGCGCATCAGGCGGCGCCCGAGGATGACGCCATGGCCGACAACTCCCTCCTCCTGATCGACGACGACGTCGAGCTCACCGAGCTCCTGGCGGACTACTTCAAGGCGGAGGGCTTCGTCGTCACGGCGGTGCACGACGGGGCCGTCGGGCTCGAGCGCGCGCTCGCCGAGGACTTCGCGCTGGTCGTGCTCGACGTGATGCTGCCCGGCATGAACGGGCTCGAGGTGCTGCGTCGCCTGCGCGCGCACAAGCAGCTGCCGGTCGTGATGCTGACGGCGCGCGGCGACGACATCGACCGCATCGTCGGCCTCGAGATCGGCGCCGACGACTACCTGCCCAAGCCCTTCAACGCGCGCGAGCTGGTCGCGCGGATCCGCGCGGTGCTGCGCCGGAGCGAGGCGCGACGGGTCGCCGCCACACCCGAGGTGCAGACGCTCGTCGTCGGCGACCTCGAGCTGGTGCCGAGCTCGCTCGCGTGTCGCATCGGCGGCGAACCGGTGGCGCTCACCTCGGCGGAGTTCAGCCTGCTCGAGGTGCTGGTCAAGGCCGCGGGCAAGGTGGTCTCGCGCGACGAGCTCTCGGAGAAGGTGCTCGGCCGGCCGCTCTCGCCCTATGACCGGAGCCTCGACGTACACATCTCCAACCTGCGCAAGAAGCTCACGCGCGGCCCCAGCGGGGCCGAGCGCATCAAGACCGTGCGCGGCACCGGCTACCTCTACGCGGTCGACGCATGAAGAGCCTCTTCTGGCGCATCTTCGTGCTCTCGTGGATCGCGATGGCGGTCGTCGGCGCGGGCTTCTCGCTGCTCGTCGCGACGAGCTATCCGACCGAGCGCATGGACCGCCGCATGCAGAGGATGGTCGCCGCCTTCGGCCTGCACGGCGAAGAGGTCCTGCGGGTGCGCGCGCGCGCCGGGGAAGCCGCGGCCGAGGCGTATCTGCGCGCGGTCGCCGCCGATCTGCAGGACAACCTCTGGATCTTCGAGGGCGACGCGCTGCGCTACGCCAGCGATCCCGACGGCGAGCCCGTCGTGCCCGAGCCCGAGGTGCCGCGCCTCGTCACCCAGGCGACGCCGGAGGGCTACCGCGAGCGCGAGCCCGACCTCGAGCGCTTCGCCATCTCGTTGCGCGACGAGGCCGGGCGTCCCACGGCGTGGACGCTGGTCGGGGTGAACCCGCGGCCCTCCCCGGTGCAGCGCGTGCTCGAGCGCGAAGCCCAGCGCCTGGTGCTGATCGTCGTCGTCGCCGGACTGGTCTCGCTCCTGCTCGCGCGCTTCCTGTCGCGCCCGCTGCTCAAGCTGCGCAAGGCCACCGCGCGCATCGCCCAGGGTGATCTCAGCGTGCGCGTCACCCCCGAGCTCGGGCGCGCCGGCGGCGAGCTCCTCGCGCTCGGCCGCGACTTCGACGCGATGGCCGAACGGCTCGAGGCGATCCTCGAGTCGCAGAAGCGCCTCCTGCGCGACGTCTCGCACGAGCTGCGCTCGCCGCTGGCGCGCATGGGTGTCGCGCTCGAGCTCGCGCGGGCGCGCGCCGGGACCGACGCGCAGCCTCTCCTCGACCGCATCGAGCGCGACTCGTTGCGGCTGGGTGCGCTGATCTCGGAGATCCTGCAGCTCACGCGCCTGGACGCCGGCGACCCGGGCAGCACCGTCGAGGCGCTGACGCTCCAGGAGGTCGCCGACCTCGTGCGCGGCGTCGCCGCCGACGTCGACTTCGAGGCGAAGAGCCGCGGTCGCGGCGTCGCGTGCACGGTCGAAGACATGCTCGGCGCGGCGACGCTCGAAGGGCGCCCCGAGCTCCTGAGGCGCGCGGTCGAGAACGTGCTGCGCAACGCGGCCCGCTTCACCGCCGAGGGCACGAGCGTCGACTGCCGCGTGCGCCGCGATCGCGACGCGTTGGAGATCCGCGTGCGCGACCACGGACCGGGCGTGCCGGGCGAGGCGCTGGCCGAGATCTTCCGACCCTTCGTGCGCGTCGAGTCGGCGCGTGATCGCGAGACCGGCGGCGCCGGGATCGGGCTGGCGATCGTCGAGCGCGCCGTCAAGCTGCACAAGGGCACGGTCACGGCGGACAACGCCGAGGGCGGCGGCCTCGAGGTGGTGCTGCGCCTGCCGCTCCGCCTGGCGTGACGCCGCCGCGGGTCGCTCCAGCCGCCGTCACGTCACCCCGGCGTCAGGGGGGAGAGCGGCGGGCCGAGAACCTCGACCTGATGCTCGGCGGCGAGCGCCATGATCGCGCCCATGTCGGGCGGGCCGTCGGCCCGGAAGATCGGCGCCGCGCGGCGCTGCAGATCGTAGAAGCGCGTCTCGGGCCCGTTGAGGCCCACCATGATCGCCCGCTCGCTCTCGACGACGTAGGTGTGGGCGACGCCGGGGGGCGTGAAGATCGCGTCGCCCGCGTCGAGCACGTGCTCGACGCCGTCGGCGAGGAAGCGCACGCGCCCCTCGAGCACGTACTCCCAGGTGGCCCAGGGGTGACGGTGCTGCGGTGCGCTGTCGCCGCGCGCGGCGTGCTCGATGAAGAGCTCGGGGTGCGCGCCGCCGGCGAACGGGAAGACCGTGCGGCTCTGGGATGAGAACGAGGTCGTGGGGGCGTCGGCGCCGCGAACGACCTGGGTACGGCTCGTCTCGCTCATCATGGACCCTTTGATCCTCAATGGATCATGGAAGTTGTCGGTGTACTGTACCGATTAGTACAGTTATCTTGTGCCGGTGTCAAGCACGACCAGGACAAAGCGGGGCGAAGACCGGGCAGCGCGCTACCTCGAGGCCGCGCGGGCGCTGTTCCTTGTGCACGGCTACGAGGGCACCTCGACCGACATGATCGTGGCTCGGGTCGGCGGCTCGAAGGCAACGCTCTACCGCTACTTCCCCTCGAAGGAGGCGCTGGTCGAGGGGCTCATCGCCGAGCTCGCGGCGCGGGCGGCGCCGCCCATCGACGTCGCGTCGCTCCCGCTCGAGCGCGCGCTCGAGGTCCTCGGGCGCGCGACGCTCGACGCGGTGGTGAGCGAGCAGGCCGCCGCGCTGCTCAGGCTCTGCCTCGGTGCGCTGGGCCGATTCCCGAAGCTCGCCGAGACGCTGTGGCGAGGCGGCCCCGCGTTGACCTATGCGCGCTTCATCACCTTCCTCGAAGCGCGCAGGGCCACGGGGGAGGTGGACTTCGAGGACGCGCAGCTCGCGGCGGAGCACTTCCTGGCCGGGATCGCCGGCCACATCCAGCTCAAGGTGGCGATGGGGATCGCGGCGCCGCCCGACGAGGCAGAGCGCGGGCGGCGCGTCGCAGCCGCGGTGGCCGCGTTCATGGCGCGTTACGCGACGCGACAGCCACGAACGCATTGAGTCGGATCGATGCGACCCGATCGCCACCCTAACGGATGCCGTAGGCCTTGAGCTTCTCGTAGAGGGTGCGCTCGCCGATCCCCAGCCGCTCGGCGGCCCGCTTGCGGTGGCCGTTGACCGCAGCGAGCGCCTCGATGATCGCGGCCTTCTCGGCCGCGATGAGCGTGCCCTCGGGGTCCTCCGGCGCGCCCTCCGGTGAAGGAAGGCCGAGGTGCTCGGCGCCGAGCAGGCGCCCGTCGGCCAGGATCGCCGCGCGCTCGAGCGTGTTGAGGAGCTCGCGCACGTTGCCCGGCCAGGCGTGGGTGAGGAGGGCGCGCCGGGCGTCGTCGGTCAGCTCGAGTCCGACCTTGCCGACGCTGGCGCCGACGCGCTCGAGCAGGAGCGACGCCAGCGGCAGGATCTCCGACCGGCGCTCGCGCAAGGGCGGCAGGCGGATCGGGAAGACCGCCAGCCGATGATAGAGGTCCTCGCGGAACTCGCCGCGCGCCATCGCCTGCGCGAGGTCGCGGTTGGTCGCCGCGATCCAGCGCACGTCCGCCGTCAGCGTCTCCGAGCCGCCGACGCGCTCGAAGGTCCTGTCCTGCAGCACGCGCAAGAGCTTGGCCTGCAGCTCGGGCTTGAGCTCGCCGAGCTCGTCGAGGAAGAAGGTGCCGCCCTCGGCGAGCTCGAGCTTGCCGCGCCGCCGCTGCACCGCGCCGGTGAACGCCCCGCGCTCGTGGCCGAAGAGCTCCGAGGCGAGGAGCTCGCTCGAGAGCGCCGCGCAGTTGACCGCGACGAACGGCCCCGCCGCGCGCAGGCTGCGCGCATGGATCACCCGCGCCGCGACCTCCTTGCCGGTCCCGCTCTCGCCGGTGAGCAGCACCGTCGCCTCGGTGCGCGCGACCTTGTCGATCGCCTGCGAGACCTGCTGCATCGCCGGATCGCCGAAGCTCAGCCGCGGCCCCGCGCCGGCGCCGCCTCCCTGGTCGCCCTCGAAGAGCGCGACCCGGTCGCTCAGGCCCCGCCGCTCGAGCGCACGCGCCACCAGGAGCCGCAGCTCCGCCGGGTTGGCCAGCGGCTTCTGCAGGTAGTCGAAGGCGCCGCGCTTCATCGCCTGCACCGCGCCCTCGACGGTGCCGTGCGCGGTGAGCACGATCACCTCCAGCTCGGGCCACGCGCTCTTCGCCTTGTCGAGCAGCGCCTGCCCGTCGAGCCGCGGCATCTTCAGGTCGGTGATCAGCAGATGGAAACCGCGACGCCCCAGCGCCTCGAGCGCGGCCTGCCCGTCCGCCGCCATCACGACCTCGTGCCCTTCGTCCTCGAGCACCTCCGCGATGAACGTGCGGATCCCCTCTTCGTCGTCGACCACGAGGATGCGTGCCATCGCCGTCCCCTATACGCCCGCGCCCGCGCCGGGCAACCGCACCGTGAAGCGCGCGCCGCCGCCCTCGGCCTGCGCCGCGGTGATCACGCCGCCGTGCGCCTGCACGATACGCCGCGCGATCGCCAGGCCGAGCCCGGTGCCCTTGACGCGGCTCGTGCGGAAGGGCTCGAAGATCGCCTCCTCTTCGCCCGCGGCGATCCCCGGCCCGTGGTCGCGCACGTGGATCGTCAGATCGCCGCCCTCGTCGAGGCACGCCACCTCGATCGGCGACGCGCCCTCCCCGCTCGCCTCGATCGCGTTCTTCACCAGGTTCTCGACCACCTGCTCCATGCGCGACCGGTCCAGCGACCAGCGCGCCGGCGCGCGCGCCACGTCGAGCCTGAGGCGCGCGTCGCCGATCTTGTCGACCACCGCGCGCAGGATCGCCGCCGGCTCCACCAGCGCGCGCCGCACCGCCCCGGTGCGCGCGAAGTCGAGGATCTGCTCGCTCAGGGTCTCGATGCGCTCGGCCTCGTGCACCACGCGCTCGGCGCTCCGCGTCGCGCGGTGCTCGGCCTCGAGGCGCTCGACCACGAGCTGCGCGTGCCCCTTGAGCGAGGCCAGCGGATTGCGCAGCTCGTGCCCGAGCACCGCCGACATCTCGCCGAGCTCCGCCAGCCGCCGCTCCTTCGCCAGCGCGTTCTCCACGCGCGCGGCGCGCGCCGCCATGCGCCAGAACACGAACGCCAGCCCGACCAGGAGCGCCGCCGCGCCCGCGCTGACGACGAGGTGCGTCAGCGCACCGGCCTCGAGCTGCTCGGCCAGCACCGGCTCGACCTCGATCACCAGCGCCGCGCCGCGCCCCGGTCGGCGCAGGCGAAGCCCGCCCTCGACGCGTACGCGCGCGCCGATCCAGCGTGGTCGCGGCTCGCCCGGCGGCCCCGGCGCGAAGATCTCCTCGGCGCCCGCGCGCCCGCGCGCCTCGCCCGCCACCGCCACGAGCTCGCCGAAGGCCTGCAACGCGACGTACCTCAGGCCGGCCTCTTTGAGATCGTCCAGGAGCTCGCCGAGATCGACCTCGCGCTCGCCGCCGGCGACTCGCTGCATCAAGGTCGGCCCGAGGTCGCGCAGGCTCCGCCGCACGGTCATGAAGAGATCGAGGGCGCGCGCCTCGGCCACCGCGCGCGCCGCCTCGCGTTGCCGCGCCCAGCTCGACACGCCGGTCGCGACCAGCGCCGCGCCCATGATCACCGTCGTCGCGAAGATCCCCCAACGCGCCAGCACCGTACGCCGGGTCTTGTTGGCCGCTTCGCGGGTACCCCGCCGCTCACCAGGAGCGAGCGGCGCAGCGGCGCGCGGGGGATCGTCGTCGGTCATCGCGCTCGAGGCCTACCTCACTCGGTGGGTTCCGGCGAGCCCGGCCCCGGTCCGGGCCCGAAGCCCTTGCCCCAGCCGCGCTTGCCGCCCTTGTGGTGCCGGCCGAAGCCGCGCTTCTTCTGCAGCTCGACGAACTCGCCGAACTGCTCGGGCGTGAGCACGCCGCGCGCCGCGAACATGAACTCGACGCGGCTCTCGGCGAGCTGCCCCTCGAGCGCGTTGATCTCCCGCTCGGCCGCGAGGATCGCCTGCTTGTCGGGGTTGGGCGCGAGCCAGAGCGCGCGCGTCGCCTCGCGCTTGGCGCGGATCTGCTCGCGGATCGAGACCGCGTCATCGCGGTGGTCCTGCTTGAGCGTCTCGAGCGCGGCCTTCTGCTTGTCGTCGAGGCCGAGCTTTTCGGCGAGGCGCTCGATGCGGTCGCCGCGCCAGCCCTCTTTGTCGCCGCGCGGCCCGGGCCCGCGCGAGAACGCGACGGGCACGGCGATGGCGAGCGCGAGCGCCGCCGCGCCCAGGGTCAAGAACACGTTACGTCGGGTCATGGTCATCTCTCCAGGTCGTCATCGGTGCATCATCGCACGCTCGCCGAGAGAGCAAGCGACATGCCACGCGCGCCGCGCGCCCCGGCGGCCGTCTTCCGGATGGGGCCGCCATGCGCCTCTGCGGATTCCGCAGATCGAGCTGCGAGATCCGCGGGAGCGACCGACGATGTGACGCCGCAGCGCGCTCGGATCCGGCTCGATCTGTCTTGTCTGAACAGGGTCGCCTCGAGGCGATCCTGTTCAGCGCCAGTTGCCGATCAGGACGAAGGGCGCCCAGTAGCGCGGGTGCGAAAGGTCGATGCGCGCGTTGTCCGGCGGCTCCTCGGGCGCCGCCGAGCTCGCCGGATCCGCGCTCGGACCGGTCGCGACCAAGGCCAGCGGCCGCGGCCCGCGATCGTCGGGCGCGGGCTCGCGCTCGAGCGTGACCTCCTTTCGGATGAACGCCAGCATCGCCGCTTGCAGGACCTCGGCGCGCGAGCGCTTCCGCCCCTCGCGCATCGATCGATAGAGGGTCTTCATGAAGAGCCCGGTGCTCGCGTCGCTCACCGGCCACAGCGTCGCCAGCACGGCGCGCGCTCCGAGCCGCATCGCCAGGGACGCGAAGCCCTCGATCTCGCGCCCGTCGCTGTCGCCTCCGCCCAGCGCGGTGTTGCACGCCGAGAGCGCGAGCAGATCCACGCCGTCGAACCTCATGTCGTAGCGGATCTCCTCGAGCGTCAGCCGGCCGCCGTCGCCGAGCAGGAGATACGAGTCGGCCTCGCCGCCCGGACCCAGCACGAAGTGGCTGGCGATGTGCACCGCGTTGAAGCGCCGCTCGTCGAGCAGCGCCATGAGCGCGTCGCGCGAGAACGCGTCGTCCAGGTGCACGACCCCCGGCAGCTCCCCGTCCGGATCGCTCTCGTCGCGCTTGACGATCCCCTCGAGCTCCTCCGGTACCGCGGCGAGCTGCTGGTGACCCGGCACCGCGCGCCCGCACCCGAACGCCGCCAGCGACTCGCTCGCCTTCCTCGGCGCCATGATACGCGGCAGCACCGCGCGCGCGAAGTGCACCACGCGGTAACGCTCGACGAGCCACTGGCGCCCGTCCCAGAGCGCCGCCAGCGGCGCGTAGCGCAGCGCGCCGTCGAGCGAGATCAACAGCGTCTCCGCCCCGGCCTCCGCGAGATCGCCCTCGATCGGCGCGATCAAGACCCGATAGAGCTCCTCGGCGGCCACCCGCGGATCGCGCCGCGGATCGCTCAGCACCTGGCGGAACTGGAAGACGAGCGCGTTGAGCTCGGCCGGCGCGATCGCCGCCTCGCGTCCGGACTGGCTGTCCGGCGTGGTCACGATCGCGCGCACCCGCTCGTCGGTGATGAGGTAGTGGACCATGACCACGCCCTGGCCGAGCGTCGCCAACGTGTCCTGCATCGCCGCCAGGTCGCGCAGGTTCATCGCCGCGATCGCGCGCGCACGCGCCGGCGTCATGCCGTCGAGCTCGCCTTCGAGCCGCCTCAGCCACGCCTCGAACGCCCTCCGTCGTTCGCGCAGCGTCTGACGCGCGTCATCGAGGCGCGGCGCGCTCGGCCGTCGCGGGCTCTCGCCCTCGATCCGCTCGACCACCGCCTCGACCTTCGCCCGCGCCGCGACCAGCGCGCGCTCGGGTCGATCGCTCTGCCGCTCCTGGCCGAGCGCCAGCGGCGGCGCGCGCTCGTCGCGCTGCGTCATCGACTCGTCCGCGCGCTCGCCGGCCTTGCCGCCCCGCGTGACCCCGCCGGCGAAGACCAGCGCCTCCTCGCGCTTGATCGCGGCCAACGCCGCCGTCGCCTCGAGGAAGCGCCCGGCCTCGATCAGTTGATCGGCCAGCTCGCGCCACGCCGCGACCCGATCGTCGACGAACGCGCGCGCGGCGAGCGCGGGCACGTCCCGGCGCATGCGCTCGAGCGTCGTGACCGCGCGCTTGGCGAACCAGATCGCCACCGCACGCTTGCCCCGCGCGCGCTGCACCCGCCCGAGCTCGAGCTCGACCGCCCAGCGCGCCTCTCGGACCTCGGCCTGGGCCACGATGGCGTACGCCGTCTCCGCGAAGCTCAGCGCCTCGTCGAGCCGACCCGCGCGCCGCGCGATCGCCGCCTGCGCCGTCAGGATCCGCGCGTAGTCGATCGCGCTCGCGAGCGAGAGCGCCTCGACATCGGGCGCGCCTTCGCTCGCCAGGATCGCCTCCCGCCCGCGCGCGAGCACGGCCTCCGCCTCCGCGTCGCGCCCCACGCTCATGAGCACGTTGCCGATCCCGAGGTCGTAGCGCCCCAGCGCCCAATCGGCGGCGCGCTCCGCGGCGAGACCCGCGCGCGCCTCGTTCATCAGCGCCAGCGCACCCGCGTCATCACCATCGACCGCCCGCCAGAGGCCCGCGCTGAACAGGATCGCAGCGACCTCGTCGACCCCGTGCACCTCGCCCCGCTCGACGCGCGCGAGCTCCGCGTCCACGATCGCACGCGCCTCGTCGCGCGCCCCGACCCGCCCGAGCAGCGTCGCCAGGTTGTGGCGCAGCACGTGCGCCGACGGCGCATCGCCTCGCCCGTCGTCATGCGTGGCGACCAGCGCGAGCGCCTCGCGCGCCGCCGCGATCGCCTCCTCGTAGCGGGCCGCCTCGCCGAGCGCGAGCGCCAGCTTGTCGACGAGCCCCGCGCGCAAGAGCGCGAGCGCCTCCCCCTCGAGGCGCAAGAGCCCCGCCAGGATCCCCTCGGCGGCGCGCGCGAGCTGCCCCGCGCGCATGCGCAGTCGCGCCTCGGCGGTGATGATCGCCGCCCACACCCGATGCACCGGCAGGACCTGGGTCGCCGCAGGCGCGCCACCCTGCCAGGCGCCCGCCCCGCGAAAGGCGAAGCTGGATCGGGCGCCCTCGAGCGCGGCGCGCGCCGACGCCAGCTCCGCCTCGGCCTCGCCGGCTCGCCGACGCTCGGTGAGGATCCGCGCGAGGCTCATGCGCGCCGACGCCAGGAGCAGCGCCCGCCCGCGCCACCCGATCCCGCCGCCGAGCTCGGGCAGCGGCGCCAGCGCGCGCTCGTCCACGAGCGCCCGCGCCACACGCTCGGCCTCGAACCAGTGACCGGCGTCGACGCAACCCCCGAGCGCCGACTCCAGCGCGATCGCGCCGTCTTCGACCAGCCCCGCGCTCAGACGCCACCGCGGGATCACCTCCTCGTCGCGGCGCCGCTCGTCGCGCAAGAGCCCGCCGCCCAACGCGATGAAGCTCGGGCGCTCGTCGGGATCGCGCTCCAGGGGCCTGCGACCGTGACCGATCCTCGGACCGCCCGCGGACTCCCAGCCGCCGCCGAAGCCCCACCCCTCAGAGCCGAGGCCCTCGGTCTCGCCGTCGCGCTCGGCCAGCGCCTTGTCGCTCAGCGCGAAGCGCGCCCGCGCAGCCGCGCGCCTGCCGTCGCCGGCGACGTGGTCCTCGGCGCCGCGCGCGACGAGCCAGTGAAAGAGCGCGCTGTGCTGCCCGTCGGCCGCGAAGTGCAGCGCCGTCCACCCCGACACGTCGAGCTTGCCGAGGCGCGAGCCCTCGCGCACCGTCGGCCCGACCGCCGCGCCCGCCTCGACCAGCACGCGCGCCGCCTCGCTCGCGCCGAAGCGTGCAGCGACCATCAGCGGTGTGAGCCCGTCGGCGTCGACTTCGTCGATCGCGTCACGCCGGCTCGCCAGGAGGCGGGTGATCGCGTGCGCATCATCGAGCGCCGCCGCGCTGAAGAGGTCGTGGCCGCGCGCCTCGACCAGCGCCGCCAGCGCCGCCAGCGCGCCGTGACGGATGGCCAGGCCGCGCGCCGTGCTGCCGCGGAAGGTCTCGCCCGGATCGGCCCCCGCCGCGACGAGCGCGCGCACGATCTCCGCGCGATCGGCGATGACGGCGCGCACGAGCGCGCTCGCGCCCTCGGCATCGAGCGCGGCGACGGGCACCCCGAGCCGCAAGAGCACGTCGGCGAGTGCGAGCTCACCGGCCTCGGCCACCGCGTGCAACATCGGGTCGCCGCGATCGACGCCGTAGCTCGGCTCCGATCGCATCACCAGGAGCGCCGCCAGATCGACGCGCCCGGCCCCCAGCGCCGACCGTAGCGCGCTCGTCGAGGCGGGCGCGCCCGCGTCGAGAAGACAGCTCACCGCCAGCGGATCGATCTGACGCACCCCATCGCCGAGCGCCAGCGCGTGCTCGAGCGCCCGCTCGAGCGGCGCCGCCACGAACGACGAGGGCGAGCGCGAGAGCCACGCCGCCAGATCGACGCGCGAGAGCCCGCACGCCATCGTCAGCGTCAGCGGCCGCACCACGGCGCCGGCACGCAGGAGCGCCTGCACCGTCGGGCGCGATCCGGCGAGCACCGCATGCTCGAGCGGCGTGAGCCCCCGCGCGTCCATCGCGATCGACGCGCCCTCGCCCGCCTCACCGAGCGCGCGCGTCAGGGTCGGCACGAGCGTCGCCCGCCCGGCGCGCGCCGCCAGGTGCAGGACCCCGAGCCGGTCGGAGGTGAGCCGGCCCGGATCGGCCCCGGCCGCCAGGATCCGCCGCGCCACCGCGTCGTGGCCCGCCCGGATGGCCAGCATCAGCGGGGTCGCCCCCCACGCGTCGGCGATCTCGAGCTCGGGCCCGACGCCGCCGAGCAGGCGCTGCACGAGGCGCATGTCTCCGGCGCGCGCCGCGATCGCCAGCGGCGTCTCCCCGAGCGCGTTGCTCACCGTTCGGAGCGCGGGTGTCTCCCGCAGGAGACGCCCGACCGCGGCCGCGTCGCGCTCGGCGACCGCGACGTGCAGCACGCTCTCGCCGAGGCAGCGCGCCTCGGACGCGCCCGCCTCACCCGGCTCGGCGCGGGCCCCGCCCGGCGCGCAGAGCCACGTCTGGAACGCCAGCATCGCGATGGCGCGCAGCGTGTTCATCGTGCGTTCGGGCATGACACGAACCGATCCCGACCGCAACGAGCGAGGCCTCGCTCACCGCACCATGCGTCGCTCGAGCCCCTTGCCGTAAGCGTAGAGCTCACCGCCCCAGAAGGGATCGTCGTCGAGGATCGCGAGGCCCTTTTCGGCCATCTTCTGCCCGTCGCCGGCGTTGCCCAGGCGCGTGAGCCCCATCAGCGCGAAGCGCTTGGTGTCGACCATGGGCTTGTCGGCCGCGTCGAAGGCCGCCCACAGCGCGGCCTTGATCTCGTCGCTCACACCGAAGCGGCCTTTGCCCAGCACGAGCAGCGCCTTGATCTGCTCGTCCTGGTTTTCGCTCTTCGTCTTGGCGAGCCAGCACGGCAGCTGGTCTTTGCACTCGCGCACGACCGCGATGTAGGCGTGGATGCGCTCGTTGTTCTCGAGCGCGCTCTTGACCGCCTCGGACAGCTCGACCGGCTTTCTCGGCTTGGGCGCCCCCTCGGGCACGAAGCCGACCATCTCGTCCCACGCGGCGAGGCGCCGATCGTCGATCGCCATCGCGACCGTCTGCAGGAGCGCGGCGCGCAGGACCTCGACGATCTCCTCGTTCCACGCGTTGACGAGCAGGTCCTGCGCCGCCTCGGTGCCGATCATCGCCAGGGTGTTGCCGGCGTTGACGCGCTGGTTGACGGTGTCCTTCTTCATGTCCATGAGCAGCGCGCCCAGGCGGGCGAGCCCCGTCTCGACCCCGACGTGGCCGAGCGCGAAGGTGATCACCTTGAAGCGGTTCGACTTGTCCATCACCCAACGATCATAGGCGGCGTCGCTCACGTCCTTGGGGGCCACGATGTCCTCTTCGAGATCGGCGATGAGCGGCTCGACGATGCGGGGATCGAGCGTGTCGGCGAGGACCTGCACCGTCTTGGGCGTGGCGTCGAGCTCCCACGGTTCGAGCCCGAGCTCCTTGGTGAAGCGCAGGATCTCCTCGTTCTTGCCGGCGAGCACCGCCAGGAGCTCCGTCACGACGCTGGCGTCCCCGATGGTGGCCAGCGCCCGCCGGGTCATGGTGAAGAACTCCTGGCCGCGCTGCGAGCGCAGGTAGATCGCCTTGACCAGCGTCGGGACCGCCTTCTTGGAGCTCATCTTGCCGAGCTCCTCGATCGCGCGTTGGTTGATGTCGATCGGTTGGCGGTTCGGGTCGGCGATCGCCAGCTCGATCAAGAGGTCCTCGTGGTTCTCGGCCTTGTCGAGCTCGAGCAGCGCGCTGAAGGCGGAGTCGCGCACCTCGATGTAGGCCGGGTCGCGCAGCGTCTTGACCAGCTCGGGCGTGACCGCGGCGAGCTTCCAGTCACGCGCCATCTGCGCCGCGATGCGCGACGTGTCCGGCACGAGCAGCGCCGCCTTGATGATCGGCGTCGCCTCCTTCGGATCGTCGATCTCCTTGACGGTCTGCAGCACCGACTGCTGCAGGAGCCCCTGGTCGAAGAGCGCCTTGAGGACCGGGATCGCCTCCTTGCACTTGAGCTGGCCGACCTTGGCCAGGGCCATCTCGATCTCGCCCGAGCGCGCGAGCTTCTCGGCCCAGAAGCCGCAGTCGGTGCGATCCTCGTCGCGGCCACACGCGGCGAGCGCGAGCGCCGTGACGGTGAGCGCGCACAAGAGGCCGCGGGCCACGCGGTCACCGTGAGCGGTCGTGCGCCGGGGTTCGTGGCAGCGGTGGCCGAAGCCTGTGAGTCGCTGAGACATCGCGGACCTCCTGAGACATTCGGAGGTATCCCGCTATGCCGATGCCGTCAAACCACCGCCGGCGATGACGAGCAAGACACGAATGAAATGAAACACTTCCACGGATTCATCGCGATCGGCGGTTACATCGTGGAGGCCACGACCGGTGCGCGCCGAGCCGCGGGTGAATGCCTCGGAGAGCGCGCCGTCTCTGTGCCCGGCGATTGGGTGGCACACCCGGCGCAAACCAGGACAAGGCGGACGGCGAACCCGGCCGCCCTCTCGCAAAGCATGGAGGATTGAATGATTCAGCGACGCATGATGCTCGGGCTCGCCGCGCTCGTCTCCCTCGGGACCGCCCCGGTGCTGGCGGCTCCGCCGCAGGACGTGTCGAGCCGCCAGATCCAGGTGAAGCAGGCGCTCACCGTCTTCGACCTCGGCCTCACGGGCGACAAGCTCGCCCACTCCGCCGAGGGCCGCCGTGACCTCGTGCTGGTCTCGAACCAGACGCGCGCGCAGGTGATCTCGGCCTTCAAGCAGGCCTACCTGCAGGACAAGCAGCTCCCCAACGGCTACCACGTCGCCGGCTGGGCGCACCTCGTGCAGTCGGACTCCACGACCTTCACGCTCAAGAACGACGCCGGTGATCGCATGGTCGCCGAGGTCTTCGACGAGGCGGGCCAGACCAAGGTCAAGGTGTGGGGTGTGGTGCGCAAGGCCAACCCGCCGCTCAAGCCGTTCCACGAGGTGCCGCGCCGCTACGCGCCGATCCGCTGACCAAGCGCGCATGATCCCGACAGAGCCCCGGCCCCCCGGGGCTCTTCGTTTTTGACTGGCGCGCTCCGATCGGGTCTCTTGCAGCGCGATGCATCGCTCCTGCTTCCCGCTGCCGCTCGCCTGCCTCGTCGTCGCCGCACTCGCCGCGCCCGCCCACGCCCAGCGCCAGCGCGCGCACGTGCCGACGCGCCAGGCGCAGATCCGCCAGGTGCTCGAGAGCTTCGACCTCGCGCTCGGCGGGGATCAGCTCTCGGTCGGGCCGCGCGGCCGCCGCGATCTCGTGCTCTTCTCGCCGCGCTCGCGCGACGCGATCGTGCAGGCGCTCAAGGCCGCCTACCGCGAGGGCCGCGCGCTGCCGCACGGCTTTTCCGTGGCCGGCTGGGCCCGGATCATCCCGAGCGCCACCTTCACCTTCACGCTCAAGGACGCCCAGGACGGCTCGTGGGTCGTCGAGCTCGCCGACGCCGGCGGCGGGAGCCGCGTCGTGATCTGGGGCCTCGGCCGCGAGCTCCTGCCCGAGCGCCGACCCCGCGCGGAGCTGCCGCTGCGCCTCCTCGATCCAGCGCCGTCGGAACCGGAGCCGAGCCGCTGACGAATATCCCCGCCGCGCGTCGCGTCAGCCCATCGGCCCGCGCACCGGTGCGAGGGCCGAGCACGAGGAGTCCCGTGATGAGCCCGACCTCCTTCACCGCGATCCTGATGGCGCTCACCCTCGCGCTGCCGGCCGCCGCCGAGGCGCGAGGACCCGACGATCGTCCACCGCCCGTCGGGCTGCCCGGCCCGCTCGTCGGCGCGATCGAGCTGAGCAACGAGCGCGATCGCCCGGTCGCGATCTACCTCGACGGGCGCTTTGCCATCGAGGTGGGCGCGCGCTCGACCACGGTGCTCGAGGACGTGCCCAACGGCACGCGCCTCGTCTCCTATCCGGTCTCGCACCGCGGCCCCGAGCCGCGCTGGCAGACCGATCGCGTCGAGGTGCGCGAGGGACGCCGCACGGCCTTGCGCATCGCGCGCCTGCGCGACGCGACGCTCGTCGTGACGAACCCCTTCGCGCGCAAGGTCGGCGTGTGGATCGACGGCCACCGCGCGACGCGCCTGGGCCGCCACGAGAGCGAGCGCATCGGCGGCCTCGAGCCCGGCCGGGTGCGCGTCGAGCTGCGCGACGACGGGCGTGTGCTCGCCTCCGACGTGGTCGAGCTCTACCCCGGGCGCGAGTCCTACTTCGCGCCGCCGCTCGTGCGCTACGGCGCCGTCGAGCTCGTCAACCCGACGCGCCGCGCGGTGCGCATCACCCTCGAAGAGCGCCCCGGCGGCGCCCGCCTGCCCGGTGGCCTCGACGCGGCCGGCTTCCGCCTCGCGCCCGGGCAGCGCCGGGTGATCGGTGAGATCGGCGCGGGCGCGCTGACGATCCAGGTCACCACCGAAGACGGCCGCCTCATCCGCCACGAGGCGACGATCGTCGCCGGCGAGACGACCCGCTTCGAGGTGCCCTACGCCTGGATCGATCCGCGCACGCGCTGACGCGATCCGACGAGAGGGGCCACGCCGAGCAGGAGGAGCCCGAAGAAGCCACCCGCGCCGCCGCCCTGACAGCCGTCGTCGCCGTCGACCATGCGCGCCTGCAAGCTCCGCCGCGGGTCGAGCGAGGTCGCGCCCGGCCGACCCGGACCGCCCGGGCCGCTCACGTCCTCTGCGACGATCACCTCCGCGCCGGGCTCGGGGCTCGGCTCTGGCCCGGGCTCGACCGCGGGCTCGGGCGCGGGCTCGGGCGTATTCTCGAGCACCTCGGCCGAGGGCTCGGCGCTCGCCTCGGGCGCGGGCTCGAGCACCTCGACCGGCTCGGGGCCCGGCTCGGGATCGGGATCGGGCCCGACCTCGCCGGCGAGGACGTGGTCGATCGCATCCCACAGATCCGGGTAGGACCCCTCGTAGCCGAGCGCCCAGATCCCGACCCCGCCGAGGTCCATCTCGTCGACGTAGGCGATCTTGTCCTGGAAGGCGCGCCCGTCGTCGTACCAGATCTGCCAGAGCACGCCGCCGCTGGTCTTGTGATAGTAGGTCGACTTCGAGACGTCCTCCCAGAGCTTGCCGAGCTCGAGCGCCTCCGGCTCGGCCGCTTTGAAGGTGCGCGTCGAGCCGTCCGAGAGCGCGGCGGCCGGCACCGCCTGGCTGGCGACCTGCCAGCTACGCCCGTACCAGGGTAGCCCGATGATGACCTTGCCGCGGTTCTCCACGCCGCCATAGCGGAGGTAGTCGTCGATCGTCCAGGCGACCGAGCGCGTGTCCCAGAGGTCGCCTTCGAAGAGCGGCGAGGTCGGCCCGGCCGTGGTGCTGCGCGTCCAGTGGTAGCCGTAGGCCATCACCATGATCCCGTCGGTGTTCTCGAGCAGCACGTCGTAGTCGTAGGCGCCGCTCCAGTCGACCGCGGGCCCGGCGAGCGAGACGTGGCCGGGGCCGCCGTTGGGCGCCGCGGCGCGCACGGCGTCGGTGAGCTCGGTCATGAAGGTGACGAAGCCGTCGCGCGCCGAGCGCGGCACGAACTCGAAGTCGACGTTGATCCCGTCGGCGTCGTGCTCGGCCATGAGCGACAGGCAGGTGTCGATGGCGCGCGCGCGGTTGTTCGCGTCGTTGACGATCGAGGCGATCTCGTCGCCGTCGAAGTTGGTGACGGTGATGACGACGCGCACGCCGTGCGCGTGGGCGTCCTGCACGATGCGCGCGGTGGTCTGCCCGCCCCAGCCGTGGCGCTCGGTGACGTTGCCGGCGCCGTCGAGGCCGACGTCGAACCACGCGAGGATGGTCAGGAGGTCCCAGCGCAGCGGGATGTAGGGCTCGCTCGCGGTGTAGGACCAGTACGGCAGGTAGCCGAGCACCTCGCGCGTGACGATCGGTCGATCGTGGCTGTCGAGGAGGTGGCCGGGCAAAGGCCAGGCGCGCGGCGCGGCGCCGCCGAGATCGGCGCGCGGGATCGCGCGGTGCTCAGGCACGAGGTGCTTGTGGCCGAGCGGTTCCGGCGTGGGACCGACGGGCTCGGGGCGCTCGGGCGGCGCGGCCCGGAGCGGGGGCGCCAGCAGCGTGAACGCGAGGAGGGCGATGAGCACGGTTCGCATGGCGCGAGACAGTGTCGATGTGAACCGGCCGTGTCAACGCCGAGGTAGGTTCGAATGGATTCGAGATCATCGCCGATGCGGGCGCAGATCACCTTGGCGCGTATCGGTCTTGGTGGTAGACCGGCGACCCCCGGTTCAAACGGCGTTGGGGGTGTTCGAGTGGCGCGAGCGGCTATCGCGGTCCTGTCTTTTGGAGGCAACTCGCTCCTGCCCTTGGACCAGACCGGGTCCCATCGCGAGCAGCTGCGCATGGCGCGGCGCGCGGCGCGCTCGGTGGTCGCGCTGGTGCGCGAGGGCTTCCGCGTCGTGATCGTGCACGGCAACGACCCGCAGCTCGGGCGCGAGCTGGTCCGCAACGAGGAGTCGTCGACCAAGCTGCCGCCGACGCCGCTCGACGTGTGCGTCGCCTCCACGCAGGGCGCCATCGGCTACCTGCTCGACCTCGAGATCCGCAACGAGCTGCGGCGGCTGCAGATGAAGTGGCCGGTGACCACGGTGGTGACGCAGACCCTGGTCGGGCTCGACGACCAGGCCTTCCAGGCGCCGACCTGCGCGATCGGTCCCTACGTTTCGGAGTGGCGCGCCAAGACCCTGATGAAGTCGGGCGGTGTGCACATGGTCGCCGAGGCGGGGCGCGGCTGGCGCCGGGTCGTGCCATGCCCGCGGCCGATCGAGATCGTCAACCTCGACTCGATCGAGGCGCTGCTCGAGGCGGGCCACGTCGTGATCGCCGGCGGCGGCGGCGGGGTCGCGGTCGCGGTCGACGCGCGCGGGCAGCTCATCGGCGTCGAGGCCGTGGTCGACAAGGATCGCACGGCCGCCTTGATGGCCGGCGACCTCGGCGGCGAGCTGCTGGTGATCCTCACCTCGGTCGACCAGGTCTTCCTCAACTTCGGGCGCACCGATCAGCGCGCGATCGAGAAGGTCTCCGCGTCCGAGCTCAGATCGTTCCACCGCGACGGGCACTTCCCGCCCGAGACGATGGGGCCGAAGGTCGAGGCCGCGCTCGAGTTCGTCGAAGACGGCGGCACCAACGCCATCGTGACCAGCACCGAGAAGCTGGCGGCGGCGCTCGCCGATCGCGCGGGCACGCGCGTGGCACGCGCGGTGGCCGAAGGTCCGATCCGGCGTCAGATGGCCCTCTTCCCGATCGAAGAAGAGGTCGAGTGATGATCAGGGTGCGCGCGCGATCGGGTGCAGGCGGCGACCGTCGCGCTCTTCGGCGGGGCCGCAGATGACGAAGCGCTCGCCGCGCTCGATGGCGGCGTGCAGCGCGCGCATCGCCGCGCCGTCGTCGGCGGCGAGCCAGCGCTCGGGCGCCGGCCTCGAGATGGCGGCGCTCGGATCGCCGGCGGCGGAGCGGAGCGTGCGCTCGTCGATCGCGCAGGCGTAGGTCAGGGTCTCGTGGATCGAGTGGGCCTCGGTCCAGGCGGTGCAGAGCTCGAGCGGGCCGAACTTGGTGTGGATGAAGAGCGCGTTGCTCCTCCACTGGGTCGCGCCGAAGGCACGCTCGGCGCGGAAGGCGGCCAGACCGAAGGCCTTGGTGAGGGTGCCGAGGTGGGACAGGGCGCGCGTGGGAAAAACGCGGTTGAGGCTCGCGAGATTGTGGCCGAAGAAGGTGCGCGGTGAGCCGGGCGGCGTGCGCATGGGGATGGCGATGTACATCGAGAGCGGCACCGGTCCGCGGTAGTCGGCGGGCACGCGCAGCGCCTGGCGCTCGTCATCCGAGAGCGCGTCGGCCGGCAGCGCGAAGCCGTAGATCGCGCCGGGAAGCTCCGCGCACTCGTAGAAGACCCAGCGATCCATCGGCATGCCCTCGGGCCCGAAGGTGAGCTGATCGAGACGCTGAAGGAGGCGAAAGAAGGGCCCGTTGGCGGCGACGAGCGGATCGATGTGCCAGCGGGTGGTGAGGCCGCACGGGGTCGGATCGAGGGCGGGCAGCGCGCTCGCCGGCGCGACGATGAACGGCGAGACCACGTCGAAGAGGGCGTCGTTGTGCGTCGGGAAGCGCGGTCGCATCAGCC
This sequence comes from Deltaproteobacteria bacterium, assembly GCA_011526585.1. GTDB lineage: Bacteria > Myxococcota_A > UBA9042 > PHBI01 > PHBI01 > WYBB01. Next base: position 73,074 of record WYBB01000010.1, read on the forward strand.
GGGCCCCCGGCTCAGCGTGAACGAGGCGCCCGTCGGATGCATCGCCGTCAGCGTGATCGATGCGCCGCGCTCGAGGTCGGTCTGAAGCGCGGCGAGCGCATCGCGGTCGCGCGCATCGAGCGTGCGTGGAGGCGCGAGCGGAGAGCGCGCCGCAGGGGTGACCTCGACCGAGAAGGTGAGCGTCTCCTCCTCGTCGTGCGCGGGCGTGATGGCGGTGTGCAGGCGCAGCGGGCCGAGCGCGAGGAAGCGCGCGAGAAACGGCGAGCGCCAGGGCAGCGCGGCGACGAGGCGGGGGGCGGCGAGGGCGCGCGAGCCCTCGCGCAGCGTGCGGTGCGCGAGCGTTTCGGGATCGGCGAGGTCGTCGCGCACGGCGAGCGTCTGCACGAGCTGGTGATCGAAGAGCGTCGGGATCAGCGCCAGCACCGAGACCGGCACGAGCTCGTCGCGCTCGCGGCGCGCGAAGCCGAAGAGCGCACCCGGCACCAGCACGCAGTCGTAGAAGACCCAGCTCGGTCGCGCGCGGCCGAGCGGCGCGCACCAGCCGCTCGTGTCGAGCTCGCGCACGCGCTCGAAGAAGCGCGCGTGCTCGGAGCGCCAGGGATCGAGGCGGCTGTGCTCGCGCATGGCGTCGGTGGGCCACAGCTCGCCGCGACCGCCGAGCCAGCTCACGAGATCGCGTCCGTCGTCCATGACCGAGGTGCTCGGGGCGGTCAGGGCGCGAGGCTCGGCGGCGGCGCGTCCGGGTAGGCCGCGACCGGGCCGAGCGGGTCCTTCCGTCGCTCGCCGTCCATGAAGATCCCGACCATCTCCGCGAGCGGAGGCGGCGGGCCGTCGCGCTTGTCGATGGCGTAGAAGTTGCCGCGCGTGATGACCGGGCGCCGGGCGGTGCCGAGGTTCTCGAGCGCCCAGTGGTGGCCGGTCTCGTGCGGGAAGGGATGGCGGTGCTGGGCGAAATCCGGCGCGCGCACGACGAGCGGCAAGGGCTCGGCGTTGGCGAAGACGAAGCGCGCGAGCTCGTCGAGGTCGTCGTCGCGCAGGGTGACGCAGCCGTGCGAGTTGAAGCCGCGCGAGAAGTGTCGCCCCTGCCAGATGTGGAACGCGACGCGCGTCTGCATGTACCAGCGGCGGGTGGCGCTCGACGGTTCCCTGGCGCGCCCGGCGATGAAGGGGATCTCGAAGGGCAGGTAGGGCTTGCCGCGGTTCCACGAGGACGCGGACAGGGTCGCCTGGCGCGCGTCGCGCGAGACGCGCCCGAGCTCGGTCGCGGGCGTGAGCGAGCTGACGTAGCCGGGCCGACGCACCGTGTCGATGGCGCCGACCCCCGAGGGGTAGACCCGCACGAAGCCGAAGCGCTCGTCGCTCACGACGGTCAGGCGGTCGGTCAGGCTCACGGCGATCTCCAGATCGAGCGAGGCGATCGGCGCCTCCCTGAGCACCCGGAGCTCAGGCCAGTCGCTGTGGTCGCGCGGCAGGCGCGCCTCGAGCACGACCACGCCGAGCGCGGGCTCCTTGCGTGTGCCCGGATCTTCCTCGGAGGCGAAGCGCGGGTGCCGCCCGACGACCTGGATGAGATGATGCACCATGAGCTGGCTCGCCGACGACCAGCCCGCCACGCTCTCGAGGCGGGTGCCGCGCTCGAGCCAGGCGACCGAGGTCACCGCCGTGAGCTCCGCCGGGTTGGTCTCTGCGATGGCACGCGCGAGCAGCGCGGTCTCGGCCGACGGCAGGTCGCTCAGCGCGACGCCGCGCCAGCGCAGGTCGAGCTCCGGCTCGGCGGTGTTCGCCCGCCCCGTCGTCGCCAGGCCGGCGACGAAAACGAGAGCCCAAATCGAGACGCGGCGTCCGATCACTTGATGACCGCCCGAGGCCCGATGACCGCCGGCGAGCGGTCCGAGCAAACGAGCTTCCTCCCCTGTGGTGCACGCGGTGCGCGCGCGCGAACTTCGGGAGTCTGCTCAGGTGATCGCGATCTGTAAAGCGCTCTCGACCCGGCCGGGAATTTTCTCGTAACGGCCTATAACAAAAGGGCTTTTATCGCACACCCAGGCCCCGGCGACGCCACGCCGCGAGCCCGATCCCGATGAGGCCGAGCACGCCGCCCGCACCCCCGCCCGCGCCACACCCGCCGCCGCCCTGGAACGTGCCGCCGGCGCTCGTCGCCGTGTCGGCGGGCGCGGTGTCGGCCTCGCCCTCCGGCTCCGAGCTGGCCGGCACGCACGCGAAGCCGTTGCACGTCAGCCCCTCGTTGCACGTGCCGCAGCTCCCGCCGCAGCCATCGTCACCGCAGGTGCGGTTGCCGCAGGACGGCACGCACGCCGCGACCTCGCACTGCCCGGCCGCCGTGCACCCCTGCCCCGCCGGGCAGGTCCCGCAGCTCCCGCCGCAGCCATCGTCGCCGCAGACCTTGCCGCCGCACGCCGGCACACACGCATTGGGCAGGCACTGCCCGAGCGCCGAGCAGGTCTCGTTGTCGCCGCAGGTGCCGCACACGCCGCCACAGCCGTTGTCGCCGCAGTCCTTGCCGCGGCAGTTCGCCTCGACGTCGCACGCCGGCACGCACTGGCTCTCGCGGCAGATCTCACCGCCGAGACAGGTGCCGCAGCTCCCGCCGCAGCCGTCGCTGCCGCACACCTTGTTGGTGCAGTCCGGCTCGCAGCTCGTGCCGCCGACGCACTTCTTGTCGTAGGTGCAGGTCCCGCCGTTGGGGCAGGTGCCGCAGTCGACGTTGCCGCACCCGCTCCAGCCGCACTCCTTGCCGTCGCACGCGCCGGCGCAGGCGTCGCTGCCGACGCACTCGTAGTTGAAGTTGCAGCTCTGCCCGAGGGGGCACTGGCCGCACGAGCCGGCGCACGGATCGGATCCGCACTCCTTGCCGTCGCAGTTCGGCGTGCACGCGCCTCCGCCGACACAGACGCCGGCGTAGTTGCAGCTCTGGCCGGCGGGGCAGGTGCCGCAGATCGAGCCGCACCCGTCGCCGCCGCACTGCTTTCCGTCGCACTGCGGCACGCAGGTCCCGCCCTGCACGCACGAGCCGGCGAAGTTGCAGCTCTGCCCCTGGGGGCAGACGCCGCAGGTGCCGCCGCAGCCATCGGGACCGCACTGCTTGCCGAGGCACTGGGGTACGCAGCTGCCGGGCTCGACACAGCGTCCGTTGTAGTCGCAGCTGCGCCCGTCGGGGCAGGTGCCGCAGGTGCCGCTGCAGCCATCGGGTCCACACTCGCGCCCCGAGCAGATCGGCGTGCAGCCGCCGGGCACGATGCACTGCCCGGTATAGCTGCAGCTCTGTCCGGAGGGACACTGGCCGCAGCTGCCGAAGCAGCCGTCGAAGCCGCAGGTCTTGCCGTCGCAGTCGGGCGTGCAGCCGCCCGGGACGACGCACGAGCCGGCATAGTTGCAGCTCGAGCCGGCGCCGCAGGTGCCGCACACGCCGCCGCAGCCGTCGGGCCCGCACTCCTTGCCGATGCAGCTCGGGGTGCAGCCGCCGGTGGCGACGCATTGACCCGAGGCGTTGCAGACCTCGGGCGCGGCGCACGACCCGCAGGTTCCGCCGCAGCCGTCGCCGCCGCACTCGACGCCGGCGCAGCTCGGCGAGCAGCTGCCGCTGCCGACGCACTGGCCGGTGTAGTCGCAGCTCAGCCCCGGGTCGCACGTGCCGCAGGTCCCGCCGCAACCGTCGCCGCCGCACTCCTTGCCGGTGCAGTTGCGCGTGCAGCCGCTCTTGGGCACGCACTGGTAGGTGTAGCTACAGCTCTCGGTCTCGGCGCACTGCCCGCAGTAGCCGCCGCAGCCATTACCGCCGCAGGTCTTGCCCTCGCAGTCCGGGGTGCAGCCGAGCTTGGGCACACACTGGTAGTTGTAGTCGCAGCTCTCGTTCTCGAGGCAGTAGCCGCACGGCTGGCCGCAGTTGCCGCTGCCGCACTCCTTGCCGGTGCAGTCCGCCTCGCAGACCGACTTGGGCACGCACACGAAGTTGTAGTTGCAGCTGTGCTCGGAGTCGCAGGTGCCGCACGAGCGACCGCACTGGTCCTCGCCGCACTCCTTGCCGTCGCAGCTGTCGCTGCACAGGTTCGGATCGATGCAGCGCCCGTAGATGTTGCAGACCTCGCCCTCCTGACACTCGCCGCAGCCGTTGCCGCACTCGACGCCGCGACACGGGTCCTGATCGTCGTCGATGCAGCCGTGATACGGGATGAGGTTGAACAGGTAGTCGACGCCGCAGATCTTGCCGAACCACGAGCAGTCGACCTCGACGACGAAGTCGAACGCGCAGTAGACGAACGAGTCGCCGTTGCACATGCCATTGATCGGGATCCCGGCGCACGCCCTGGCCTCCGAGGCGCTGCTCGTGGCGATCACGAAGAAGGTCACGGAGGCGGCGAGGGCGCGCAACAAGAGCGCCGGTGCGCGGCGGAGAGGGCGAAGCGGGCGCGGACGGGTCGTCATGACCGCGCAGTATAGGGAAGGTGCACACGCACGTCCACGACCGCCGCCGATGACGGCCGGGACGACCGAGGTGATGCCTCAGGGACCGACGATCGCGGCGGGGAGTGTCACGGGGGAGGTCGGCGCGTGCGGATCGACGCGCAGCCCGCGCGAAAAGCGCAGCTCGCCGCGCGCGGCGCCGTCGTCGCCGTAGGCGATCCACAGCCCGTCGCGCTCGCCGTTGGTGTACTCGCCTTCGACGTAGCCGCCGTCCTTGCTCGTCTCCACCCAGACGCCCACGCGCACACCCTCCATGTAGGGGCCGCGCGCGACGAGCTCGCCCGAGGGATCGAAGAAGCTCCACTCGCCGTGGCGCTTGCCTTCGCGCATCTCGCCGCGCTCGGCCGGCTTGCCGTTGGGGTGGGCGACGGTCCAGAGCCCGGACTTGTCGCCTGCGTCGTAGCTCCCCTCCCAGCGCCGGCCCGAGCCGTCGAGCTCCGACCAGGGGCCCGCGCGCCGGTCCTGGGCGTAGTTGCCCTGCGCCTGCTTCTGCCCGTTGGAGAAGTAGATCGTCCATCGACCGTGGCGCTGATCGTCGAGGTAGGTCCCCTTGGCGAGGCGCACGCCGCGCTCGTCGAACTCGGTCCAGGTGCCGGTGCGCTTGCCGTCGACGACCGGCCCCTCGGCGCGCTTGATCCCGCTCGGGCTGAAGACGACCCAGCGCCCCTGCCGCAGGTCGTCGACGAAGGCGCCCTCGGCGCGCCCGCCGTCGGCCAACCACAGGGTCCACCGCCCGTGGCGTCGGCCATCCTTGTAAGGACCTTCACCGGCCTTGCGCCCGTCGGCGTGGTAGTAACGCCAGATCCCGTCGCGCACGCCCGCCTTGAACTGCCCCTCGAGGCGTTGACCCTCGACGAGCGCGACGTAGGGCCCGTCGAGCACGTCGTCGCGGTAGGTGCTGTCGACGAGCGCGCGACCGTCGGGGTCGTACTCGATCCAACGCCCGTGTCGCTTGCCGAGCTCGAAGTCCCCCTCGAGCTCGAGGCGGCCCTCGTCGAACCACTGCCAGAAGTGCCCGTGGAAGACGAGCTTGCCGTCGGCGCCGCGGAAGGCACACCACTGCTTGAAGCCGGCGGGCGGCGGGTCGCCGATGAGGGTCGCGCCGGCCGGGCATCTCGCCTGCGTCGCAGGGGACGCGGGCGTCGGCGCGGGCGGTGGGGCCGCGAAGATCACCAGCGTCACGAGAGGTCCCAAGCCTGCCATCGCCCCCTCCCCGCGTCGGCCGAGCGCCCCCGCGAGTGGGACGATCGCGCACGATCCGAACCGCCTGGCGCCGCATACGGCGCATGCGAAGCCAGCGTAACACAGGGATCGGAACGGTCCACTTGTGCGCCCACCCCAAAGTGCGGGCGGTGCAACCTCAGCGCGCCGGCTCGAGCCGGATCGGCGCGTCGAATCCGCGGATTACGGCGCCGATCTCGCGCCTGAAAGAATCGTATTCCGACGGGTCTACGCGGCCGGGCGCGACCACGACGCGACGCGTCACGATGAGGGTGGCCGGCGGCGCGCCCCCGGGCGAGGTGGCGCTCGTCTGCGTGAGGCGCGTCGGGCGTGCTGCGTCGCGGCCGAAGGCGACGTCGGGCGGTGGGACGAAGCGCAGGTGGGGGGGCGCGGACAGGGTCAGGGTGACGCGCTCGGACAGCGGCAGGAGGCGCAGCGGGGTGAGACGCTTGTCCGAGGAGACGAGCTGGGCGAGCTCGACCACGCCCGCGAAGTCGGCGTGCACCAGCGTCTTGAGCGGGCGCCGCACGACGAGCGCGGGGCCGTCGCGCTCGGCGTAGCCGGGGATCTCGACGTCGAGACGCCAGCGCATCGGGCGGCTCGCCTCGTCGGCGTCGTGGACTTCGTAGTCGAGGAGGCGGGCGCCGAGCGCGAGCGACGCGAGCCACTGCTCGAAGAGGATGCGGCGGCGCGCCTCGTCCTGCGCGAGCCAGGCCTGGCGGAGCGGGGAGGCGGCGGCGCCGTGGGCGGTCCCGACGAGGGTGCCGCGCGCGTGTCCGTCGGCGTCGATGTGCAGCGTGAGCTCGCTCTCGAAGCTGGGGCGCGTCGGCGCGGACGGCAGGGTGACGAAGGGTGGGCTCGCGGGCGGGCGAGGCGGCAGGTCGACGCCGTCGGGCACGGGCGGGACGAGGCAGGTGGCCCCGCCGAGCTCGGGGGGGAGGTCGCCGGGCGGCGTGTAGGGGCGCGCGGGATCGAAGAGCGCGCCGTCGGTAGAGGCGACGATCGGGTAGAAGAAGCGGTTGGCGTTCGGGGTGGGCTGGGCGGCGTCCTCGGGGCGGCCGTCGCGCTCGGGCGCGCAGAGGAGGAGGCGCGCCTCGGCGGAGCGCGCGCGCAGGAGCGCCCACAGGACGAGCGCGCGGTTGCCCTTGCGGGTGGCGATGGCGGCCTCGGCGGCGGTCTCGAAGGTGTTGAGCTGCTCCTGGTCGGTGACCTCCTTCTTGACCCAGGCGAAGGCGGCCGCCGCCGGGTCGCGCTCGCGGGAAAAGCGCGCGGAGAGCTCGAGGAGGCGCGGGCCGGGGTGCGCGAGCTGATGCAGGCGCGAGGCATAGGCGCGCGCGATGCGGCGCCAGGCGGCGTCGTTGCGCTCGGCGGGTGGCTCGTCGGCGCGCACGACGCGCACGTCGGTGAAGGGAAAGAAGCTGCGCGTCGAAACCGCGAGCGGCTCGCGCGCGATCGGGGTGAGGCGCGAGAGGCGCCAGGCGATCATCTGACCGCCGGTGGGGGTCGCGGAGCGCGCGGGCGCGGGCGCGGCGCCGAAGCCGGTGAGCGCGAGGTCGAGGCCGGCGTGGGTGGTGATCGCCTGGTCGAGCTCGAAGATCGGGGCACCCCAGGCCGCGAAGCTGACGCCGGTCAGGTAGCCGCCCTCGGAGGGGAAGACGCGGCTGCGCGAGACCCAGGCGATCTCGAGCGCGTCGCCGGGCTGGAGCTCGGGGAAGCTCAGCTCGGCCTTGCCCTCGGTGCGCTCGGGCTCGAGCACGCGGCCGTCGGCCTTGAGCGTGCGCGCGACGAGCAGGCGCGCGTCGTCGGGCGGGCGCACGTCGCCGAGCGCGTCGGCGCCCTGCTTGGTCTGCACGAGGCGCACGCGGTGCACGAGCTCGAGGGTGGAGCCGTCGGCGCGCACGTCGATGCGCGCGCGGTCGAGCAGGTTGACGACCGGGAACGAGGCCCAGCTCGCGCCCTCGGGCGAGGCGACGAAGGCGTCGAAGCGGCGGACGAGCGCGCGCCCGTCCTCGAGGGTATCGAACGGCTCCGGGGTGCCGTCGAGATGGTGGAGCAGGCTCTCGAGCGGGGCGTAGTCCGGGTGGGCGGCGAGCGCGGCGCGGATCGCCGCGCGGGCGCGCTCGAGGTCGCCGGCCTGGAGCGCGATGCGCACGCGCTCGGCCAGCGCCCAGCCGTCGTGCGGGCGGCGCGCGAGGAAGGCGTCGACCACCGCGACGGCGGCGGCGAGATCGGGTTGGCGTCGCAGGCCGCCGACCCCGTCGCGGAGAGCGGTGTGGCGCTGGGGCTCGACGGCGAAGGCCTCGAGCGCGAGCGGCGGGCGCACATCGCCGCGATCGGCGAGGAGCTCGTAGAGACGCGTGGCGCCGGAGCCGGGGAAACGCCGCTCGAGGAGCTCGGCGAGCTCGGCGGCGCGCTCGACGCGGCCGAAGGCGCGATAGAGATCGACGAGCTCCTGGAGGATGCGCGGGCTGACCTCGGCGCGCGGGCGGAGCGCGTCGGCGATGGCGAGGGCCTCGACCTCCCAGCCGCGCTCGCGGTAGAGATCGAGGAGCTCGAGCGCGGTGCGGGCGTCGCGCGGCGCGGGCTGGGCGCCGGCCGGATCGGCGCCGGCGTCGGACACGGGAGCGAGGAGCGCGAGTGCGCGGTCGAAGCGATCCTCGTCGCGCTCGAGGCGCGCGAGGCCACGACGCGCGACGGGGTTGTCGGGGTCGACGGCGAGCACGCGCTCGTAGCGGCGGCGAGCGGCCTGGCGGCGCGCGGGCACGGGCACGACGAGGTCGCCCATCGCCAGGCGGGCGGCGAGCAGATCGAGCACGATGTGGGGGCCGAAGCTCTCTTCGAGCGCGGCCTGGCGCGCGCGCGCGTCGTCCGGATCCCAGCGCGGGCGGGAGAGGCGCTCTTCGAGGGCGAGCACGGCGGCGATGGCGGCGCGGGCGTCACCGGGCGCGAGCGCGCCGGGGGCGGGTGAAGGCGCGGGCGGGTGCACCGTCACGGCGGCGGGAGGTAGCGCGGGGGGCATGAGCTCGGAGAGCTGCACGCGAAAGAAGCCGCGCCCGTCGTGGGTCGCGAGCTTGGTCGTGAGGCGGTGCGCGCCGGCGGGCAGATCGACGACGGCGACCTGGAGCCAGGACGCGGTCGGTAGCGCGCGCGAGACGATGGGCACCCCGTCGATGAAGAGGGCGCAGGCGCGGTTGCATTCGAGGCGCAGGACGACGCGGCGCGCGGCCGGCGAAGGGGGGAGCGCGGCCTCGGCGAAGCCGACCCCGCCGGTGCGCGGCAGATCGAAGAAGGTGACCTCGCCGTCGCTGAAGGTCTCGTCGGTCGTCGGCACGGCGACGAGATCCCAGTCGAGCCCGGTCGTCTCGTGTGCGGCGAGCGGGCGCGTCTCCGGGCCGAGCGGGCTCAGGAAGTCGAGCGAGGGGGCGTCGCCCCAGGGCGCGGAGAGCCGCCACTCGAGGAGATAGCCGGCGCGCTCGGAGGCGGCGCGCGCGGCGGCGGGACCGGCGCGCAGACGCTCGGCGGTGACCAGCTCGCGGCGGGCCAGCGCGCGCACCTCTTCCCAGGCGTCGCCCGGGCGTTCGGCGAGGCGCTCGAGCGCGGCGCGCAGCTCGGGGGAGGCGGGGTCACGCCCGTCCAGGCGGGCCCAGGCGCGGGCGGACTCGGGCACCAGCCGCGCGGCGACCTGCGGGTCGGCGGTCGCGAGCAGGACCGGCACGAGGGAGGCGAGCGGGCGCTCGAGCTCGCCCAGCGCGTCGGAGGCGACGATCAGCGCAAAGAGCGCACGCGCGGCCGCGGGGCTCTCGGGAGGCGTTGCGCTGAGCGCCTGCTCGGCCAGGTCGGCGGCCGCCTCGGGGTCGCTCGCGGCGATGAGCACGAGCTCGGCGCGCGCATGCGGCGGCAGGTCCCCGGCATCCGCGAGCGCGCCGCGCCAGGACGGCGAGGCGCAGGCGGCGAGCGCGAGCGCGGAGAGGATCGCGGCGAGCACCGAAGGGGCTGCACGCACGGCCGTCGAGCTCGCCTTCCGCCTCAAGATGCGCGGCCTTTTCAACGCGCCAGCTCGTGCGACATGCGGTCGCGCGGCGAGCGAAAGTAGAACGATGGCGAGTAGTTACGGAAGTTGCTGACGCGCCCGGTGTAGACGCAGGCGTAGTCCTCGACCTGCGCGCCGAAGGCGCTGAGCTCGGCGCGGTCGCGGAAGAGCTGCCCCCAGGCCGGGTTGAAGTGGTGCGAGATGCGCTCCTCGAGGGCCTGGGCGCGCTGCTGCAGCTCCTTGAGCTGCCCGTTGAGATCGGTGTTGCGGATGCCGTCGCGCGCGAGCGCCGAGCGGTCGAGCTCGAGCTGGAAGGCGACCTCCTCGACGCGGTCGAGCTCGTCGATCTCGGGCTGCAGTGCGAGCGTGTTCTCGAGCTCGCGCTCGAGCTCGGGGATCACCATGGCGGTGCGCCACGAGGTCGAGCGCTTCGAGCGCAGGATGTCGCCGTAGATGTGGTCACCGACGTAGAGCACGTCGTCGCCGACGAGCCCGGCGAGCCGCGAGAGCTCCTGGAAGTTGCCGCCGACGTACATGCCGCCGCGGCGCAGCTGCGTCGCCGGCTCGCTCGCGATCTGCATCTGATCGTCGACCTCGAGGAACGGCTCCTCGCTGCCGAAGAACATCGGCTTCTTCGCCGAGGTGATCACCAGGTCGAAGTAGTCGCGCCAGCTCGGGTACGCCGTGTGCGCGCCCTCGAAGAGGAAGCGCATCACCGCTTCGGTATAGTGCGGCTCGGAGTTGGTGAGCAGGAAGATGCGCTTGCCGGCCGAGCGGAAGCGGTGGAGCGTGTCGGCCAGGGCCGGGTCGCGCCGGATGTAGCGCGGCACGTCGGCCAGGATGCGCGCCTTGAGGGTGCCGTCGCGGTGCAGCTCGTCCATCGCCTCGCGCAGATCGCGCCAGAGCCGCTCGAATGAGCCGTGCGGGGCGTCGCTGGCGGACGAGCCGTGGAGCTGGTCGACGAGCTGACAGTACAGGCTGATCTCGGGCAGCGAGAAGAGCGTGTCGACCATCATGATCGACGCGTCGGCGGGCGAGAGCTTGCGGTTGGTGTAGATCTGCTTGCGCAGCTCGCGGTCGAGCGGCCCTGCGCCATGCCACACGCGCCCGACGAAGCGATGGGAGTCCATCTTGAAGACGTTGCCGTGCGCCATGTCGACGGCGAGCCCGCGGATGGCGAAGCCCGGCTGATACTTCGCCTCCAGCACCGCGCGCGGGTAGTCGTAGCGCTCGGCCAGGCGCTCGAGCACCATCTCGGCCTGCAGGTGCTCCATGGACTCCTCGTAGATCGCGAGGGTGTAGTCCATGTCGAAGCCGACGTGCCGGATGCGGTCGAGGCGCAGGTTGCGGTTGCAGAAGACCCGACGTGGGTACGGGATGCGCGATTCGGGGGCGACGACGACCATCGGATCCGAGCGGGTAACATGCTGGCCGAAGCGGCACAAGCCGAAGCACCTGGCGCCAAACACGCGCGCCACTGACAATTCCTGTTGCGGAGCCGCGCCGGCGACGCCACCTTGGACGCATGCCGCACGCCGCGCGCTCCCTGCCCTCCATCGCCGTCGCCGCGTTCGTCGCTGCCACGCCGAGCGCGTGCAGCGCCAGCGACGGGCTCATCCCCGAGCGCACCTTTACCGCGCCGCTGTCCGAGCTGAGCGGCCTCGCCGTGCGGGAGACCGCCGCGGGGATCGAGCTGCTCGCCGTCGGCGACGAGGACGACGCGGTCACGATCATCGCGACGCGCGACGGCGTGCCGGACACGAGCCGCACCCGACGCCTCGCCATGCCGTGGCCGCCGACCGGCGGTGGCTCGGACTTCGAGGCGGTGACGACCGACGCCGACGGCCGACTCTGGCTCCTGGCGGAGCGCGGGGAGATCATCGTCGTCGCGCTCGACGGTGACGCGGTGCGCGAGGTCTCGCGCCGCGCGATCGAGGTCCCCCCGGATCACCCGCTGCACGCGGCGTGGAGGAGCACGCCGAAGGCGCGCGCCGAGGGCCTCGTGCTCCTCCCCGGGCCGGAGCGCGCGCGCGTCTTCATCACCAAGCAGTCCGAGCCCGCGGCGTTGATCGAGCTGCGCGAGGAAGCGACGCGCTTCGTCGCAGCGCGCCACCACCTGCTCGGCGACATGGACGACGCCAGCGACCTCGCTCGCGCCGGGGACACCCTCTACGTGATCGGCGCCGCCTCGCAGAAGATCTGCGCGTTGCCGATCCCCGACCTCGCAACCCCGGCGACCATCCCCTGCGCGCGCACGGTCTCCCTGCCGGGCGAGCTCGGCGGCAAGAAGGCGCGCTGGGAGGGGCTCGCGCTCCTGCCCGGCGGCCGCCTCGTCGCGGGCGTCGACCGCAAGAAGACCGATCGCGACAACCTCGCGCTCTTCCCCGCGCTCACCGATGAGGGCCCGCGCTGATGCCGTCGATCACCCGCTTCCCGCGTGCCAGCGCCGACCAGCTCAGCGACAGCCGCCCCTTCCGTCCCGCCACCGTCGGCGTCGTCGGCGACGGCGTCGAGGGCCTGCTCGCGGCGCTCGCGCTCAAGGAGTGGCGCCCCGAGCTCGCCGTCAGCATCGTGCCCGTGCCCGACCCCGCCCCGAGGAGCCCCGCGCTCGCCAGCACGCCGCCGCTCGTCGCCTTCCTCACCGGCTTTCTCGGCCTCGACCCGCTGGTGATCGATCGCGTCGCGCGCCCGACGCTGAGCCTCGGCACGCGCTTCGAGTGGGGCGAGACCCCCGACGCCGGCTTCAACCAGGCCTTCGCGCGCGGCGACATCGCTGATGCCCAGGCCCACGATGGCCACCTGCGGCGCTACACCGTCGCCTCCCAGCTGATGAACGCCGAGCGCCTGCCCTTCGTGCGCCTCGGCGGTCGCACCATGCCGCTCATCAAGGACACGCCATTTTCCTGGAGCTTCGAGCGCGCCCTCTTCGAGGAGCTCCTGCGAGAACGCGCCCGGGCGGTCGGCATCACCCGCGTGAGCGCGCCGCTGACCGACGTCGAGGCGCGTGAAGGCGACCGCATCGAGCGCGCGCTGACCGCCGACGGTTCCGTGCTGCGCTTCGATCTATGGGTCGACGCCAGCGGCCCCGACGCCCTGCTCGTCGGTCGCGCCCTCGACGTGCCATGGCACGGCTTCGAGTCCTCGCTGCCGACCGACGGCGCGATCTACGCCACCCGGGAAAACGGCGGCGATCCGCGCCCCTACACGCGCGTCGCCACGCTCGCGCACGGCTTCTCGATCACCATCGCGCAGCGCACCCACGATGTCCTCGGCTACGTCTACGGGGCCGCCTTCGTCGACGAAGCAGGCGCCAGGCGCGAGCTCGAGGCGCGCTACCCCGACCTCGCCTTCACCACGGCGGAGCGCTTCCGTCCCGGGCGCCGCGCCACCTTCGCATGCGGCAACGTCGTCGCGATCGGCGACAGCTTCGCGCGCGTCGATCCGCTCGCGTCGCGCGGGCTGCAGATGACCCTGCACGCCATCCTCGAGCTCATCGAGCTCTGCCAGAGCGGCGGCCACGACCTGGCGCAGGCCGAGCTGCGCCTCGCCGAGCGGTGGGTTCACCTGCGCTGGTACGAGGCCCTGCTCTACCGCTTCAACCGCCGCGTCGACTCGCCCTTCTGGCGTCACGCGCACCTGACGATCGACTGGTCCGGCCTCGAGTCCACGGTGCGCGATTTCCTCGAGCACGGCCCGCTCTCGAACCGGCGACCCGGCGGTCACGGGGAGGCCGCTGCGGACGCCGAGCTCGCCGAGCTGGCGACCGTCGGCCCCGACGCGATCGACCTCGCGCTGCTCGGGCAAGGCGTCTCGCCGCGCGTGCTCGCCCCGAAGACCGGCGCGCGCGACTGGCAGGAGCTCATGGCGATGCGCGAGGCCATGGTCGCGCACGCCCTGCCGCAGCGCGAGTGCTGGCGCGAGCTCGCCACGCGCGAGACGTGGCTCGGCGTGATCGGCGATCCCACGAGCTGGTGCCACGCGCTCACCACGGCGCTGACCCGGCGCTGGCCGACGCGCGGTCGCTCCCAGGCCGCGCTGACCTCGCTGGCGCGCGAGCTCGGCGTGCCGGCGCTCTCGCGGCGCGAGGCGGCCCGCATGGCCGACGAGTTCCCGGCGAGCCCCAACATCGACTTCGGCAAGTTCATCAAGCGCGTGCCCGAGCTCGTGCTGCGCCCGAAGGATCAGGGCCAGCTCTCCGAGTGCCTGCACCTGTGCGTGGCGCGCAACCTGCCGATGCGCATCCGCGCCGCCGGCCACTCCTCGGGCGGACAGACCCTCGCCGACGAAGGCGCGGTGATCGATCTACGCTGGCTCAAGCGCATCATCGCCGACGACGGCCAGCGCGTGCGCGTCGAGAGCGGCCTGTGGTGGCTCGAGCTCTGCACGCACCTGCGCTCCTCCGGCCGCCGCCCGCCGATCCTCATCGACAACTGGCGCACCAGCGTCGGCGGCACGCTCGCCGTCGGCGGCTTCGGCGACACCAGCCACCGCGACGGCCTGCAGATCGCCAGCGTGCGCGAGCTGGTGCTCATGACCCTCGACGGCACCCGCCAGCGCGTACGCCCCGGCGACGACCTCTTCGACTGGTCGCTCGCCGGCTGCGGTCAGCTCGGCGTCATCACCGAGGTCGTGCTCGACACGGTCACGCGCGGCTACGACCTCGACGCGCGCGTGCTCGCCTGGCCGTCGCTCGAACGCTTCCTCGACGACATGCGCCTCGTCGTGCACGAGCGGCGCTTCGACTGGCTGCGCGCGCGGCTGACCTGGGCGCCGGGCGTGCCGGTCGCCGCCGCCGCCGGCCACACCTCCGACGGGGCCACGCGCGCGCACGACTTCACCGGCCTCGGCGCGAGCCTCGGCGCCCGCGACACGGTCGACCTCTTCGCGAAGAGCGTCGAACCCCCCGACCCACGCTGGGCGTTCGCCTCACCCGGCGTCGAGGTGATCCTGCCCGTCGATCCCATCGGCATCGCCGGCGCGCACGCCATCGCGCGGCGCGTCGTCGAGATCGGCCTCGCGCCCTACCTGCCGAACGGTTCGTCGATCATGGTGCTGCCCGGCGGCGACGCGCTGCGCTTCCCGATGGCGCCCCTGCCGCCGAGCGAGCTCGCGATGATGGTCGCGATCCGCCCCGAGCTGCCCCTTTCCGAGGTCCCGCGCTTCCTGCCGGCGCTGCGCGCGATCGCCGATCTCGCGCTCGAGCACGGCGGCCGCATCTACATCATGGGCCTCGCCCCGACCCGTCCGGATTGGCTGCAGGTGCAGCTCGGCCAGGAGCGCCATCAGCGTCTCGTCGCGCTCAAGCGCAAGTGGGACCCGGACGGATTGCTCAACCCGGGCCTGCTCGCTCCGACCGCCTGAGCCGCCTCACGTCACTCCGCGCCGGCGTACATCGCGGCGATCTCGCTCTGGTAGCGCTCGTTGACCACCTTGCGCTTGACCTTCATCGTCGGCGTGAGCTCACCGCCCTCGACCGTCAGGTCGTGCGGCAGGATCGTCACCTTCTTGATCGTCTGCACGCGCGCCAGGCGCTTGTTCACCGCCTCGACCTCTTTCATGAGCCAGGCGTTGAACTTCGCGCACTTCGCCGCCTCGGCCACCGTCTTCGCCGGACTCTGCGCGGTGGCGGCGTCGGTCGGCAGGCGCTCCGGGTCGAGCGTGATCAGCGCGGTCAGGAACTTCATGCGGTCGCCGAGCACGACCGCCTGCGACACGACGGGGATCCCCTTGAGCATGCCCTCGATCACCTGCGGCGCGACGTTCTCGCCGCCGGCGGTGATCAGCAGATCCTTCTTGCGATCGGTGATGCGCAGGAAGCCGTCGGGATCGAGCACGCCGATGTCACCCGAGTGCAACCAGCCATCGCCGTCGATCGTCTCGCGCGTCGCCTCCTCGTTCTTGAGGTAGCCTTTGAAGACGTGGCGCCCGCGCATGCAGATCTCGCCGTCCTCGGCGATCTTGAGCTCGGTGCCGGGCAGGACGAAGCCGGCCTTGGCGGTCTTGTACTTGTTCGGCAGCGAGACCGTCGCCGGGCCGGCGCACTCGCTCATGCCGTAGACCTCGTAGATCGGCACGCCGAGCGAGAGGAAGAACTCGAGCGTCGACTTGGAGATCGGCGCCGCCGCCGTCATCTGGAAGCGGCTCCTGTCGAGGCCGAGGCGCTCGCGCACCTTCGAGAAGACGAGCTTGTTGGCGAGACCGTAGAAGAGCGGCTTGGAGCGGCCCTCCTGCTCGGCGTAGCCGCCCTTGAGCCCGACGCCGCGCGCCCACGCGGCGATCTTCTTCTTGAGGCCGGTGTTCTGCGCGCCGGCCGCCATCACCTTGGCCTGGATCTTCTCCCACACGCGCGGCACGCCGAGGAACGCGTGCGGGCGCACCTCGCGCAGGTTGTCGCCGAGCTTGTCCATGCTCTCGGCGAACCACACGGTGACGCCCGCCACCATCGGGCCGTGCACCGACACGATCTGCTCGGCGATGTGCGAGAGCGGCAGGTAGCTGATGATGCACTCGCCCGGCTGGATGCCGATGAGCGGCAGCGCGGTGCGCGCGGTCCAGGTGAGGTTGTCGTGCGACATGATCACGGCCTTGGGCTGGCCGGTCGTGCCCGAGGTGTAGATCAAGGTCGCCATGTCGTCCGGCTTCTGCGCGGCGACGCGCGCGTCGAGGTCGGCGTCGCTGACGTCCTTGCCCAGATCGTAGAGCGTGTCGAACGCGTGGATGCCGTTGGCCGGGTCGGCGCCCGCGCCGTCGATGACGACGATCGCCTTGAGCTTGGGCAGCTGCTCGCGCACGGCGAGGTACTTGTCGAGCTGCGCCTTGTCCTCGACGACGGCGACGGCGGCGTCGCAGTGGTCGGTGATGTACTGGCACTGCTCGGCCGACGACGTCGTGTAGATCCCGGCCGGCACGCCGCCCGCGTAGATGGCGCCGACGTCGGCATAAAACCACTCCGGGCAGTTGGCGCCGATGATCGAGACCCCCTGACCGGGCTCGAGGCCGAGCTTGATGAACGCCTTGGCGACCTGGCGGGACCTGGCGTGGTAGTCCTTCCAGCTGATCTCACGCCAGGCGCCGGACTTCTTGGTCTTGAGCGCGGGCAGGCTCGGCCACGTGCGCGCGGCGTTGTCGAAGACCTGCATGACGGTGAGCTTGTCGGTCGGGGCGTTGGTCGTCATCGGGGGGGTGCCTCGTCGAGCTGAATTGGGGGTGGCTGGTTCGCATGCCCCGAAGCGGCGCGCGCTGTCAAGGTGAACCGGCGCGGGTTATCCTGAGCCGAGTCTCGTCCGTCAACCGGACCTCGGGTCGCGCTCGGGAGGGCACATGTCGCGCGGACCACGCCCAGTCGTCCTGATCACCGGTGCCAGCGCCGGACTCGGGCTGGCCTTGAGCCAGGCGCTCATCGCGCGCGACCGCTACCGCCTGGTGCTCACGGCGCGCGAGCGCTCGCTGGCGCGCTTCGCGGCGGCCGGGATCGGCACCTCCGAGCACGTGATGCTGTGGCCGCTCGACGTGGTGCAGGCGCACGAGCGCGCGGCGGCGGTGGCGGAGGTCGCGCGGCGCTGGGGCGGCGTCGACGTGCTGGTGAACAACGCCGGGATCGCCTACCGCGCGGTCGTCGAGCACGTCTCCGAGGCGGAGTTCATCGCGCAGATGACCATCAACTACGAGGCGCCGATGGACCTCGCGCGGCGCTGCCTGCCCCACATGCGCGCGCAGCGACGCGGCCGCATCATCAACGTGTCGTCGGTCGGCGGCATGATGGCGATGCCGACGATGGCGATCTACTCGGCGTCCAAGTTCGCGCTCGAAGGCGCGACCGAAGCGCTCTGGTACGAGGTGCGCCCGTGGAACGTGCGCGTGTCCCTCGTGCAGCCCGGCTTCATCAACTCGAAGAGCTTCGAGAACACGGTCTACACCGAGGAGTCGCGCTTCTCGGCCGCGCACCCCGACACACCGTACGCGGCGCACTACCGGCACATGAGCGGGTTCATCGCGAGCATGATGCGGCGCGTGCCCTCGACCCAGGAGAGCGTGGCGCGGAGGATCGTCAAGACGATCGAGCGCCGGAACCCGCCACTGCGCGTGCCGGTGACCGCCGACGCGCGCCTCTTCATGTTCATGCGCCGCTTCCTGCCGCGGCGCTTCTACCATTGGCTCCTCTATCGCAACCTGCCGTCGATCCGATCGTGGGGACCGCCGCGATGACCGAGCCGACGGGCTCGCCGGCCGTGCGCTCGTGCTTCGTCTTGCGCGGCTCGCGCGAGACGACGCTCTCCGAGGCGCGGCGATGGGTGGCGCGGCTCGCTCCCGCCGCGGTGCTCGTCGTCGGCGCCGAGGTGGACGGCCTCTCGCCGGGCGCGCTCGGCGGACTCCTCGGGCGCGCCTTCGATGCGGTGATCATCGACGCCCACGGTGAGCTCGATCCCGACGTGCTCGGACGCTGTCACGGGTTCGTGCGCGGCGGTGGTGCGCTGATCCTATGTCTGCCTGACGGCCCGGCACCTCCCGGCGCACGGCTCGCCGCCTGGCCCCACGACGCGAGCGAAGTCGGCGATCGCTTCTGGCGGCGCTTCGAGCGCGTGCTCGCGCGGCATGGGACGGCGCCACCGCGCATGCTCGACCCGTGCCGGCACGAAGAACGCGGCACGCCCGAGCAGGCGGGGCTCGTCGCGCGTCTGGTCGCAGCGCTCGCGCCGGATCGTGCGCCGGTGTGCGCGGTGATCGCGGCCGATCGCGGGCGCGGCAAGTCGGCCGCGCTGGGGCTCGCGCTGGCGCGTTGGGTCGCGAGCGGCGGCGAGCCGCGGCGCGCGGTCCTGGTCGCCTTGCACGAGGCCTCGCTGGGCGAGGTGCGCCGCTTCGCGCCGGCGGAGATCGCGGTGCTTGCGCCCCGTGATCTGATCGATGCAGCGCCGTCGGCGTTCGACCTGGTCGCGATCGACGAAGCCGCGCAGGTGCCGGTGCCGATGCTGAGGCGAATCGTGCGCCATCACCCGCGCGCGAACCTCTGGTTTTCGACGACCGTGCGCGGCTACGAGGGCACCGGGCGCGGCTTCGCGTTGCGTTTCTTGCCGTGGCTCCGCGGCGAGCGACGCCCGCTGCTCGAGCTCACGCTCACCGCGCCGATCCGTTGGGCGGCGGGCTGCCCGCTCGAGCGCCTGATCTTCGATGCGCTCCTGCTCGACGCCGAGCTCGGCGACGTAGCGGCGGTCGACCCGAACGACGCGATGACCGCCGAGGTGATCGATCGCGATCGCCTCGCGGGCGACGAGGCCGAGCTGCGCGCGCTCTTCGGCCTGCTCGTGCACGCGCACTACCGCACGACGCCAAGCGACCTGCAACGCCTGCTCGACGCGCCGAACATCGCGGTGCACGCGCTCCGCCACGCCCGCTCGGGGGCGATCGTCGCGGCCTGCCTCGTGGCGCGCGAAGGCGGCCTGCCGCGCGAGACGTGCGAGGCGCTGGCGCGCGGCCAGGGACGCATCCGCGCGCACGCGCTCGCCGACGCGCTGGTCACACACCTCGGCCGGCCGGACGCCGGCCGGCTCACGATGGTGCGCAGCGTTCGCATCGCCGTGCACCCGACGCTCCGGCGCGCCGGCCTCGCGAGTCGCCTGGTCGCCCACGTGCACGCGAGCTACGCGCCCGACCTCTTCGGCACGATCTTCGGCGCGACCGCCGAGCTCATCGCCTTCCGCCGCTCGCTCGGCTACGAGGTCGTTCGCGTCGGCGCGTCACGCGGGGCGCGCACCGGCGAGCCGTCGGTGATGATGCTCCACGCGCGGAGCGCAGCGGCGTCCTCCCTGATGGGCGAGCTGCGCGCCGAGCTCGCGCGCGACCTCGATCGCCAGCTCGAGCTCCTCGCCGCCGACGGTGACGCCTGGCTCGAGCCCGCGCTGACCGCCGCGCTCCGCGCCGGGCTGCCACCCCCTGCCCCCCTCGCACCGAGCGCACGCGACGCGCTGGTCGCCGCGTACGCGCACGGACCTCGCACGATGGAGTCGGTCGTCGGAGCCCTGACCGACTACGTGCTCGCCCACCCCGAGCGCCTGCAACGCCTCGCGCCCGAGGGCCGCACGCTCATCGAGGGACGCCTCCTCGCGCGCCGTGGCTGGGACGAGCTCGCGCGCACGGTCGGGCTCGCGCATGCCGGGCTCGCCATGCGCTCCTTTCGCCGGCACGTGCGTGCGCTCCTCTGAGCCGCCGCCTCAGGCGTCGGGATCGATCCCGGCCGCGCGGAGCTTGTCGGCCAGCCGCCGCGCGCGCTCGGCTTCCCGTTCGGCCCGCTCGGACTCGCGCTCGGCCCGCTCGGACTCGCGCTCGGCCCGCTCGGACTCGCGCTCGGCCCGCTCGGACTCGCGCGCCGCGCGGGCGGCCTCCTCCTCGGCACGCTTTCGCAGCTCGCTCGGCGCCTCGAAGCGCTGCCCATCCCGGTCGTGGATCACCAGCGTCTTGCCGGACAGATCGAAGCGGATCCCGAGGCGCGGGCTCACCCATCCGTCCAGGCTGTCGATGCGCTTGTGCCGCCCGTGCTCGTCGCGCACGTGTCCCCAAGCCAGCTCGTTGTCCGGGTCGTAGATGTAGAGCTCCTCGACCCCGTGCTCCTGGTAGAACGCCGCCTTGTCCATCATCTCGCGCAACGTGTTGCTCGGCGAGAGCACCTCGAAGACCACCTGCGGCGCGACCCCACCTTCGACCCACTGCTTGTAGCTGCGGCGGTGCCCCTTGGGTCGCCCGATCGCCACGAAGACGTCGGGCGCGACGACGATGTCGGGCCGCCCCTCGACCGGGTACCAGAAGTGATCACCCGCGACGAAGTCCGGCACGCGGTCATCGATGTTGGTCTTGATCAAGACGATGGCATCGAACTGCTTCGTGTTGTCCGCCATCGGCTTGCCGTCCGACTCGGGGTAGATCGGGTCGCGCGGTGGCAGCGCGCTCGGGGCTTGGGATTGGGCGACCATGGCGCACACGATAGCGAATCCCCACCCCGAAGGGTAGCGCAAGGCCGCTCGTGCGTTGACCTCTCGCGCCTTCATCGCGAGCATGCCTCCCGATGACGACACGCCACCCCCGGCCGACCTGCTACCGCTGCCGCCGCGCGGCCCACCTCTGCGCCTGCGCGCTGCTGCGCCCGGTCCCGATCACCTTCGAGCTCGCCATCCTGATGCACCCCAAGGAGGCGCGGGTCGCCATCGGCACCGGTCGCCTCGTGCACCGCATGATCCCCGGCTCGCACCTCATCATCGCCGAGCGCCTCGACGACGATCCGCGCCTCGCACACCTGCTCGCGCGCCCCGACCTCTCGCCGCACCTCCTCTTCCCGCTCCCCGGCGCCATCGACCTCGAGCGCGACCCCGGTCACCCCGACCTCGCCCCTCTCGTCTCTCACCCCGCGTGCACCCGCCGCCCGCTCGTGCTCGTGCCCGACGGCACCTGGACGACCGCACGCAAGCTCGTGCGCCTCAGCGATCGGCTGCGCGCCCTGCCCGCGCTCGCGCTCGTGCCCCCGCGCCCCTCACGCTACGGGCGCCTGCGCAAGGAGCCCCGCCCGACCTGCGTCTCGACCCTCGAGGCGGTGCACCACCTCATCGATCGCCTCGCCGCGCTCGGCCTCGCCGCCCCACCGCCGGCGCGCGCGCACGATCACATGCTCAGTGTCATGGACGAGCTCGTCGCCCGCCAGCTCGCCTTCGAGCCCGCTCCCCCTGTTCGCAATCGCCCGCGCGACGCCGCGTCGACGCCGTAGCGCACCCGCGCTCACCCGGGCGCACATGCGTCGCCGCGAAAAGAGAGACCATCCACCCACGGTTTACACCCACACCCGCCGCGGCGAATCAACGCTTCCACCCCCGATCCGAATCCGCTAGAAGGCGCCGGTTCGGGCGCGCCTCCCATCGCCGGGATGGCCGCGGCGTTCACGGGATGATGCCGATGAGTCGAAAAGCCGCGTTCTTCAAGGTCGAGGGCCCGCTCGTGCGCCCTTCGGGGCTGCCGCCCGCGACCTACTTCATCCTCAACCAGCGCGAGATGAAGGCGCGCCTGACCCGCCTCGGTGGCCTCGCCGCCGCCGCCGGCCTCGCGCTCGTCTCACCGCTCGGCGAGGCGCAGACCGCCACGCGCCTGGCCTGGTCCAACCTGCGCGGCATGTCCGAGGATCGCCTGCACGTGCTCGCCGACGAGCTCTACCAGCGCCAGCTCCTCAAGTCCCTGCGCGCCCCCGGCGTCGACCTCCTCGAAGGCGCCAAACGCGACGGCTGCATGATCGTGCTCGTCACCGAGCTGCTCGACCTCGCCGTGCGCCCGCTCGCCGACCGCCTCGGCGCCGATCACCTCGTCGCCAACCGCATGGAGATCCAGGGCGGCCGCGCCACCGGGCGCCTGCTCGATCCGATCGTCGCCCAGCTCTCGGGCCAGTGGGTCCAGGCCTTCGCCAGGGAGCACGACCTCGACCTCGCCGCCTCGCTCGCCTACGGCGCCTCGGGCGGCGACGCGCTGCTCATGTCCGCCGTCGGCCGCCCCTGCGCGGTGCACCCCGACTGGCGTCTGCGCCGGATCGCAAAGGACCACGCCTGGCCCATCGTCGAGGCGGACGCCTGATGTCGCCGCCGCTCTCCGTCATCGACACCCTCGCCGGCAAAGAGGTCCTCGTCACCGGCTTCACCGGCTTCCTCGGCAAGGTCCTCGTCGCGCACCTCCTCATGGATCTGCCGGCGATCCGCCGCGTGCACGTGCTCATCCGCGGCCTCCGCTCCGAGGACGCGCTCACCCGCTTCGTGCGCATCGCCGCCCGCTCCCCCGCATTCCGCCCGCTGCGCGAGCGCTTCGGCGACGATCTCGGCGCCTTCCTCGGCGCCCGCGTCGAGGTGCACGAGGGCGACGTCGCCGAGCCCCTCTTCGGCCTGCCCCCCGCGACCGTGCGCGAGCTCGCCCCGCGCCTCGCCGCCGTCATCCACGTCGCCGGCCTCACCGACTTCTCGCCCGACCCGCGCCGCGCGCTGGAGACCAACGTCGAAGGCGCGCTGCACGCGGCCGACCTCGTCGCCCGCTGCGACGCCGCCGTGCTGATCCACACCTCGACCTGCTACGTCGCCGGCGTGCGCCAGGGCAGGATCCCCGAAGACGTGACCGCCACCACCCCGCTCGGGCGCCCCTGGGATCCCGAAGCCGAGCTCGCGCACCTCCAGGCCCTCGCCTGTCACGAGGCCGACTCCGACAGCCAGGCCGCCCAGCGCGAAGCGCGCGACGTGCGCATCGGCGCCGCCACCGCGCGCGCCGAGCTCCTCGGCTTCACCAACATCTACACCTACTCCAAGGCGCTGGCCGAGGCGCTGCTCGTCGCGCGCTGCCGGACCAACGGCTCGCGTCGCAAGGTACCGCTGACCATCGTGCGCCCGGCGATCATCGAGTGCGCCGAGCACTTCCCGTTCGCCGGCTGGAACGAAGGCATCAACACCACCGGGCCGCTCTTGTGGCTCTGCAAGTCGTGGTTTCGCCACTTCCCGGTCAAGGGCGAGGTGCACTTCGACGTGATCCCGGTCGACACGGTCACGCGCTCGATGATCGCGATCAGCGCGATGGCGGTCGCGCGCCGCGCCGAACCGGTCTACCAGCTCGGCACCTCGGGCTCGAACCCGCTCTCGATGGACCGCGGCTTCGAGCTCACCAACCTCGCCATCCGCAAGGAGATGGCCGACTCCGAGCGCAAGACCGAGCGTCGCCTCAAGCGCTTCTTCGACAACGTCCTCGTGCCCGCCGACGTCGAGCACGCGCTCTCGCCGACGCGGCTTTCGCGCATCGCGCGCGGCGTGCGCTCGACCCTCGAGGGCTTCGACCTCGAGGCGCTCCTGCCCGAGCCGCTGCGCCGCCCGGTCGGCCGCCCGCTCGAGCGCTGGAAGGACAACGCCGAGCTCTTCCTCGAAGGCGCCGGCCGCCAGCTCGGGCGGGTGCAGAAGCTCCTCGATCTCTATCGCCCCTTCATCCACGACAACGACTGGGTCTTCGTCAACGCGCGCGTGCGCGCCCTCGACCAGATGCTCGACGACGAGTCGCGCGCGCGCTTCGGCTGGTCCGGCGACGCCATCGACTGGCGCGTCTACTGGATCCAGGTCCTCTACCCCGGCCTCACCACCTGGTGCCTGCCGCTCATCGAGGGCAAGGAGGCTCCCGAGGATCCAGCCGTGCCCCTCGTGCTGATGCCGCCTCACGAGATCCCCGACGACGCGATCGAGCTCGACGACGACGACACCCCCGCCCCCCGCATCGACGAGCCCACCGCCGCCCCGCCCGAGGAGAACGCCCATGACCACGGCTGAGACGATCTTCCTCACCGGCGGCACCGGCTTCATCGGCGGCTACGTCATCGCCGAGCTGATGGCCCAGAGCGACGACGCCCACGTGCTCGCGCTCACCCGCGCCAGGAGCACCGACGAGGCACATTCGCGTCTCTGGTCCCAGCTCCAGCTTCACTGGGACGAGGCGACCTTCCGCCGCCACCTGCCGCGCATCACCCCGGTCCTCGGCGACCTGCACGCGCCCGACCTCGGTCTCTCGAAGACCGATCGCAAGCGCGTGCTCGACACGAGCGACTCGATCCTGCACATCGCCGCGAGCCTCAACCGCAAGTCGGCCAAGGCCTGCCTCAACACCAACCTGCGCGGCACGCTCAGCGTGCTCAAGTACGCGCGCGCGCTCGCCGACGACGAGCGCCTGCGCCGCTACAGCCACGTCTCCACCGTCGCCGTCGCCGGCCACCGCGACAAGGAGATCGTCACCGAGGACCAGGCGATCGACTGGGACCGCTCGGACTACGATCCCTACGGCCGCACCAAGAAGTTCTGCGAGCACATGGCGCGCGAGCTCCTGCCCGACGTGCAGAAGACCTTCTTCCGCCCCTCGATCGTCATGGGCGACTCGCGCTTTGCCAGGACCACCCAGTTCGACATGGTGCGCGCCTTCTGCTTCTTCACCGATCTGCCGCTCATCCCGCTGCGCCCCGACGATCGCCTCGACATCGTCAACGCCGACTGGGTCGCGCACGCCATCGCCAGGCTGCACCTCATCGCCGAGCCGCGCCACGACACCTACCACCTCTCCGCCGGCACGAGCGCGCTCACCTGCCGCGAGGTCTCGCAGGCCATGGCCTCGACGGTCGGCCGCAAGGCGCGCTTCGCGCCCTGGCTCTACCCGAGCTTCAAGGCGACCTCCGACGCGCTCGCCCGCAGCTCGAAGAAGAACGTCGCCACCTTCGTCGGCTCGCTGGTCTCGGTCTTCCTGCCCTACATCGCCTGGGACACCGTCTTCGACAACAGCCGCGCCGTCGCCGAGGTCGGGCGCGCGCCGACGCCGTTCTCGGAGTACTGCGGCGCGCTCTACACCTGGGCCAAGGCGCAGCGCTTCACCTTCGAGCCGGTGCCGCTGTCGCGCGTGGAGGCCGCCGCATGAGCGCCGAGAGCTCCGGCCCCGACAAGAAGCGCGCGAGCGCCTTCGACCTCGGGCGCTTCACCCGCCAGCTCATCGACAACGCCGTCTTCACCGCCCGGCACGTCATCCCCACCACGCTCGAGCGCGAGCTCGACGCCGACCGCGTGCTGCGTCGCGCCATGGGCGCGCTCATCGAGACCGCGGCCGCGCGCTACCCGATCGATCCCGGCGCCGAGTGGTCCCCCGGCCACCCGCTCGAGCTCCTGCTCGTCGGCTACAGCGGCACGCGCAACACCGGCGCCGACGTGCGCGTCGAGGAGATGATCCGCCAGTTCCGCCATCTGCTCGGCGACGAGCACCTGCGCCTGTCGATCCTCACGCTCGATCCGAAGAAGACCCGCGGCTACTTCCAGGGCGTGCGCCAGCTCCACGCGCCCAAGCTCTTCCCGAAGTTCCTCTTCGACGTCGTGCACCAGCACCACGGCGTGGTCGCCTGCGAAGGCTCGATGTTCAAGTCGAAGTTCGCCAACGCGCTCACGACCTTCATGGTCGGCGCCATCGGCGTCGCCACCGCCGAGCAGAAGCTCGCCATCGGCTACGGCGGCGAGGCCGGCCAGATGGATCCCGAGGTCGAGGCGATGGTGCGCAAGTACTGCCAGCGCGCCCTGGTCATCGCGCGCAACCAGGCCTCGGTCGAGGTGCTCCAGCGCCTGGAGATCCAGGCCTCGCTCGGCGCCGACACCGCCTGGACCTTCGAGCCGCACCCGCCCGCCGTCGGCGAGGCGCTCCTGCGCGACGCCGGCTGGGACGGCCAGCGCCCGCTCATCGTGTGCTGCCCGATCAACCCGTTCTGGTGGCCGGTCACGGCCGACTGGAAGCGCGGCGTCGAGCAGGCGCTCTTCAAGAGCCACGCGCGCGACCACTTCTCGTCGGTCTACTTCCACAAGGGCGGCCCCTCGGTCGAGGCGCGCCAGGCCGCCTACGTCGACGCGCTCGCCGGCGCGCTCGTGCGGGCGCGCGACGCGCATGGCGCCTTCGTTGCGCTCGTCGGCATGGAGGCGCTCGACCGCAAGGCGGCCGAGGCCGTCGCCCGCGCGATGAGCGCGCACGGCCCGCCACCCCCGCTCTTCATCTCCGACGAGCACGACCACCGGACCCTCGTCAGCGTGCTGCGCCACGCCGCCGCGCTGGTCTCGTCGCGCTATCACGCCATCGTCACCGCCATGCCCGCGGGCGTGCCCGCGGTCGGCGTCACCATGGACGAGCGCATCGCCAACCTGCTCGGCGACGCCGGCCTGTCCGAGCTCTGCCTCGAGGTCGCCGACCCCGCGCTCGGCGAGCGCCTCGACGCCGCGCTCACCCGCGTGCTCACCGATCCCGCCCCGGTGCGCGCCGCCCTGACGAAGGACGTCGCGCGCCAGCTCCGCCTGATGGGCACGATGGGCCAGACCTTCGTCGAGGCGATCCGCCGCCGCCACCCCGCCTTCCCCTTGCGCGAGGGGCTCGGCGCCGCGGGCGATCCGCTCGCGCACCTGCCGCCGCTCTCGCCGACGCTGACGGCGCTCCTCGCCGCGCACCCACCCCAAAGAGACGCATGAGCTTCCTCGATCGCTTCCACGCCGCGCTCGCGACGCCGCGCCCGCTCGTCACCGAGGTCCACGGCGAGGCCCTGCAGGAGACCCCCGGCACGTCCCTGCGCGACCTGGTCGGCCTGGCTCGCGGCGCCCTCGCGCTGCACGAGGTCACCCCCGGCGATCGCGTCGTGCTCATCGCGCCGAACTCGACGCGCTGGGTCGCGACCGATCTCGCCATCCTCTTCGCGGGCGCGATCGCCGTGCCGCTCTACACGCGCCAGGCCCCGCTCGAGCTCGCCGCCATGATCCGCGACGCCGAGCCGCGCCTCGTCGTCGTCCAAGATCCCGCGCTCATGGCCGAGCTCGCTCCCCTCCTCGGCGACGCGCACCCGCTCGTCCCGCTCGCGGCGCTCTTCGACTCCGCCCCCCCGCTCCACGCCGCCCCGGTCCCGCGCGCCGCCGCCGACACCGTCACGATCATCTACACCTCCGGCACCTCGGGCGAGCCCAAGGGCGTCATGCTCTCGGTCGCCAATGTCGACTTCATGCTGCCGATCATCGCCGACGCGATCGGCGAGATGCTCGGCCAGCGCGAAAACGGCAAGCGTCAGGGCCAGGGCGACCGCGTCTTCCACTACCTGCCGCTGTGCTTTGCCGGCTCGCGCATGGTCCTGTGGATGTGCCTCTTTCGCGGCACCGGCATCATGCTCTCGACCGATCTCCAGAACCTCGCCGTCGAGATGAAGACGGCGCGGCCGAACTACTACCTCAACGTGCCCGCCCTGCTCGAGCGTGTGCGCCTCGCCGTCGAAAAGAAGATCGAAGGCAAGCCCGCGCCGATCCGCGCCTTGTGGGAGCGCGCCAAGCGCGCCTATCTCAAGACCCGCATCGGCGACCCCACGCTCGTCGACAAGACCGTGCTCGCCATCGCGCAGCGCATGATCTTCAAGACGATCCGCGCCCAGCTCGGACCCGATCTCGACTGCCTCATCTGCGGCTCGGCGGCGCTCCCCGAGGACACCCAGCGCTGGTTCGAGATGCTCGGGATCCCGGTCTATCAGGTCTACGGCCTCACCGAGACGACGGCGATCTGCACCCTCGACCGCCCGCACCAGGCGATCGCCGGGCGCGTCGGCTGGCCGATCCCCGGCATCCAGCTCCGCCTCGGCGAAGAGGACGAGCTCCAGGTCAAGGGCCCCAACATCTTCACCGGCTACTGGCGTCGGCCCGAGGCCTCGCGCGCCACGCGCACCGACGACGGCTGGTTCAAGACCGGCGATCAGGCCGAGCTCGCCGCCGACGGCTCGCTCAAGCTCATCGGCCGGGTCAAGAACCTGCTCGTGCCGAGCTCCGGGCACAACGTCGCGCCCGAGCCGCTCGAGGAGATGCTCCAACGCCTGCCCGGTGTCGAGCAGGCGGTCGTCTTCGGCCACGCGCGCCCCCACCTCGTCGCCATCGTCACCGGCGACATCGACGAGGCCGCGCTCGCCGCGCCGCTCGAGACCATGAACCAGGCGCTGCCCTTCTATCGCCGCGTGCGCAAGCTGCACGTCTCGCGCGAGCGCCTCACCCCCGAAAACGGCTGCCTCACCGCCAACCAGAAGCTCAAGCGCAAGGCGATCGAGCACCA
>WYBB01000011.1 GCA_011526585.1 Deltaproteobacteria bacterium
CACCGCGCCCTCGGCGGCGAGCTTGAGCATGCGATAGAGCGCACCTTCTGGCCGCTCGCCCGGCACGTGCTCCGAGAAGTCGGGGATCGGGCAGTCGATCGTCATGATGCCGTCCTCGACGTGGCTGGTCGCGTCGGGGAAGAGCCGCTTGACCAGCCCGAGCATCGTGTCGTTTTCCGCGAGCACGTCGAAGCGGAAGAGATCGATCTCGCGCTCGGCCGCGGCCATCACCAGCCGCTCGAAGAGCATGCGCCCGAGCCCGAGCCCCTGCGCCTCGTCGACGACCGCGATCGCGGCCTCGGCGCAGCGTGTTCCCTCGGGGAGATCGGCGTCGTCGAGCACGACGAAGCGCGCCACTCCGAGCCCGAGCTCGCGATCATCGGGGCGTGGTCGGCCGGCGGCCAGCGCGAAGTGCCTCTCCTGATCGATCTCGGTCAGGTAGGCGAGCTCGGCCGCCGAGAGCCGGTCGCGGTACGTGAAGAAGCGCCGGAAGCGCGACTCGGGTGACATGCGCAGGAGCCCGTCGACGAGGAGATCCTTATCATCCGGACGCACCAACCGGAACACGACCGGGCTGCCGTCCTTGAGCGTGGCCTCCTCGCGATACGAGGTGTCGAACCGCCGCCGGCCCTTCGAGTCGTGCTCCACCATGGCCGCGAAGACTACACCAAGGCGCGGCGCTTCACGCTGCGAGTTATCACTTTGCCGTTCAGTAACCTTGGCCTATCGGGACCCCCAAAAGAGTCAATACGAACGATTGACCTCCTCGGTTCGTTTCTACTAACCTTTTGGTCATCCCGGTGAGCATGCCTCCCAGGATGCGTCCAGGCCTACCGTCACGGGCCTCGGGCGGAGAGGGCTCAAGCTCGAAACCTTGCGGAAACGAGAGTGTGCCTCTGAAAGGGATGACCGGTTCGATTCACCGGTGATCAACGCGTTCCGGGAATACATCCAGATCGGCCGGCGAGAGATCGCTCGCGGGATCGTCGATCGTCATGGCGAGCTCAAGCCGAGGAGCTGGAAGTCGACGCCGATCTCGCGATGGCGCCGCCTGGCGAGGCCGCGATCGATCCCGCGCCGGGCCGCGGCCAGCGCCGCTTCGGGGTTGGCCATCAGCGCCGCCCGGTGCACCGCCGCGCGCGCGCCGCGATCGCTCCAGCGCGCGGCCAGGCTCGCCCAGCGGTGGAGCTCACCCTGGCGGAACACCGAGCGCTCCGTCTCCAGCGCCGCCTCGAGGTGCGCGAGCGCGTCATCCGGACGCCCGGCGCGCAGCGCCAGCCCGCCCGCCAGGTGTCGATACGACGGGTCATCCGGCACCAGCGCGAGCGCGCGCGACAGGCTCGCCTCGACCTCGCGCTCGGGTGCGCGGATCGCCTCGAGGCGCGCCGCCTCGACGAAGTGCGCGTAGGCCTCGTCGCCAGGCCCGCGATCGCAGGGATGGATCGCGCGCTCGGCCGCGCCGTCGCCGTTGACGATCGTGCAGCCCGGCCCGTCCCGCCAGCGCCATGGCACCTCGATCCAAGGCCCCTTGCTGGTCGGCGCGCCACCCGCGCCGACCCGGATCACCTCGCGCTCGGGATCGACGATGACGCTCTGGATCGAGATCGATTGCGCCGGACAGTCCCCGGTCATGCGCTGCCAGCCGGGCACGTCGCCCGCCTCGTGGCTCGCGAGCAGCGCCATCGCCGCCTCCACCCCGAGGCCGCGAGCGCCGTCGAGCCGCCGCTCGAGCACGGCCTCACGTCCGTCCGAGTAGCGCACCCACGCCGCCGATGGCGCCAGCTCGCCCGGGCGCATGACCGGCACGCGGTTGCGGTTGGTCACCGCCAGGTGGCTCGCGCCCTGGGCGGGCCGCCTGACCGCCACCCGGCCCGCGTGCACCTCCAGCGCGATCGCCCTGCGCTCGCGCGCCGAGCCGATCACCACCCCCCAGCTCGAGGCGATGCGCTGCTCGCTGGCGATCGCCACCGCGTCGGCGAGGCTCGTCGCGCGCCTGGCGATCAGGTGGCCGAGATCGACCACGCCCAGGCCGTCGAAGCTCACCTCGCGGTGGAAGCGCGTGTGCATCGAGAGCACGACCCCCGCCTCGTTGAAGGCGGTCACGCCCGGCACGTCGGCGCCGCGCGTCGTGACGAAGCCGTAGCGCAGGCCGCCGCCGCGCGCGGGCGTGCAGAAGACGACCGTCGGCCACCGCTCCCAGACGCCGATCCCCGGCAGATCGAAGTTGCGCGCGAAGAGCAGGCGGCCGTCCTCGCTCGCCTCACCCCAGAACGAAAAGCTCGAGCATGCGCCCGCCATCGCCAGCCGCCCGACGTCCTCCATCAGGCCGAGGCGCCCGAGCACGCCGATCGCGTTCTGGGTCGCGTCGAGGATCAAGACGTTGTGGCGCTCTGCCGCCGGCCGGCCGAGCGCGCGCAAGAACGCCTCGGTCCGCGCCCTGAGCTCGGCCGGGCGCGCGCGATCGAGGCGCCCGAGTCCGGCGCGCACGAGCGGCCCGAGCGCCTTGACCGCGAGCTGGCGGCCGCGATCGCGCCGGCCCGCGCCGAGGATGCGTTCGGGCAGGGCCGCGTAGAAGGCGATCGCGTCCTCGTAGCCGCCGAGCTCGCGCGCGAGCTCGCCGTGCTGGCGGCCCATCGCCACCTCGTCGCCCGCGAGCGTGATGATCGTCAGCGGGTTCGCCATGCGTGTCATGCCCTCACCTCCGAGCTCGTCTCGCCGTGGGCCTCGCGCTTGAGCGGCGCCAGCACCGATTGCCACAAGAGCGCCGCCACCGGCTCGAACGGCACGCCGCGCGTGACGCGATGCACCAGGCTGCCGTCGATCACCGCCGCGACCAGATCGACCACCGCGCGCGGTTCGCACGGCGCGACCTCGCCGCGGGCGATCCCGTGCTCGAGCCGGGCGACCGCGTAGCTCACCAGCGGCAGGAAGTGGCGGTTGGTCACCTCGAGCACGCGCGTCGGCTCGCCGCCTTCGGACTGGCCCCAGAAGCTCACCAGCGCGAGCACGTTGGCGCCCTCGCGCTCGAAGAAGTCGAAGATCGCTCGCGCGTAGGCCATCAGGAGATCGATCGGGTGCGCCACCCCGGCGAGCCGCTCGCTCAGGAACGCGCGCTGTCGTTCGAGCAGGTGCTCGAGCACGGTCTCGAAGACGTGGCCGACATCACGAAAGTACCAGTAGAGCGACGAGCGCTTCATGCCGAGGGTCTCGGCGAGCTCGCTCATGGTGATCCCGTAGACGCCGCGCGCGCGGACCGCCTCGAAGGCGGCGAGCGCCAGCTCCTGCCGGCGTCTGATGCTCGGTGTTCTGGCCATCCCTCTCTACCCACCCCCGTGCCCGTGCCCGCCCCCGTGCCCGTGCCCGTGCCCGTGCCCGTGCCCGTGCCCGTGCCCGCGCCCGAGCCCGTGTCCGCGCAAATTCAGTAGGTTGGTGCTTTTACTCGACACGGTGTCGAGTTTCTAGCGATTCCTCGACACGGTGTCAAGTCATCGGCGGAAGGCATGGATCGCATGCCGGATCGAGCGCCTCACCGCGCCGCCGATCGGGCCCGATGCTTGAGCCGAGCGCGGCCAGCCCTTAGCTTGCCGGGACCCGACCGCCCGGTGCACGACGGGTGGTCCCACCACGGAGGTCTCAGGTGCAGGTGCTGGTTCTCGGACAGAGCTACGAGCCGCTCGAGCGGGTCGACTGGAAGCGCGCCATGGTGTGGTGGGCGGCCGGCCGCGTCGAGATCCTCGAGGCCTGGGAGGGCCGCACCATCAAGACGCCGCGCCTCGAGTTGCCGATGCCGTCGGTCGTGCGCTTCTTGCGCTCGCGTCGCCGTCACATCTCGGCGGTGCGCTTCTCGCGCGAGACGATCTACGCGCGCGACCGGGGCCAGTGCCAGTACTGCCAGCGCCCGGTCGGCCGCCGCGAGGTGACCTACGATCACATCATCCCGAAGAGCCGCGGGGGCCAGACGCTCTGGGAGAACATCGTCATCGCCTGCCGCCCGTGCAACCAGCGGAAGGGCAACCGCACGCCGGCCGAGGCGGGCATGGCGCTGTCGCTGTCGCCGGCACGCCCTTCGATGGGCAGCTGGCAGCTCCTGGTCGGCCACCGAGACGCGCTGCCGACGGCCTGGCGCCCCTATCTCGGGTTGGATTGACGTCGGTCTGATCCCCTCCCCATCCCCATCCCCCTCCCGACCTTCGGGAGCGGGAGGGGGAGGGGGCCGCTCACGGCAAGGGTGACGCGATCACGCCGTCGATGAGCTCGATGCAGGCGCCGTTGGGCATCGGCATCGAGTTGAACTCGTCGTCGATGATCACCTCCTCGAGCACGATCGACTGGAGCTCGAGGCTGACGTAGCCGTCGAGCTCCGGGCTTCCCATGGGCGAGG
>WYBB01000095.1 GCA_011526585.1 Deltaproteobacteria bacterium
CCCGAGGCGATCGCCCACGAGGTCGCCGCCGCCCTGCGCGCGCTCAGCGGCCTTTTGCTCGGGCCCGACCCGCTCGCCTGGGACGCCGCGCTCGCCCAAGACCCGCCGCCCGCGCCGCCGCCCTACACCCCGCGCGGCCACGACAGCCTCGACGACATCGATCTACCGACGCCCTGATCCGGCGCCGTGCAGCGCGCCGCTGAATCATCATTCATTCCCCCCGCTCGCACTCATCGCCCCCGCCCCGGACGCGCCATGCCCGACTTCGATGACTACGACGCCCTCGGCCAGGCCGAGCTCGTCAGGACCCGCCAGGCCTCCCCGCTCGAGCTCGTCGACGACGCCATCGCGCGCA
This sequence comes from Deltaproteobacteria bacterium, assembly GCA_011526585.1. Taxonomy (GTDB): domain Bacteria; phylum Myxococcota_A; class UBA9042; order PHBI01; family PHBI01; genus WYBB01. Next base: position 356 of record WYBB01000095.1, read on the forward strand.
TCGAGCGCCTCGACTCCAAGCTCAACGCCGTCGTCTGGCGCAGCTTCGAGCGCGCCCGCGAGCACGCCCGCAGCGGCCCGCCCGGCGCCACCGCCGACGCCCCCTTCTTCGGCGTGCCCTTCCTCCTGAAGGATCTCGCCGCGCACGACGAGGGCCAGCCCTCGACGTTTTCGACGAAGCTCCTCGCGCCCTACCGCGCCGAGCGCGACGCCGAGCTCGTCGCCCGCTACAAGCGCGCCGGCCTGGTGATCCTCGGCCGCACCAACACCCCCGAGTTCGGGATCTACGGCGTCACCGAGCCGGCGATGCGCGGCCCGACGAAGAACCCCTACGACCTCGGCCGCACCCCCGGCGGCTCCTCGGGCGGCTCGGCCGCCGCGGTCGCCGCGCGCTACGTCGCCGCCGCGCACGGTGGCGACGGCGGCGGCAGCATCCGCATCCCCGCCTCGCACTCCGGCCTCGTCGGCATGAAGCCCACCCGCGCCCGCAACCCGTCGGGCCCCCACGTCGGCGAGCGCTGGGCCGGCTTCGTCGCCGAGCACGCGCTCACCCGCACGACCCGCGACTCCGCCGCGATCCTCGACGCCACCCACGGCCCCGATCTCGGCGCGCCCTACCAGGTACGCGCGCCCTCCCGCCCCTTCCTCGACGAGGTCGAAGAGGGCGCCCACGGCAAGGGCCCGCGGCTACGCATCGCCTTTTCCGCCGAGCCGCTCTTCGGCTCGGCCGGCCTCGTCGCGCACCCGGAGTGCAAGGCCGCCCTCGAGGCCGCCGCCGCGCTCGCCGCCTCGCTCGGCCACGAGGTCGTCGAGGATCGCCCGCGCTTCGACAAGGAGCCGCTCGTCGCCGCCTACTTCACGGTCATCGCCGCCGGTACCCACGCCGGCGTCGCGCAGGCCGCCGCCTTCGCCCAGAAGCGCCCGAGCGCGCGCGACTTCGAGGGGCCGACCTGGCTCCTCAAGCTCATCGGCGACAAGCTCTCGGCCGGCGAGTACGCCGCCGCCATGCACACGATCCAGCTCGTGCACCGCCAGATCGCGCCGTTCTTCGAGACCTACGACGTCTTCCTCACGCCGACCGCCGCGCGCCCGCCCGCCGAGCTCGGCGCCTTCACCCCCAAGGGCGCGCAGAAGGCGCTCATCGCCGCGCTCAGCGCCGCCCCGGCCCGCGCGCTCTTGATGCGCGCCAAGGACGTGCTCGCCAAGAACGCGCTCGACGCCACGCCCAACACCCAGCTCTTCAACCTCACCGGCCAGCCCGCGATCTCCCTGCCCCTTCACTGGAGCGCCGACGGCCTGCCGATCGGCACGCAGTGGGTCGCGCGCTTCGGCGACGAGGCGACCCTCTTCCGCCTCGCCGCCGAGCTCGAGGTCGCCCGCCCCTGGCACGATCGCCGCCCCGCGTTGTCCTGATCGCGTCGCTCAGTTCGGGCATTGTTCGGGGGGCACGCAGTACGCGACCGTGTCGGTGTAGAAGCAGCAGGTCGTGCCACCGCCGCACTCGGCGTCGCTCGTGCAGGCCGTGGGGAAGACGCCGTCGCAGAACTCGTAGGCGCTGCCCTGGCACGCGCCGATCGCCGCGGTCGCCTCGCTCGTGAGCGTGACCTTGGTGCCGTCGGCGCAGACGACCTCGACCGCGCCGGTCTCGTGCCACACCGTCAGCGTCCAGCTCCGGCCCTCGATCGTGTAGGTGTAGACCGAGTGGTCTTCGGCGTCGGTCACGAGATCGGCCTCGGCGCAGAGCTTTCCGCTCGACGAGACGAACTTGATCACCTCGGACTCGACGTGCTGCTCGAGGTAGGCGCCGTTTTCGAAGACGATGCGCTGCACCGCCTCGCCGAGGTCTTCGATCGACATGCAGCCCTTGGGATCGAAGCACTCGGCCAGCGCGATCCCGACGGGCTCCGCGCAGGTGCCGCCGAGGTGGGTCCGGATCGCCCGACACGCCGCCGAGCCGCCGTCGCCCGGATCGCCGGGCTTGGGGCCGTTGCCGACCGGCTTGCCGTCGCCGCAGGCGTTGGGGAAGGCTTCGCTCGGCAGGTCCGAGAAGGCGTCGTTGCCATCGAGCTCGTCGGGAATGCAGTCGGCGTCGACGTCGGCGGTCGCGCTCTCGCGCGCGTCGATCTTGCCGTCGCCGTCGCTGTCGATCGGGCTCTCGATCGCGCCGACCTCGGCCATGTCGGGCTTGCCGTCGCCATCGCTGTCGCCCTCGACCGGGTCGGTCGAGAGGCCGGCCTCGATCTTGTTGATGAGCCCGTCGAGGTCCTCGTCGCCGTCGGGGTCGAGGCAGACGCCGCCGCCGCACACGCCGGACTGGCACTCGTCGTGCGAGGTGCAGTTGGCGCCGAGCGGGCGCTTGCCTTCGTCGGGGCACCCGCCGAGCGCCACCAGGAGGAGCGGCCAGAGCGCTGCGCAGATCGTCTTCATCTTCATCCCCCTCGGGAGTACGCCGCGAACGCGTTCCTCGCCGCGGCCAACGCCGCCTCGGTCGCCGCGCGGTCGTGCGACTCGAACGTCAGCTTGAGCTGCCATGCTCCCGCCTCGCGCCGCGGGTACGAGCCGATCGCCACCTGGTCGTGCGCCGCGACGATCGCGTCGAGCGCCTCGCAGATCGTCGCCTCGTCGGTGTCGAGCTCGAGCACCTCCGAGAAGATCGGTGGCGAGCCCGAGAAGTGGTGCACCACGCCCTCGAAGAGCGCCTGAAGGAGCGGCGGAACCCCCGGGAAGAACCAGAGATTTTCGACCCGGGTCACCGGCCAGGGCACGCCGGCCCGCCCCCACTCGAGGCACGCCCCGCGCGGCACGCGCGCGAGCCGTCGCTCACCTTGCGAGAGCTCGGCGACGCTCGCGCTCCCACGGCGCGTGCCGGCCTTGCCGAGCTCGGCGATCTGGCTGAGCAGCGCCTCGTCCTCGTGCACCTCGACGCCGAGCGCGCGCGCCGCCGCCTGGATCGTCACGTCGTCGTGCGTCGGCCCGATCCCGCCGGTGACGATCACGCGATCGGCCCGCGCGCGGTTGCGCGCGATCGCCTCGGCGATCGCCTCGATCTCGTCCTCGACGAAGCACACCTCGCGCACGCGCGCGCCGAGCTCACGCAGCCGCTTGATCAGGAAGGCCGCGTTCTGCTCGACGACCTTGCCGGAGAGCACCTCGTCGCCGACGATGACGAGGCTCGTGACCAGGCGTCGCTCCACCACGTCAGCCCGCCAGATCGATGACCTTGTCGTAGGCCCCGGTCCTCTGGAGGTCACCCGCGCTGGGGGCGAACCTCAGCTCCCAGCCGGCCGCCGGCTTCTTGACGATGTAGGCCTTGAGTCCCTTCTGCGCGAGCCACTTGAAGTCCTGGCCCCGCAGGAACTCGGCGATCTCCTTCTGCTCGGAGAAGCGCTTGCGATCGAAGGCGCCGCAGTTGGGACAGAACGGGATCATGTCGGAGTCGCGCGTGTAGTAGCTGGCCGTGCAGACGTAGCACGCCATGTCGACGAGGTCGTCGACGGGCTCGCCCTTGCGGTCGACGTAGGTGCCCTTGCCGCCATACTCGAGCTCGAAGTGCTTGGACTTGCAGAAGCACACCATCTCGAGGCCGTCGATGATCCTCACGTCGTTCCTCCCGTGTCTCACGCGCGCGCGCGCGTCGGTCTCGACTTCTATCAGAACATGCGGCCGCGGATGAAGTCGTGGTGCGCCGTCAAAAAGCGCATCGTGCCGGTGGCGACGCGCATCACGACCGAGCTCGAGGTGGCCCCGCCCTTGCGGAAGCGCACGCCGTCGAGGAAATCGCCGTCGGTGACGCCGGTCGCGGCGAAGATCGCGTCCTCG
>WYBB01000096.1 GCA_011526585.1 Deltaproteobacteria bacterium
CCGGCGCACCCGTGGTTCGTCGGCGTGCAGTTCCACCCCGAGTACAAGAGCCGGCCGCTGGCGCCGCACCCCTTGTTCGCCGCGTTCGTCAGGGCCTCGCTCGACAAGAAGCGCGGCTCGCGCTGAGCAGCGTCGAGCGCTGACCACCTTCGCCGCGCGCGCGTCGGTTGACAGCGGCGGGTGCCTCCCGCCACCTTCGTCACTGAGAACATGCACACGACCGAAGAGCCGAGGCGCGATCGACCGCGCGCTACCTCGAGCGCCCGGGTCCCCGCGCTCGTGCTCGCGTGGTCGGCCGATGAGCCGCACCGCGCCGGTGAGGTCTTCCTGCCGCTGAGCGCGTTGTCGCCGAGCTGGGTGCTCGGGCGTGGCCACGAGCCCAGGGCCGGTGGCGTGCCGCGCCTCTTGCCGGTGCGGCAGCGTCCTGGCGCCACCGCGGCGACCGTGGCCTTGTCCGACCCGGCGCTCTCGCGCGAAGCGCTCCACGTCACCTGCGCCGGCGCCGCTCTTCAGGTCAGGCCCGGGCGCGCCGCGCTGCGTGTCAACGGCCGACCCTTCGACGGTGGTGAGCTCGTCGTGGGCGATGTCCTCGAGGTCGCCGATCGGCTCGTGCTCTTCATCGAAGCGCGCGCGCTCGAGCTGACCGCTGGCCCCGCCAGCGGCGCCGTCGGGGACTTCGCCTTCGGCCACGCCGACGCCTTCGGCCTCGTCGGAGAGTCACCACCCGCCTGGGAGCTCCGCGATCGGATCGCCCAGATCGCGCGCCTCGATCTGCACACGCTGGTGCTCGGTCCCTCCGGCGTGGGCAAGGAGCTCGTCGCGCGCGGCCTCTCGCGCGCCGGCCCCCGCGCGGACCGCCCCTTCGTCGCGCGCAGCGCCGCGACCATCCCCCACACGCTCATCGACGCCGAGCTCTTCGGCAACGTCGCCGGCTATCCGAACCCGGCGATGAAGGGGCGCCCCGGTCTCATCGGCGCCGCCGACGGCGGCGTGCTCTACCTCGACGAGATCGCCGAGCTGCCCCACGACGCCCAGGCACACCTCCTGCGGGTGCTGGACCGGGCCGGTGAGTACCAGCGTCTGGGCGAGGCGACCGTGCGCCGATCCGACCTGCGCCTCGTCGCCGCCACCCACCGCGATCCGGCAACGCTCAAGCCCGATCTGCTCCAGCGCTTCCCGCTGCGCATCGAGGTGCCGGGGCTGGAGGATCGCCGCGCCGACATCCCGCTGCTGGTCAACCACCTGGTCGAGCGCGTGCGCGCCGAGACCCCCGAGCTCTACGCGCGCGGCCTCGCCGAGGGCCCGCGCGGGCCGGAGCTCTCGCTCGCCCCGGACTTCGTCGCCGCGCTCTTGATGAAGCCGCGGTGGATCGGCAACGTGCGCGAGCTCACCGCGCTCGTCTACGCCGCCTTCCTCGAGGTCGACCGCCACGACGGCGATGGGCCGCGCGTGCGCACGCCTGCGGTGTTGGCGCGCGAGCTCGCGGGCGGCGCTCCCGGATCGAGCGGCGCGGAGTCGCCCTCGCGACTCGACGACGACGTCATGCGCGCCGAGGTTCGCGCCGCCCTCGAGCTCACGCGCGGCAACGTCACGGCCGCAGCCCGCCGTCTCGGGCTGAGCAACCGCTTCGCCCTCTACCGCGTCATGCGTCGCCTCGGCATCGAGCGGTGAGCGCGAGCGCGCCGGCCGCGGGCCCGCGCCTGGGCGACTGGTGCCTCGAAGCGCCGCTGGGAGCCGGTGGCAGCGGCCTCGTCTGGCGCGTGGTGCATCAGCGCAGCGGCCGGCGTGGTGCGCTCAAGGGGATCACACGTCTTCATGATCGGTCGGGTACGCCCGACCGTCCTCCCGCGCCCGATTGGAGCGTGTCGCGCGAGGCGCTCGCGCTGGCGCGCCTCGATCACCCGCACATCGCGCCGGTGCTCGATGAAGGGCGCGTGCCACCGCGGCCGCCGGCGGACGTGCCCTTCGTCCCGGGCACGCCGTGGTTCGTGATGGAGCTCGCGGTCGGCGGCTCGCTCATCGAGCACCTCGATCGCTTCGACTGGCCACGCCTCCAGCCCACGCTCACGGCCGTGCTGCGTGCCCTCGCGCACGCGCACGCCGCCGGTCTCCTCCATCGCGACGTCAAGCCGTCGAACATCGTCGTCGCCGCCGGGGCCTTCTCGCCGCGCGCCGTGCGGCTCGTCGACTTCGGCCTGGCGCTCGCCCGGCCGGGTGCGCGCATCGGGACACCCGCCTACATGGCGCCCGAGCAGGCCGCCGGCCGCGCCGACGCCGAGGGACCCTGGAGCGATCTCTTCGGCCTGGGCGCCACCGCCTGGCACCTGGCCACCGGTCATCCCCCGTTTGGCGGTCTGAGCTCGACGCGGCTCGAGTGGAGCTTGCGGGTGGCCACGCCGCCGACCTTCACGCCGCGCTTCCCCGTGCCGGCGGGCTTCGAGCGCTGGTTGCGCGATCTGCTCGCACCCGAGCCCGAAGACCGCCCGTCATGCGCCGCCGAGGCGCTTGTCACCCTCGCTGCGCTGGAGAGCACACCCGCGGACTCATCCGATCGACCCCCCGTGCGCGCCCGGGCTCATGCGGCGGAGGACGAGACCGGCCGCGCCGCTCACGATGCGCGCTCGCTCCTGACGTTGAACGCCACGACCTTTCACGACGAGGTCGCGCGCGGCGCGGAGCACAGCGTGATGCCGCGTCGCCTCCTGCCGCTCGTCGGCCGTCGTGCCGAAGAGGCCCGCCTGGCGAGCGTGCGTGACGAGGCGCTCGCCCGCCGCGCGCCGCGCGTCGTCGTCATCACTGGCCCGTCGGGGATCGGCGCCACGCGCCTCGTCGCCCACGCGTTGAGCGAATGCGCCGAGCGCGTGCCGCAGGTGATCGCGCGCACGCACGACGTCGGCGACCTGCCTGGCTTCGTCGCGCAGCTCCTCGGCGTGCCGGTCACGGTCTCGCGCGCGCGACTCGTCGAGCGCATGCGTCACCTCGGTCTTTCGGTCTGGCTCGCGGACGCGCTCGGGAACGTCTTGAGCGGGCTCCGCCCCGAAGGGACCGAGGCGCTGCTCGTGCAGATCGTGGGCGCGCTCGCGAAGCGGCGCCTCGTCGTGCTCGCGCTCGACGGGAGGCCGCCGCCCGAGGTCCTCTCGCTCGCGGCGCGGGCGGCCGCCGGTGATCGCGCGCTGCAGGTGGCGCTGCTCGTGCTGGTCGCGAGCGCCGACGAGGCGGTGGTGACGCGGCTCGCGCGCGTCGGGTCCGAGGTGATGCAGCTCGGTCCTCTCGATCGTGTCGCGCAAGGCGTGCTCCTGCGTTCGATGCTCGGCCTCGAGCCCACGCTCGCGTCGCTGGTCGAGGCGCGCGCGGCGGGTCACCCGGGCTATCTCGTTGCGCTCCTGGCGCGCTGGATCGAGGAGGGCCGGCTCGTCGAGTCCGCGGAGGGTTGGTCGCTGGCCGGTGGCCTGCCCGAGCTGCCTCCCGATCCCGCCCAGGCGACGCGCAGCATGCTCGCCGTGTGGTCGCCCGCCGAGCGCCGGGCACTGGCGCTCGCGGCGCTGACCGAGGCACCGCTCACGCTGGCGCGCTGGGGGCGCGTCGTGCGCGACCAGCCGCTCCTGGCGCTCGCCGAGCGCGCCATCGGGCTGGGTCTCATGATCCCGCGCGGCGAGGGGATCCTGTCCCTGGCGTCGCCGATCCTGCGCGACGCCCTGCGTGCCGAGGTCGATGATCTCGTCGCCGGGCATCGCGCCTGGATCGACGCGCTCGTCGCCGAGGGGACGCAGGCCGAGCCGGTCGCACTCGCGCTGCACCTCGTCGCCATCGACGCGCCCGAGGCCGCGGAGCGCCTCATCGCCGCCGCGCGCCGCAGGTTCGAGCTCGACGCGCTCGCCGACGCCGTGCGCCTCGGCGAGATGGCGCTCGCGCGACTGGCCGCCGACCCCGCCGACCCGGCTCGCATCGACGCCGAGCTGATCGTCGCCGAGGCGCGCTGGCATCTCGGCGATCAGGCGGTGCGCCCGGCGGTCGAGCACCTGGCGGCGGCTGCCATCGGAGCCCAGCGCCGGCGTGCGCTCCGCCTGTTGGCGATCATCGTGCGCACGCTCGGCGAGCTCGAACGCGCCCAGGCGCTCTACGAGACGCTCATCGCCGAGTCCGATGACCCGCTCGAGCGCGCGCGCGCACGCCTGTCGCGCGTGAACGTCATGTGCTGGCTCGGGCGTCTCGACGAGGCCGAGCACGATCTCGCAGCGGTGACCCCGCGCCTGCAGGAGCCCGCCGAGCGGCTCGGCGTCTTGCGCGCAGTCAGCGTGCTCGCGCGGGTCCGCGGTGATCACGCTCGCCAGCTCGCGGCGGCGCGCGAGGCGCTGGTGCTCTCGGAACGACTGGGTTCGCTGCACGCGATGGCGGCCGCGGCCACCGATATCGCCGGCGCCTCGATCGAGCTCGGCCTGCGCGACGAGGCCTTCGAGATGTTGACCCGCTCGCGCCAGATCGGGGTCGGCATCGGCGTCGCGGACCTCGCGCTCGACGAGCTCAACCTCGCCTGGTTCCACCTGCGCTTCGAGGAGGACGCCGCCGCCGAGCCGCACCTCGACGAGGCCATGCGCGCGCTCGAGCGGCTCGGCTGGCAGCCGCCGCTCGCCGCCGCCAACGCGCTGGCGGGCTGGCTCGCCGCGCGGCGCGGCGACTGGACTCGAGCCGACACCTGCTTCGCGATCACCCAGACGATCGTCGACGCGGTCGCGCTGCGCGATCCGATGATCGCCACCGCGCTCGCACGGGCCGCGGTGTGCGCCAGCGCGTGCGGTGAGCTGGTCCGTGCGCGCCAGCTCGCGGCTCGCGCCGCCACCCAGCGGGGGAACGAGGGGCCCGCGCCCTGACGTCTCGCGCGGCGTCGCCGGCGCACGCTCGGCGCACGCTCCGCGCACGCACGGTGCGCACGCTCCGACGCCAGGTCGGCCCACGCCCCCGCGCCATTGCTGGCTCTGGTGTCCCGCGCAAGACGGCAACAGAACATCAAGGACTACGTCGGGCCGGCGGCGAACATGGCGGGGCGGTGATCAAGTTCATCTTCGACGGCGAGATCAAACGCTGCGAAGCCGCCATCGCCGTGGTCGACATGCGCGACGACATCCGACACTTCCAGCAGAGGCCCCACGGAACCTCGGATCTCGAGCGCGCCGCCGGACGCTCCAACATGGACGAGGAGTACAACCGCTACGACAACGGACGCAGCGCCGTGGCCGGGGTCCAGGGCTACGCGTCTCGTCGCGCGCGCCATCTCTCGCGCGTGGCGTCGAGCTTCACCGGCGCGCTGGGCGATCGCGGTTCGACCGACGGGCAGAACCGCTACTGAGCGATCCCCGGTGCGCGTCGCCGACGGTGGAGAGCGCGTGGCGTTAGGCGACCCAACGCGACTCCGCGACGGCGACGCGCCACGGGGCCTGGCGGTCCTCGGGGCTGGCGTAGTCGATGCCGATGCGCGGGCCGACGGCGAGCGGGCGGGGCGCGGGCGCGGCGTGCAGCTCGAGGCCTCCGCGCCGATAGAGCGGGTGGTCGTTCATGGTCGTGTCGAGGCCGAGCGCCTGCGCGACGCGGCCCGGGCCGGTGAGCAGCGCGGGCGAGAGCGGGCGGGTCCAGCGGCGGCGCTCGAGCACGGTGGCCTCGCCGCTGACGAGCTCGGCCGCGCGCACCAGCACCGCCGCGCCGACGCCGTCCTCGTCGGTCACCAGGTTCAACATCTGGTGCAGGCCATAACAGAGGTAGATGTAGGCGCGCCCGGGCGGGCCCCACATCGGCGCGTTGCGCGCGGTCTTGCCGGCGCGGCAGTGGCTCGCCGTGTCCCCGACGCGATAGGCCTCGACCTCGGTCACGCGCAGCACGACCTCGTCGCGCACGAGCAGGGTCCCGATCAGGTCGTGCGCCACCGTGAGCGCATCGCGGCGATAGAACGCCTGGGGCAGGAGGGCCATCGCCCGACTCAGCGCAGTCGCGCCATGCGCGCCTTGGCGACCGCCTCGGACGAGGTCGGGCCGGCGATCTCGCCTTCGCCGGTGACCTCGCCGTAGTAGCGAATCGCCAGCTCGTTCAGGCCGAGCGCTTCGGCCATGCGACCGGTCACGAGCCACACGCTCGGGGAGACGTGATCGTCGTCCCCGACCAGGCGGCGCGCCGACTCGGCGCCGTCGTCGAGCAGGCCGCGCTCGACCTCGATCATCGCGCGCGTGTGCACGGCGGCCATGTTGCCGCGTTTGGCCGCGCGCCGGGCGCTCTCGAGCGAGTCGACGTCGACCGTGCCGAGGCAGAGGTCGAGCCACGCGATCTCGTTGTGGCCGCTGTCGTCGAGGCGGCCGGTCTCGCGCAGCCCGGCCAGCCGGTTGCGCGCCGCGCTCAGCTCCCCGACGATCGACTCGATGTTGGCCATCTCCGCGACGAGGCGAGCGTCGCTCGGGTCGCCGGCGAGGCGCTCGGCCGCCAGCGCGAGCGCCTCGTCTTTCCTGCCCTGCAGCGCGAGCAGGCGCGCTTTGATCGCGCGCTCGTCGGGGCTCGGCGCGCGTTGGACGAAGAGGTCGTGCATCACCGCCAGCGCCTTGTCGCGCGCCTCGGGTGTGCGACTCCAACTGGCGAGGCGCTCGAGCACGAGGCCGCGCTCGGCGCCGACCAGGTGATCGGCGCCGACCTCGAGCCCGGCGATCAGTGCCTCGGCTCGCCCGCTCTCGCCGGTGACCGCGAGCAGG
>WYBB01000097.1 GCA_011526585.1 Deltaproteobacteria bacterium
CCGTCACGCTCGAGACCGCGGTCAGCCCGGCGCTGGTCGGCGTCGGCGAGCGCGTGCAGATCTTCTGCACCCGCGTCAACGGCCGCGGTGAGCCGCTCGCAGGCGGCACCTTCGCGATCGGCGTCGAGCCGACCGAGCTCGTCTACGTCGAGGGCATGGAGATGTTCTCCCACCGCGCGGGCGTGCACCAGGTGCAGTGCCACGACCCCGAGCTCGGCCTCGTCGACGCCACGCCGGCGACACTCGAGGTCCTGGCCGGTCCCGCGGTGCGCACCTCGATCGCGTTGGAGCCCGCGACGGTCGCGGCCGGCGAGCCGGCGAGCGTGCGCTGCGTCGCCGAGGACGAGCACGGCAACCCCGCGGGCGCGAACCTGCGCCTCGAGGTGACGCCGCCCGAGAGCGTCACGGTCGACGGCGTCAGCGCCGTGTCGGCCACCGCGGTCGGCAGCTACGAGGTGCTCTGCTACGCGGCCAACGTCGACGAAGGTGCGCGCGCCAGCGCCACCCTGACGGTGGTGCCCGGCGCGGTCGCCGGTCTCAGGTTGCGCTTCGAGCCCGAGCAGCTCGGCTATCGCCTCCTGCAACAGGTGACGCCGATCGGCCAGGGCGTCGACGCCTACGGCAACCCGATCGCAGGTGACGTGCCGATCCATATGATCGATGCGAGCCCGGCGGGACATCACCGCATCGTCGGGAGCAACAACGACAAGATCCGCTTCGATCTCGAAGGGATCTACACCGTGACCGCGACCGCGGTCAGCGACCCGGCGCTCACCGCCTCGGGCGAGCTGGTCGTCGACGAGACGCGCCCCCTGCTCGTGCTCACGAGTCCCGAGCGCGGCGTCGTCACCGACACCCTGACCACCGTGACGCTCAGCGGCTCGGTCAGCGACAATCTCGGGCGCATCGGCGCGCTGCGCGTGGGCGAGCTGGCGATCCCCGTGCCGCCCGAGGGCGGGGACTTCTCGTTCGAGGTGCCGCTGCGCTACGCGGTGAACCTGCTCGACGTGCACGCGCTCGACCCCTGGGGCAACGAGGCCGTCGCCACGCGCGCGGTCGAGCGCTCGAGCGACTACTTCGCGCTGACCGAGCGCACCTTCGAGAGCGACGGCGTCGACAACGCGCTCGTGCTGGTGCTGATGCAGGAGGTCTTCGACGACTTCGACCACGACGAGCCGGTGCGCGACGACATCGCGCACCTCTTCGAGTTCATCGTCGACAACCTCGACATCGCGAGCCTCCTGCCGAGCCCGCTGACCGAGTTCGACTGCATCGGCGGCAAGTGCACCATCGAGTTCGACGACGTGACGATGGACGACGTGAACGTGACCATGACGCTCACACCCGGGCGCATCCACCTGCGGGTCGAGCTCGTGAAGCTCGTCGGCTCGATCATCCTCTACTTCCCGTGCGACGTGCCGGTGATCTGTCAGCAGCGCCCGCTGCAACCGCTGCCCGGCTACGTCTCGACCGACCGCGTGCTGCTCGAGACCGACATCTTCCTCGCCATCGTCGGCGGCGAGACCGTCGCGCGCACCGAGAACACCACCATGGAGATGGACGGCCTCGACGTGCGCATCGAAGACCCGACCGGGCTCGGCCAGGCGGCGATCGATCTCGTCGTCACCTACCTGCGCGAGCCGCTGATCGCCGCGCTCGAGCAGCTCGTCATCGACCTCATCCAGAACGAGCTCGCCGACGCGCTCGACCAGCTCTTCTCGGCGCTGACCATCGACGAGCGCTTCGAGGTGCCCTCGCCGATCCCCGGACAGCCCGCCAACGTCATCGCGCTCAGGACGACGCCCAAGGGCGTCGACATCGCGCCCGAGCGCGCGCAGATCCGCCTCGACGGGCTCGTCGTCGCCGAGACGCCGCAGCGACCACGCGAGCACCTCGGCAGCATCAAGCACGTCGGCTGCGCGCCGCCCGCGGCGCTCTCCTTCCCGCCGCCCGCACCGGTCGTGGTCGGCCTGCACGACGACTTCATCAACCAGCTGCTCTTCGCGATCTGGGAGGGCGGCACGCTGACCCTGAACCTCGGACCGAACGAGTCGGCGGCGCTGGTCGGCGAGTTCGGGCTCGAGGACGCGACCATCGTCGTCGACGCGCTCCTGCCGCCGGTCTTCGACTCGTGCGGCGCCGACCAGGAGAAGATCCTCGAGCGGGTCGTGCTCGGCGACCTGTGGATCGAGGCGCAGGCGAACTTCCTGGGCGAGCCGATGCACCTCGGGCTCTGGCTCCTGACCGAGGCGCCGGTGACGGTGCAATTCGCGCCGAACGAGGCGGGCGCGCTGGTGGCGACGCTGGTGCTCGGCGAGCTCGACCCGATGTGGATCGAGGTCATCACCAACGAGGGGCGCTTCGCGGGCAACGACGAGGCGGTGATCAGCCTGGTACAGGGCACGCTCGTGCCGCAGCTCCTGTCGAGCTTCACCGAGGGCGCGAGCTTCGAGCTGCCGTCGATCGATCTGGGTTCACTGACGAGCGCGGTGCCGGCGGGCACGGTGATCAACATCGACGTGCGCGAGGTCGCGCGCGACAACGCCTACCTCACCATCGAGGGCGCCTTCTACGAAGGCTCGGCCGAATCGGCCCCATAGCTCACTGCAAGCAGGCTGGGTGCGTGCAGACATTCGAAAAGCTGTTCAACGCGATCCGCAAGAAGGCGACGCCTCAGGTGTGGTCGAGCGGCGTGACGCTGGCGCGCGAGAAGAAGGTCGTCAAGGAGTCCGAGGAGGACGACTCGGTGAGCTTCGTCGTGCTGGCCGGTGGGCGCGGCAAGGCGCTGGAGGTCGAGCTCTACCCGGAGGACCTCGACTGGCAGTGCGAGTGCCCGAGCACGGCCGAGGTCTGCGAGCACGTGGCCGCCGCGATCATCGCGCTGCATTCGGCCGACAAGACCGGCGAGGAGGTGCCGACGCACCGCCCCGAGGTGGCGCGCCTGGTCTATCGCCTCAGCGAGGAGGACGGCGTCTTGGCGATCGAGCGCATGCGCTCGGTCGACGGCAGCCACGAGGTGCCGCACGCGGTCCTGCTCGGTGAGCGCGCGGCGTTCGGCGCGCCGACGATCGTGACGGCGCCGGGCGACCTGGAGGTCGATCTGGCGCTGGGCACGTGGCGGCGCGGCAAGGTGCCGCGCGTGGAGATGGGCAAGCTCATCGCGGCGCTGGCGAAGTGCGGCGGTCGGGTGACGCTCGGCGGCGCGGAGGTCGCGGTGTCGACGCGCGCGGTGGTGCCGCACCTCATCGTCGAGGACGCGGGGCGCGGGTTCTTCGCGCGCCTGGTCCCCGATCCAGCGATCGAGCGGCTGTTCCGAAACGGCGCGGCGCTCGTCGACGGTGTGCTGCGGCCGGTCGACGCCGAGGCGGGGATCCCCGAGGGCGAGCGGCGCGTGCTCGAGCGTGGGCGGCCGTACTCGGCGGACGAGGTGCCGGAGCTGATGCGCCTCATGCAGCGCCTGGAGAGGTCGATCCCGGTGCACGCGACGAGCCGCCGGCTGCCGCGCGGTGGCGAGGTGGAGCCGCCGCGGCTCGTGCTCACGACCGAGGAGGACGACGATCGTTTGAGCGTCCTGCCGACGCTGGTCTATGGCGACCCGCCGATCGCGCGGGTCGATCGCGGGTCGCTGACGATCCTCGACGGCGCGCGCGCGGTGCCGTTTCGCGACGAGGGCGCGGAGGAGCGGCTGGCGCGGCGCCTCTTCGGGGGGCTCGGGCTCGAGATCGGGCGGCGCGCGGTCTTCGAGGGGCAGGACGCGGTGGCCTTCGCGCAGAAGCTCGACGGGTTCCTGCGCGGCGCCAACAAGGACCTGCTGACGATCGAAGGCGAGGCCTGGGAGGACTTCACCGTGCAGGGCGGTCCGCTCATCGGCAAGGTGGCGATCGACGGCGAGGGACGCTTCGAGGTGCGCTTCGCCAGCGCGGACGGGGACGAGGCGGACGCGGCGCGGGTGATGAAGGCGTGGAGCCGCGGGTGGACGGTGGCGCCGCTGTCCGAGGGCGGCTTCGCGCCGCTACCGACGCGGTGGCTGGCGCAGTACGGGCCGATGATCGCGAACCTGCTCGCCGCCAAGGGCGAGCGCGAGGCGCTGCCGCCGTCGGCGGTCGGCGACGTCATCAAGCTGAGCGAGGCGCTCGGGCAGGCGGTGCCACCGCGCTTCGATCGGCTGCGTGCGCTGATCGGGGACTATGCGCGGCTGCCGGCGCCGGCCTTGCCGGCGGACCTGGCGGCCGAGCTGCGGCCCTACCAGAAGGAGGGCGTGGCGTGGCTGCAGTTCCACCGGCAGGCGGGGATCGGGGCGCTGCTGGCCGATGACATGGGTCTCGGCAAGACGCTGCAGGCGCTGTGCGCGGTCGAGGGAAGGACCCTGGTGGTCGCGCCGACGAGCGTGCTGCTGGGGTGGGCCAAGGAGGCAGCGCGCTTTCGGCCGGGGCTGAAGGTGGCGGTCTACCACGGCCCGAACCGGACGCTGAGCGGGGACGCGGACCTGGTGCTGACGACCTGGGCGCTCCTGCGCATGGACATCGACAAGCTGGCGGCGGTGCGCTGGCAGACGGTCGTGCTCGACGAGGCGCAGACGATCAAGAACCCGGACTCGCAGGTGGCCAAGGCGGCGCATCGGCTCTCGGCGCCGTTTCGGATCTGTCTGTCGGGAACGCCGGTCGAGAACCGCCTCGACGATCTCTGGTCGCAGATGGCGTTCCTGGAGCCGGGTTTTCTCGGGTCGCGCGAGGCGTTCGTCGAGCGCTACGCGGCGCCGATCGCGGGCGGTGACGCGCTCAAGGCCCAAGAGCTCAGGCAGCGCATCCGGCCGTTCGTGATGCGGCGCCTCAAGCGCGAGGTGGCGCCGGACCTGCCGCCGCGCACCGAGCTGGTCGAGCGCTGCGAGCTGTCCGAGGCCGAGCGCACGCTCTATGACGCGCTCAGGGCGGCGGCGCAGAAGGAGGTCATGGAGGAGCTGGCGCGCGGCGGCAGCGTGCTGCAGGCGCTGGAGCTGCTCTTGCGGCTGAGGCAGGCGGCGTGCCACCGCGGGCTCGTGCCGGGTCAGGACGAGACCGCCGCGGCGGGACGGGTCGGGTCGAGCTCGAAGGTCGAGCTCTTGATGGAGCTCGTCGACGAGCTCTCTGCCGAGGGTCACAAGGTGCTCGTCTTCTCGCAGTGGACGAGCCTGCTCGACCGCGTCGAGCCGCACCTGGAGGCGTCGTCGATCCCGTTTCTGCGCCTCGACGGCTCGACGGTCGATCGGCAGGCGGTGGTCGACGGCTTCCAGGCCGAGGACGGCCCGCCGGTCCTGTTGTTGTCGCTCAAGGCGGGCGGCACCGGCCTCACCCTGACGGCCGCCGATCACGTCGTGCTGCTCGACCCGTGGTGGAACCCGGCCGTCGAGGATCAGGCCGCCGATCGCGCGCACCGGATCGGGCAGACCAAGCCGGTCTTCGTGCACCGCCTGGTCGCCGCCGACACCGTCGAGGAGCGCATCCTCGATCTGCAGGAGTCCAAGCGCCGCCTGGCCGAGGCCGCGCTCGGCACCGGCGCCGCGGGGGGCGCGGCGCTCACGCGCGACGACCTGCTGGCGCTCCTAGCCTGAGGGGTCCCGGTCCTCCGAAGGACCGTCATCGGTCGCACGCAGCCACGCTTCGAACGTCGCGATCTGCTCGATGTCGTCGAGCGCCGCGTGCACGCGCCTCAGATCGAGCACGGGGTAGAAGTGTGCCAGTACGTTGCGCATCGACGCCCACAGGGCCATCTGGCCGCCGAGCTCCAGCGGGAGGCGACCGGATTGTGCGAGCACGATGAAGGCATCCCGATAGGTCCCACGATTCTCGAGCCCCCACTCGCTCACGCGCTGTTGCGCCTCGTCGATGCTGGCCTGCGTGGCGACGTATAACGCGTGCAGGACCAGGCGCTGCGCGTCACGGTCGACCAGGAAGTGCGGCAGCGCGAAGGTCGCTCGGTAGCGACGCAGATCCTCGATGGCGCTCCGCAAGGCCAGCCGGCGTTCACTGCGGACCAAGTCGCTGCTCCAAGATGCGCGTTCTCCGCCACTCGCGCAGATCGATGGCCTCCGAGCGCGTCATGGCGAGGAACTCTGTCGCATCTCCGCGGACCCGCTCGAAGACGAGCGAGCCGTGCTCGGCGACATGCTCCTTGAACAGCGTGTCGGCGTCGTTGAGCACGACGACATCGATCTCCGGTCCCTCGCCGATGGCGCGCCCGACCTCGAGCGCGAACTGCGCGGGTGCTTGCCAGTTCGGCGCACGATCGAAGACGACCCCGAGGTCGATGTCGCGAAACGTCGTGCCGCTCATGAACGACCCGAAGACGTAGACCAGGCGGAGCCCCGGGAGTCGGCGCGCGATCTCGGCGATACGGTCGAGCGTCGCCAGACGCTCGTCCGGCGAGGCGACCCATGCTGCATGAGCGGTGCGTTCGAATGCCACGGGGTGATCGTATCAGCCCGCTCCCAAGAGCGCGACCTTCGAGAGCCGGTGGTCTCCCAGGGCCTCTCGGATCGGCGCTGTCAGGGGCGCACTTCTTCCCAGCGGAACTTCGCGCTGACGTCGATCGTCGCGACAGCGACGACCGCCTCGTCGTCGTCGATGACGAACGGGATCCTGCGCGTGGTGCCGTGCGCGGTGATGCGCAGGGTGCCCTCGACGCGCTCGCGCAGATCGATGTCCTTGCGGGCGAGCAACACCTGCCAGCGTCCGTTGGCGCGCGCCTTCAGCGCCAGACGCTCGGCGTGCTCCGAGGTGACGTCCTCGGCGCTGAGCTCGGCGCCTCCCTGCCAGCTCATGACCTCGCCCTGGGGCGAGACGACGATCAGATCGAGATCAGCCGCGCGCTCCCAGCTCGCGTCGAGCCTGAGAGGGCCGCTGACACGTGTCGTCCGCGGCGCCCGATCGAGCGCGCGCTCGACGCGCGTGCGCAAGCCCTCTTCGAGCCCGGAGAGCACACGCGACTCCCGCGCACCGCAGCGCACCGCGTCGACCTGGGCATGCACGTCGCTCCTGGCGACCAGCGCGCGCGACAGGCGATGCTCGCACGCGAGCGCGGGCTCGCCGGCGGCCTCGTAGAGACGCGCCATGCGCTCGTGCGAGGCGGCGCGCCGCGGATCGGCCTCCACCGCCGACGAGAGCAAGGCCCGCGAGCGCTCGAGGTCACCCTCCAGCGCGGCGATGTCGGCGAGCGCGACCAGCGCGTCGGGGTCCATGCGGTCCTTGTCGAGCCAACGCGTCGCCACCCGCTTCGCCGGCTCGGGCGCGTTCATGCGCACATGCCAGCGCACGAGCGCGATCGTGCGCTCGCGGCTCTCGGGCAACTCGTCCAACCGCCGCTCGCGCAGGAGCAGCTCACGCTCGGCCGCCGCATCGACGCCGCCTGCATGCTCGCGGATCGCCGCCTCCTTGTACCAGACCTTCTTCATCGGCACCCAGCGACCGCCGCGCGCGTCGCGCGCGACCGGCGGCTCCTCCATCGGCTCGCGCGACGGTGCCATCGGCGCGTCCGTCGACGCCTCGCCGCGCCACCCGAGCCCGGCGCCGCTCTCGAGATTCTTCGTGCGGCCGGCCTTGGCCAGCTCGTCGGCACCGTCTTCGAGCCCCGCCTGGAGCTCGGAGTTCGGGTCCTCCTCGGCCAACGACGCGGCCACGGGATCGGGCGTCGCGACCGCCCCGCTCGCGCCGGTGAGCTCGCCCCCGCCATGTGCGGCCGCCACCTCGCCGTCCCAGTCCGCCACCGCGCGCGTCGCCTTGACGTCGAAGGCCCTGGCCATCGCCGGGCTCTCCAGGACGAGCAGGCTCGTGTGCCGCGAGAGCACGTGGTGCGCCTGCGAGAGCCTGACCACCTCGGCCTTGGTCCCGAGATCGTCACGCGCCTCGAGCTCGGCGATCCGCCGCTCCGCCCAGAGCCGCGGCACGTAGGCGTTGCCCGCCTGCTCGTCCGCCGTGACCTCGATCGCCCAGCGCCGCTCGACCGGCTCGCCGGCCAGCGTGCCGCGCAGGACCACCTCGCCACGCAGCTCACGCGTGCTCGTGCGCGCCGTGACCAGCCGCTCTTCGCCCGGCCAGAGGTCGGCGACGCGCGCCGGCGCCACCTCGACGAGCCCCGCCGGCAAGACCAGCTCGACGTCGCGCAGCGGCTCGGCGTGCTGCCGCGCCAGCACCAGCGCCGCGCTCGCCACCACCCCACCGGCCTTCGCCAGATCGACGA
>WYBB01000098.1 GCA_011526585.1 Deltaproteobacteria bacterium
CGAACGACCATGGGAGTTCCCCTTGCTGTGTCTGTGTTGCCTTCGATCTTCTCTCTCACTTCGAACCCGGAGCTCGCGGCGCACGCCCGCTCAGCGGCTCCACCTCACGCGCGCGCAGTGCGCGAGATGGTCACGCGCCGCGCGCACCCGCTCGGGCACCGAGCTCGTCCACGTCGCCATCACGCGCCGCCAGTGCGGCCCGAACGCCGCCTCGCACTGGGCGATCACCACCTCGTCGGGCGTCGAGTCCAGGAGCGCCTTGGGCACGCGCTCGGCGTGATAGAGCTCGAGGTCCGAGAGCAGCGTCTCGGCCAGGCGCCAGGCCGCCTGGTGCTCGTCGTCCTTCCAGAGCTGCGGCGACAGGATCGCGAGCCCTCGCTTCATCGCCTCGGCGGCGCGGAACTGCACCTGGTAGCGCCCGTCGAGGAACATGCGCCGCTTGTCCTTGGGCGAGCGCAACACGCGACCGCCGCGCCACTCGGCCGTCAGCGTGCCGATGCGCTTGATGCGCACGGTGCCGAGGCTCTTGATCGCGCCGTAGGCCACGTCGATGAACGCCTCGAGGATGCGCTCGGTCTGCGCCTTGCTCACCCCGGACGCCGCCGCGGTCCTTTGAACCACGTCGCTCCAGTTCAGGTGGATCCGTGTCGCTGATTCCATGACGCCTCCATCTCGCGCACGGCTCGTTCGAGCTCGGCGATCGTCTCGCGCACGGCCGCCACCAGGCGCACGTGCGAATCATCGTTGGGGTCGACGTTCTGCAGCACGCGCGCGACCTCGCCGACCACGTTCTTGAGCGAGCGCACGTGCGTCTGCCGCTGGGACTCCGCGAAGCGCTGGCACGCCTCGATCACCTGGCGCGCCAGGCGCCGCGTGACGCCCATGACCTGCCCCAGCTCCGCCGGGTGGGCCTCGGCCAGGGTCTCGGTCGTGAGGAGGCCGGCGGCGTAGAGGCGCTCGAGGCGCTTTTCGCCGATGCCGCGGATCTCCCGGAGGTGCGAGATCAGCGGGTGCACGCCCTTCTTGAAGACCACGAGCTTGCGCAGCTTCTGCGCCGCCTCGCCGCCGACGAGATCGGCGAAGGTCATCACCCAGTCGCGCAGACGCTGGCTCGCGAGCATGCGCATGTCGACGCTCGGCGAGCTCTCGAAGGCCTCGCTCAGCTCGGCGAGCTGCTCGTAGAGGCGCAGCAGCTCGAGGTCGCCCATCTCGGTCGCCAACCGCTTGAAGTTGCGGATGATCTGCTCGAGCTTGGGCGCGTGCTTGCTCTGCCGCCCGGCCAGCGCGTCGATGGCGTAGTGGGCGATGATCTCGGCGTACTGCGCGCCGAGCATGCGCGCCAGCGCGCGCGCCTGTCCGGAGACCTCGGGCGCGGGCACCGTCTGGTCGGCGGGCGGCGGCGCCATCACCTGCAGGAGCTCGTCATCGCTGAAGAAGGGGGTCGCGTCGGCGTCCTCGGTCGGCACCGGGCGGTTGTAGGGTGCGGTCGCGGGGCGGCCGCGGTTGCTCACGCTCGTGGTCATCATGCCGCCTCCGGCTCGCCCGCGCTGCGACGCAGGCTCTTCAAGGTGAGCGCGAGGATGGTGCGCTCGGTCTCCCAGACCCCTTCACCGCGGACCGCCACCGCCTCGAGCGAGGGCACGCGCCGCGGGTTGAGCTGCGCCTCGAGCAGCTTCACCGACAGTGCCCGCTCGGCGTCGCGCTTGTTCCACTGATAGACCAGCGGCAGCGTCTCGACGCGGATACCGACGAGCTCGAGGTTCTGCAGGAAGTTCTCGTGCGCGATGAGGTTGGCCTCCTCGCGGCGCGGGTCGGAGTCGGCGACGAAGACCACGCCGTCGGCGCCGGCGAGCACCGTGCGGCGGGTGACGTTGTAGTAGCTCTGCCCAGGCACGGTGAAGAAGTCGACGCGCACCGCGAAGCCGCGCACCGTGCCGAGCGAGACCGGGAAGTAGTCGAAGAAGAGCGTGCGCTCCTGCTCGGTGTCGAGCTTGACCAGGCGCCCGCGCTGCGACTCCGGGTAGCGGTTGTGGAGCTGCACGAGGTTGGTCGTCTTGCCCGACAATCCCGGACCGTAATAGACGACCTTGAGCGAGACCTCGCGCTTGAGGTGGTTGAACTGCGGCATGCACGCCTCCGTGACGTTCAATCGGATGCGACTTCTTCGGGGCTCTCGGAGATCGGCTTGCTGACGAACGGCAGGAGCAGCTCGCGCAAGCTCACCAGCAGACGGTTGGCGTTGCGGCGCCAGGTGGCGTCGGCGTCCATCCACATCACCAGGAAGAGGCGCGAGCCTTGCGCGCCCCACTCGGACGGCGGGAAGACGGGCCTGATCACGAGGCGACCGGCGTTCTTGTCGAGCACGGTGGCCTCGTCGATCTCGCCGAGCCCGAGGTGGCGCGAGCCCCGGTGCACGATCTCGTCGAAGAGGCTCGCGAAGCCGGCGAGCGCCTCGTCCGAGGGGATGTCGCCGGCGCTCGCGACGAGCAGGCCCTGATCGGTGCAGATGATCGAGCCGATGTAGCCCCCGACGATGTTGGTCGCCTTGAGCTCGTCGTCGATCTTCTGCTGCGCGCCCTTGAGCTGGCCTCTGCGCTTGCCCATCGTCGACCTCTTCAGCCGAGGAGCCGCGCCACCTCGGCCGCCGTGCGCTTCACATCGAGGAAGATGAGCCCGATCTTGGCGCTGGCGGTGGTCAGCACCGAGAGCACGGCGTCGCGACCGCAGCGTACGAGGATCACGTAGCCCTCGTTGCCCTTGGTCATGACCATCTCGAACTGGCCGCGGCCGAGCTCCTTGACGATGCGCTCGCCGATGCCGAGGAGCGCCGCGGACATCGCCGCGACCGAGTCGTCGTCGACGTCGGCGCCGAGCGCGGAGGCGATCATGAGGCCGTCGTTGTCGATCACGGCGGAGGCCTCGAGGTCGGGCGTGTTGGAGGCGAGCTGCTTGATGAGCTTGGTGATGCTGTCGGCACGAGACATGGCTTGCGGCTCCTTCTGATCTGATGTTGCGAGGAAGAAGGGAGTAGAGGTGAGGGCGCCGCGACGGCGCGCGCACGCGAGGACGGACCGCGCTCGGCGTTGACGGGCACGCGCATGGTCGCTCGCTGGTGACAGTGCGCGGGGTCCTTTGGGGTCGCGGCGCCCCCCGCACGTCTCGGGCCAGGTTTGATGGGTTCAATCTTGGCCGGTGTACGGGACCTCATCGACCGCGCGGGCGACGAACCGTAGGGTCAAAAGGCGCTCATGCAGAATTCTGAAAGTTGTTGTTTTTACGAGACAACGTCAGAACGATTCCACGAACCGTGTGAGAAACAATGAGATTTTCGACACAGCCCCGAGCGCTCCATGAAACTCAAAGTAATCTCACATATTCGAGCTGCGCGGCGATGAGCAGGGCGAACGCCTGCGGGCTCGGCCCGCGCGCGATCACCTCGCCGACCCGGGCCGTCGCATCGCTCGTGAGCAGGAGCGAGACGACCTCGGGCAGCGCGGGTTCGAGCGCCTCGATCACCTCGCCCGACGTCGCGCACCAGTGCATGCGCCGCGGCGCGAAGGGCTCCAGCGCGGACGCCGCGCGGTAGGGCGAGAGCGACTGGCGCAGGCCGCGCACGATGAGCGGCAGCATGGGCCGCGCACGCAGGCGTGACGCCTCGGCGAGCCGTTGGCCGGGCTGAAAGTCGAGCGTCCCGGCCGACCAGGTCATGAGCTCCGACAGGCGCGCCCCGAGCTGCTCGTCGAGCGCCTCGGACAGCCGCGCGTCGTCGAGCGCGCGCAGGCGGATGAGCGCGTCCCCGAGCTTGAGCCCGGTCTGGGCCGAGAGCTCGAGTCCGCGGTGCGCGTGCTCGGTCGAGACCAGTCCCGCGCGCGTGAGCCGATGGCCGAGGAGCTCGCTCGCGACGTTGGAGGCGACGTGCACCACCTGCCCGCCCTCGAGGTGCACGACCTTCTCGCGCAGCCCGTCGCTGGCGGTCAGCGCGCCGGTCGCCCGCGAGGCGCCGAGCCGCATCAGGATCGCCGGCAGGACCCAGGGGTCGAGCGCCGCGAGCACGCCCGCGTCGGACGCGGGCGAGACCTCGTCGAAGGGGCTCAGCCAGCGCCCGCTGACGAGGCGCTCGAGCCCGCCCACGGCCGGGGCGGAGTCGATCTCGGCCAGCACCGCCTCGAGCCCCGACAAATCGAGGGACGCAGCGGGTGGCGCGGGCGGCTCGGGCGCGGTCTCGCCGACCGGGGTCGGGGCCGGCCGACACACCTCGTCGAGGAACGCGGCGAGCAGGCTCGGCCCTGGTCGCAGCCCGACCTCGATGAGCCAGCGCGAGAGCGCGTCCGCCATCTCGTCGGCGCTCTGGAAGCGGTCGGCCGGGTCGCGCGCCAGGGCGCGGGTGATGAGGTCGAGCAGCGGAGCCGGCACGTAGTCGTGGCGCGCGAAGCGACCCTCGACGCGCACCTCGACGACGTTGCGCAGGGTCTCGGCGTCGTCGTCGGCCTTGAAGAGGCGCTTGAGGGTCAACATCTCCCAGAGCACGATCGCCAGCGAGAAGAGGTCGGAGCGCGCGTCGCAAGGGCGGCCGAGCACCACCTCGGGCGAGACGTAGCCGGGCTTGCCGCGGAAGGAGCGCACGCCGAGGGTCGCGGCGCTGATGTCGGCGACGCCGAAGTCGACGAGCTTGACGTGCCCGCGCTCGCCGAGCATCACGTTCGCCGGCGAGATGTCGCCGTGCACGATGCTGCCCGCGCCCGGCACGCCGGCGGCGGCGGACGGCAGGCGGTGGGCATGCGCGAGCGCGCGCGCCACCTCGATGGCCACGTACACGGCGAGCTCGGGCGGCAGGCGGCGGCGGCGCTGGGTGAGGCGCCCGAGGAGCTGCAGGAGGTCGAGGCCCGCCACGTGCTCCATGACGATCGTCGGGCGCCCGTCGACCTCGACGAAGTCGTAGACGGCGGCGATGTTGGGGTGCTCGAGGAGGGCGCCGATGCGCGCCTCGATCCCGAAGCGCTCGCGGTGGGCGCGCTCGCCGGCGAGCTCGGGGCGCAGCACCTTGAGCGCGACGATCTTGGAGAAGCCGTCGAGGCCGAAGAGGTGCGCGCGGTGGATCTCGGCGATGCCGCCCACGCCGACGCGCTCGAGCAGCTCGAAGCGCGCGCCACCGCCCGCGACCCCGGCCGCGGGGAACGTACCCGAGCCCGCGCGTGCGCGCCCCATCAGTCGGGCAGCCCGAAGACGAGGCCGTTTTCGCAGGAGCCGCGCGGCAGCCGCTCGGGCGTCCACAGGCTGTCGCGCACCTCGCACGCGAGCGTGCCGTCGAGGCCGGTCAGGAAGACCGTGACGAAGCCGCCGGCGCTGCTCGGATTGGTGATGCGCGCGAGCACGTCGCCGTCGGGGCCGGGAAGCTGATAGTCGAAGACCGGGGTCTCGCCGCCCTCGAGGCCGGCGCGGAACTCGTAGTCGAGCTCGATGCCGTTCTGGGTGAGCTCGAGGCGGCGCACGCTGGCGCCGTCGCTGGCGTCGGTCTCGGTGATGCGCTCGGAGCCGTGCACCTCGAGGTCGCCGAGGACGACGCGCTCGTAGTCGAGCTCGAAGCGGAAGACCTCGACCGGCTCGCTGGCGAGGAGCTGCTGGGTCACCCGGATGCGGCCCTCGGCCGGATCGGTCTCGAAGACGCAATCGACGTCGGCGACGAAGGAGAAGAGCTCGCCGGTGTCGCGCACCTCGTCCATGCATTGCTCGGGCGCGAGGCTCTCGAAGGGGATCGCCTCGCGCAGCTCGAGGTACGATCGGAAGCGCAACATCAGCTCGGCCATGATCGCCTCGAGCTCGCGCTCGTTCAGATCCTGCACCGAGTCGGAGATCTCGCCGAAGGGGTCGCCGATGAAGCTG
Organism: Deltaproteobacteria bacterium; assembly: GCA_011526585.1. Taxonomy (GTDB): domain Bacteria; phylum Myxococcota_A; class UBA9042; order PHBI01; family PHBI01; genus WYBB01. The sequence goes on from WYBB01000098.1 coordinate 5,881, forward strand.
GCGAGATCGGAGATCCCCGCGCCGCACCCGCCGGACACGGCGAGCGCGATGATGGCCGGCCCGAGCCGCCTCACATGCGCCCCCGCTTGCGCGCGATGTTGAGCACCAGGCCCAGGCATAGGAGCAACGTCAGAAAGGCGCTGCCGCCGTACGAGAGGAACGGCAGCGGCACCCCGACCACCGGGAGGAAGCCTGTGACCATGCCGACGTTCACGAAGACCTGCCAGCCGAAGAGGGCGGCGACGCCCGTGCACACCAATCTACAGAAGCGTTCGCGCGAATCCAAGGCGGTGCGGAGGCCCCACATCACGAGCCACCAGAACATGAAGAGCAGCGCCGTCAGGCCGACGAAGCCGAACTCCTCCGCGACCATCGCCGAGATGAAGTCGGTGTGCACCTCGGGGAAGACCTTCATGCGCTGGGCGTTGGCCTGCTTGCGGCCTTGTCCCGAGAGGCCGCCCGAGCCGATCGCCCACATCGCCTGCTCGGCCTGCGTGCGACGCTTCTCGTGGATGACCCCCGTCTCCTCGTCGACCTTCTCCCAGCGATCGTCGACCAGCTTGTAGACGCGCTCCTTCTGATAGGGCTGCACGAGCCCCGCCTTCCACGCGACGGGCACGATGACGAGCAGCCCGACCATCATCACCAGCGCCGCGCTGCGCTGGATCCCCTCGACCGCCAGCATCGTCAGCGCCACGAAGAGCACCATCAGGGTCGTGCCGAGGTCGGGTTGCAGGAGGATGAGCGGCGCCGGCGCCAGCGCGAGCGCCGAGGGCGTGATCAGGTCGCGCAGCCGATACTTGCCGACCTGCGGGGTGGCGGTCTCGCCCGGCGGGCGAGCGCGGCGCATGTGCAGGAAGCGCGCGAGCGCGAGGATGACGCCGAGCTTGGCGAACTCGGAGGCCTGGATGTTGATCTCGCCGAAGCGCAGCCAGCGCGTGGAGTTGTTGACCGAGGTGCCGGCAAAGAGGGTCAGGAGCAGGAGCACGATGCACAGGCCGTAGAAGACGTAGGCGCCGCGCTCGACGAAGCGCAGGTCGATCACCGCCGCGACGAGGAAGGCGCCGACGCCGATCATCATCCACACGGTGTGGCGCTCGTACTGGCGGCCGCCGGCGTAGTAGTTCGCGTCGGCCTGCGCGACCACGCTCGCGACGACGAGGCCGACGATCGAGAGGATCGCCAGCACGTTGAACGGGTCGAGCAGCGCGCTCTTCTGGTGGTGGCGCGAGAGATCGCCCTGCCGCATCACGGCGCACCTCCGGCGCTCGGCGCGCGCGGGCCGGTCGGCGTGTCGTCGCCGGGCGCTGGCGCGGGCCGGTCGGGCGCGGAGGGTGCGGAGGGATCGAGGGCGTCGCCGGGGCCGGGCGCGCTCGGCTCGGGTTCGAGCTCGGGCGGCGGCACGCGGTAGAGGCCAAGCCGGCGCCAGGCCTCGAAGATGCGGCGCGCGAGCGGTGCGGCGTGGGTGCCGCCCGAGCCGCCGTGCTCGAGGAAGACCACGACGACGACCTGTGGATCGGGCACCGGGCCGTAGAGGGCGAACCAGGCGTGATCCTCCATGAGCCACTTGGCGACCTCTGGCGAGGCGCCGAGCCGGCTCTGCGCGGCCTCGGCAGTGCCGGTCTTGCCGGCGATCTTCAAGAGCGGATCGGCGGCCTCCTTGCCGGTGCCGCCGGGATCGTTGACGACCGCGAGCAGCCCGCCCTCGATCACGGCGTGTTGCAGCGGCGTCATCGCGATGACGCGCTCGTCGACCGGGAGGAACTCCTGCTCCTCCTGGCGCTCGGCGTCGGTGTAGCGCTTGACCAGGCGCGGCTGCACGAGGCGCCCGCCGTTGGCGAAGACCGCGAACGAGCGCGCCACCTGCAGCGGGCTCGCGGTGAGCGAGCCCTGCCCGATGCCGACCGAGAGCGTGAGCCCGGGCTGGAAGCCGAGCTGGGTGTGATCGTCGTGCCACTTGCGCGTCGGCACGAGGCCGACCGACTCGGCGATCTCGACGCCGGTCGGCGCGCCGAAGCCGAACTCGCGCCCGTAGACGGCGAGGCGATCCATGCCGAGCAGCTCGGCGACGCGATAGAAGTAGACGTCGCACGAGCCCTTGATCGCGTCGTGCAGGTTGACGGTGCCGTGGCCGGTCTTGAGGTGGCAGCCGAAGTCGCGGCCGCCGAAGGTGTAGTGGCCCGGGCAGAAGAAGGTCGACTCGGGCGTGACGATGCCCTCGCGCAGCCCGGCGAGCGCGGTGACGATCTTGTAGACCGAGCCCGGCGCGTAGGCGGTGACGGTCTTGTTGTGCAGCGGGTCGTAGGGGTTCTGCGAGGTCGCCGTCCACTCCTCCTTCGAGAGGCGTCCCGACCAGGCGTTGGGGTCGAAGCCCGGGTGCGAGTAGAGCGCGAGGATCTCGCCGGTGTTCGGCTCCATCACCACGGCCGCGGCCGAGCGCTGGTAACGCAGGATGTCGCGCACCTCGCGCTGCAGGCGGCTGTCGATGGTGAGCCACACGTCGAGGCCCGGCTCGGAGGGGCGGCGGCTGTTCTCGACGGTGCGGTTGGTGCCCATGAGGTATTCGACCTCGCCGGCCTTGCCGCGCAGGATCGCCTCCAGCGCCGCCTCGACCCCGGAGCGCCCCTTGCGCCCGTCGAGCGGGTAGACGCCGGGGTTCTGATCGAGGTCCTCGCGCGTGACGCGGTTGATGTAGCCGAGCGTGTGCGCGAGGGTGAACGGCTGCGTGTACTCGCGCATGAGCGTCGTGTCGACGATGACGCCCGGCAGGTCGCCGCGGCTCTCGAGCACGGCGACCTCGTTGGTGAAGCGGCGCTTGCACACCGGGCAGACGAGGTTGTGCTCGGTGGCGGTCATGATGTTGCCGTCGACCGGGCAGACCGCGCTCGCGGCGAAGTTGCGCTTGCACTTGGGACAGGTGGCGTGGCGGTGCGCGCCTTCGCCGGCCCAGACGAGGCGCGCGCGCTCGTGCGGGCAGAAGGTCGCGTCGGCGGCGATCGGCTCGTGGTAGAGGCCGCACTCGCGACAGAAGAGCACGCGCTGGGCGTCGACCTCGGGCGGCGCGTCGGCCATCAGCTCGAGGGTGGCGCCGTCGAAGGGGCACTGGTCGTCGACGAGCTGATCCTCGACGCTGACGGGATCGCTGCGGTTGGCCTCCTGCGCGAGCGCGAGCTTGTCGCGGATGGCGCCCTCCTCCTCGTGGGTGAGCTCGAGCACGGCGACGAGGTGGGCCATGACCTCGTCGAGAACCTCGGGTTTCCTGAGCTTCTCGGGTGCGAGGCGCAGGCGGCGCACCGGCACGTTCCTGGCGAGCACGACGCCGTTGCGGTCCTTGATCTCGCCGCGGCGCGCGGGCAGGCGCTCCTTCAGCGTGAACGAGGTGCGGGCGGCGGCGCGGTACTCGTCGCCGCGCACGATCTGCACGTAGAAGAGGCGGCCGAGCAGGACGACGAAGCAGGTCGTGAAGACGATCGCGACCACGCCGAAGCGCCGCCTCAGCGCTCCAGGGTCTTCGTGATCATCGAGGGTCGGCATGGCGCGCGCTCACTCCGCTCCGTGCATGCTCAGAGGAAGACCGACTCGTTCTTGCGCGAGGTGAGCGCGTCGAGCCGGTCGTAGAGCCAGAAGACGACTGCGCCGAAGGGCGCGGTGACGAGGGCCTGCGGCACCATCGCCTCGAGGAGCAGGCTCGGTCCGGAGGCGCCCTCGGTGAAGTTGCGCACGAAGACGAGGCTCAGGAGGAGCTCGACCAGGGTCGCGGCGAGGCTCATGCCGAAGGCGAGCACCATCGCGCCGAGCGGGCCGCGCAGGACCAGGCGCCGCGAGAGGCGGGCGGCGGCGAGCACGGCGAGCACGGCGATCTCCATGCCGAGGCCGACCGCCTGGCCGGTGGTGAAGCCGTCCTCGAGGAGCCCGATGACGAGGCCGATGCCGATCGCCTTCTCGAGCGAGGTCGTCAGCCCGACGTAGAGGCAGGCGACGAGCGCGAGGTCGGGCACGTAGCGGGCGATGGCGGCGTCGTGCAGGAGCGGCGAGAGCAGCGCCATCAGGAGGAAGGTCGTCAGGATGAGGGCGAGGCCGCGCATCAGCGTGCCCCTCCGTCGGCGGCGGGGACCGGGGCCGTCGGCGTGACCGGCGGCGGCTCGACCGGCTCCTCGAGCACGTCGACGACGATCTGCACCTCCTCGAGATCGGCGAGGTTCACGGCGGGCGTGACCTGGAGCTCGTACTCGACGTCGCGCTGGCGCTCCTCGAGCGAGCGGATCGTGCCGACGACCAGCCCGGGCGGGAAGACCTTGTCGTGGCCCGAGGTGACGAGCAGATCGCCGATGTCGAGCGGCTCCGCGCGGTGCAGGTAGGACATGCGGGCGACATAGTTGTACGGCGAGCTGGTGCCCGTCACGGTCCCGGTCACGCCCTTGCCGAGCACGCGCACGTTTACGACCGAGCGCGCATCGACGGTGAGCAGCACCTCGGCATAGTCGCTGGAGACGCGCACGACGCGCCCGACCAGGCCGGTGGCGGTGACGACCGGCATGCCCTCGGCGACGCCGCTCTCGCTGCCGGCGTCGAGCGCGATGCGCAGGATGCGGCCGTAGGGCGACAGATCCTTGCCGATGACGTGCGCGCCGACGGTGATCAGGTCGCGGCGCGCGCGCTTGAACTCGAGCTCCTGGCGCAGGCGCTCGTTCTCGGCGAGCGCGACGACCAGGCGCGCCGAGTCGGCCTCGAGGCGACGCTTGTCGTCGACGAGCGCGGCGTTGTGCTCGGCGACGTCGACCAGCGCGACGTAGCCGTTCCACAGGTCGGACAGGCCCGAGAGGAGGCGACTGGCGGCGCCCTGCACGGGCCCCGTCACCTGCATGAGCGCCTGCTCGATGATCGTCGTCTTGCGCGGGCTGCGACCATGCACGTAGAGCAGGAAGAGTGGCAGAGCGATTCCGAGCACGGTGACGATCGTCTTGCGGTGCCTGAGGAAGAGCTCCCTCATTGCACCGCTACACCACGCAGGAGCTCGAGCGAGTCGAGCGCTTTGCCGGAGCCGAGCACGACCGCGCTCATCGGATCGTCGGCGATCATCACCGGCAGCCCGGTCTCCTCGCGGATGAGGATGTCGAGGTTGCGCAAGAGCGCGCCGCCGCCGGCGAGCACGATGCCCTTGTCGACGATGTCGGCGGCGAGCTCGGGCGGGGTGCCCTCGAGGGCGTGCCGCACCGCCTCGACGATCTGGTAGATCGGCTCGGAGAGCGCCTCGCGTACCTCGTCGGAGTTGATGGTGACGGTCTTGGGGATCCCGGAGACGAGGTCGCGGCCCTTGATCTCCATCGTCATGACCTCGTCGGTCGGGTAGGCGTTGCCGATCGAGCACTTGACGTTCTCGGCCGTGCGCTCCCCGATCAGGAGGTTGTACTTGCGCTTGATGTGGTTGATGACGGCGGCGTCCATCTTGTCGCCGCCGCACTTGATGCTCTTCGAGTAGACGATGCCGGCGAGGCTGATGACCGCGACCTGGGCGGTGCCGCCGCCGATGTCGACGATCATGTTGCCCGAGGGCTCGGTGATCGGCAGCCCCGCGCCGATGGCGGCGGCCATCGGCTGCTCGATCAGGTAGACCTCACGCGCCGAGGCGTTCTCCGCCGACTCGCGCACGGCGCGGCGCTCGACCTCGGTGATGCCGTGCGGCACACAGATGATGATGCGCGGGCGCACCAGGGCGCGGCGGTTGTGCGCCTTCTGGATGAAATAGCGCAGCATCGCCTCGGTGATCTCGAAGTCCGCGATCACCCCGTCCTTCATCGGGCGGATGGCGGTGATCGAGTGCGGCGTGCGGCCGAGCATCTCCTTGGCGTCCTTGCCGACGGCGAGCACGCGCCGCCCGCCGCGCGCGTCTTTTTGCACGGCGACGACCGAGGGCTCCGCCGACACGATCCCCTTGCCCTTGACGTAGACGAGGGTGGTCGCGGTGCCGAGATCGATGGCCAGGTCGTTGGAGACCAGGCCGTAGAGCCAGTCGAACATCAGGGGATCGGGGCCTTTGTGTCTTTTCTTGTCCTTCGCTGCGGACGCCGCGCCGAGGCCCTCGAGGCGGCCGTCCGGCGCAAGGCGGCGGTCGCTCTTAGCAGAAGCGCCCCGGGGTTGCCACAACGCAGTCCCTATCCGGCTTCATCCACTCCCCGTGCCGGTGCCTTTGTCCACTCCCGTGCCCGTGCCCGTGCCCGTGCCCGTGCCCGTGCCTTTCTACACTCCCGTGCCCGTGCCCGGGGCGGGCGCCTCCTCGGTCGTGCTGCGCGGGCTGGAGGCCGGGGTCAACACGTTTCGCCGCTTGGTGGGGCCGTCAGACTTGGATGGCGGCTCGCGCTCGTGGGGAGGCCGACCGCTCCCCGTTGCGCTCCGTCGCCCCCGCTGGGGGCGTCGGAGCTCCACGAGGTCGCGGTCGACCTCTCCCACGTCGCGCGGCCGCCTGCGTCGGATCCGGGGGCTGCAATATTGGGTGGCCGGAGTCGGGGGCGTCGGTTCGCGCGCTTCGCGCTCGACCCGACGCCCCTGATCAGTCCGCGTGACGGATCCTTCCAGGTCCACGCGCTGAGCACGTCCGCTGCGCCGTCGGGCTTGCCGCGGCCGGGTGGTGTGCGCTACCCCACGCACATGATGAAGCTCTACCACACGCCGACCTCGCCCTACGTGCGCAAGGTGATGGTCACCGCGCACGAGCTGGGGATCGCGCTCGAGACGATCCACCTGCGGCCGACGGCGGTGACGCCGGACGCGACGCTGTCGCGCGCCAACCCGCTCTCGAAGATCCCGGCGCTGATCCTCGACGATGGCACGACGCTCTACGACTCGCCGGTGATCTGCGACTACCTCGACAGCCTCGCCGGACCGCGGCTCGTGCCGGCGGCGGGGCCCGAGCGCTGGCGCGTGCTGCGGCTGCAGGCGCTGGCCGACGGCGTGCTCGACGCCGGCGTGCTGGTCTTCTACGAGCGGAGCCAGCGTCTGGCCGAGCTGCGCTGGGACGCGTGGATCGCCGGGCAAGAAGCCAAGGTCCGCCAGGGGCTCGACAGCCTGGAGGGTGAGGCCGCGATGTGGCAGGGCGTCGACCTCGGGCAGATCGCGGTGGCGGTCGCGCTGGGTTGGCTCGCCTTCCGCGAGATAGGCGGCGAGCTCTTCGCCGGGCGGCCGGTGCTGGCGCGCTGGTACGAGGCGTTCTCGGCGCGCGCGTCGATGCTGGCGACGGCGCCGCGGGCATGACGCGTCGGTCGCGACGTGGCGGCGGCCAATCTCGTTGACGCTCGGGCACGCGCGCGCTAAGAGCCCGCGTCCATTTTTCCGAGCGGCGCTGCATCCGGCGCACGCTCGTGCCGGATCGAGGTCGTCCCCATGCTGGATATGCTCCGCAAGAAGTCAGGCAGCTTCGCCGTGTACTTCGTCTTCGCGATCCTCATCGTGGTCTTCGCGGTCGGCTTCGGCGCCGTCGCGCCGGACCAGGCCTGCGGCGGCGGGCCGCCGGGATCGTTCAAGAACCGCGATCTGGCCGAGGTCGACGGCGAGGTGATCGACGCGGTGATGCTGCGCACGGCGATGCAGCTGACCGGGGACGAGGCCGACCCCAAGCGCGGCTTCGTCGATCAAGACGACCGCTTCCGCTATCAGACGCGCTTCGCGTACATGAACCTGTACGGCCCGTTCTCCGGCGGGGCCTACGGGACCGAGCCCTCGCAGCAGAGCCCGATCAAGCTGCTCAAGGTGATGGACGAGCTGATCGAGGCAAAGGTCGTCGCCAACTGGGCGCGCGAGATGGGCCTCGGCGTCTCGAAGCAGGAGCTCAACGACGCGCTCTCGCTCCTCCTCAGCAACGAGATCTTCCGCGACCGCGAGACCGGCGCGCTCAAGGTCGACGCGTATCGCAACTGGGTGGCGCGCAGCCTCGAGTCGACGGTGTCGAGCTTCGAGCGCATGGTCGAGGACGAGCTCCTGCGCGAGAAGGTGATCCAGATGCTGGTCGGCGAGCTCGGCGTGACCGACGCGGAGCTCGAGCGCGCGCACAAGCTCGAGAACGACAAGGTGACCGTCGACTACGTCGCGATCGACGCGCGCTCGGCGGCGCCGCTGGTGCCGGTGACCGACGCCGAGGTGGCGGAGTGGCTCGGCAAGAACGAGGACAAGGTCAAGGCCGAGTACGACAAGCTCAAGCCGACGAAGTACACGACGCCGAAGACCTGGGACCTGCGCGGCATCAAGATCGAGGCGCCCGACCCGGCCGACACCGACGACCCCGAGCAGAAGAAGGGCTTCGAGGACGAGCGCGCGGCGGCCAAGGCGCGCGCCGAGAAGGTGCTCACCGAGGTGCAGACCGCGCTGACCGAAAAGGCCGTCCCGGAGGTCCCCGAGGGGGAGTCCCCGCCGGCCTTCGATCCGGTCGCGGCGTTCGCGGCGATCGCGCAGCGCGAGAGCGACGACGGCTCGAAGGAGCAGGGCGGCAAGCTCGTGCCGGCGACGATGCGCACGCTCGGCAGCGCGCCCTATGGACCCGCGGTGGCGGCGGCGGCCGAGGCCTGGAAGGTCCATGAGGCGGCGGGCGTGCTCGAGGTCGCGAGCGGCTTCTGGATCCTCATGCCCGAGGCGATCGCGGAGGAGAAGGTCGAGGAGTACGACGCGGTCAAGAGCGAGATCGCCAAGGGTCTCCTGCAGAACGAGAAGGTCGAGCCGTTCTTGAAGACGCTCGCCGACGAGGTCCTCGCCGAGGCGAAGAAGGACCCGACCAAGAAGCTCGACGACGTGGTGACGGCGATCAACATGAAGTACGGGGCGGTCGAGCGCGGGCTCAGCGCGTCGCAGACCTCGTTCTCGCGCCTGTCGCGCCTGGGCCCGGGCTACCCGGCGAGCTCGCCGTATCTCATGCAGCTCGGCGGGCGCGCGCCGGACCTGGTCGCGGCGGCGTTCTCCGCGACGAGCGAGGCCCCGCTCCTCGACAAGGTCTTCTCGCTGGCCGACGGCAAGAAGCTCGTCATCGCGAGCTTCGTCGAGCTCGCGCCGGCCGAGGCGATCACGGACGAGGACAAGGACGGCTTGCGCTCGCAGCTCACCTTCGAGCGCCGGCGCACGATCTATCGCGGTTGGTACGAGGATCTGCTCGCCAAGAAGCGCGCGGCCGGCGAGGTCGAGTTCACCGCGGCCTTCGACGAAGAGCGCAAGGCGGCCGAGCTGGCCTACGTCGAGCGCGGCGGTGAGGTGCCGGGCATGGCCGTCCCGCCGCAGCCGGCGACGCCCTGATCCGCGGGCGGCCACGAGGGCCGCCCCTCTCCGTTGAGATGGTCGGGGCGGCCCTCGCGCCAGCCCCACATGACCCTCACTCGAGGCTCAGCCGTCAGCGCCTGAGAGGGCGCTCTTCCTGACGCCCGTCGGGGTGGCGCACGCGCTCGCAGCCGCAGCCGTTGCCGATCCCCTCGGTCTCGACGACGGTGCCGTCGGCGCGGCGCGCCAGCGCGTAGAAGACCTTGTCGCCGCGCACGACGCTGACCGAGTCGTCGAACATGACGAGCACCTGCACCGGCTCGAGGTCCAGCACGCGCGCCGGGAACTCGAGCGAGATGGCGCCGCCTGCGCTGCGCGACACGGTCACCCCGGCGACGACACGGGTCCTGGCTGGCTCGCGCTCACGCGGCGTCTCGACCGCCTCGGCGACCGGCACCTCGATCGCGTCGCAGCTCACGCGCAGGGCGGTCTCGGTGGACTTGCCCTGCACGAGATCGATCTGCACGTGGTCGTCGGCGCGGGTGACCTTGCTCGCCTGCCCGAGGCGCAGGTTGCCGAGGCTCTTCATGAGGGCCGCGTTCTCACACGGTGTCGGCGCGGCGGCCAAGGCCGGCGTGGTCAGACCGAACGATGCGAGGGCGAAGGTGAGCACGAGCCTCATGGCGATCTCTCCAGGGTGGGCCGCGACGACGATATCAGCCGCGGCCTCTCGTCGCCAGCGACACGCGTGTCGCTCGGATCGGCGCGCGCCGGCTCAATGCAGGAGCGTGCCCTCGAAGTCGCCCTTGCGCATGACGCGCTGGCGGCCGGCGTAGCCGGCGTCGAGCTCGTGCCAGTGGTGAAAGCCCGGCTCGCCGCGGCGCCAGCACAGGTAGACGATGCGCCCGTCGTGGCGCGAGCGCACGTCGCAGAGACCGTCGATCGCCTTGACCTCGACGCCGAGCGCTTCGAGCTTGTCGAGCTCGGCGCGGATCGCCGCGTGCTCGCGCATGGCGTCGTCGACCAGCGCGGCGACGCCGGGGCGCGCCAGGTCCGCCGGCGACACCGCCTCGCTCAGGTCGACGCCGAGGCGCTCGAGCTCCTCGACGTGCGCGGTCAGGCGCGCGCGGTGATGCGCGACCACGCCGAAGGCCGCCTCGAGGTGCGGCACCAGGGCGTCGGCCTCGCTCGGCGAGTAGAGGCGCACCGGCAGGTCGGGCTCGTCGGCCATCACTTGCCGTGATAGCGCGGTGCGCGCTTGGCGACGAACGACGCCAGCGCCTCGCCGAGGTCCTCGGAGGCGAGGAAGGCGGCGTTCCAGGTCGCGACGAAGTCGAGCCCGTCCTGGTGGCGGGCGGCGACCTGGCGGTTGAGCACGGCCTTGACGCCCTCGACGGTGCGCGGGGCGTTGGCGGCGATCTGCTCGGCCAGCGCCTGCGCCGCCGCGAAGAGCTCGGCCGGCGTCGCGTGAACCTGGTTGACGAGCCCCATCGCCTGCGCCTCGTCCGCGCTCACGTCGCGACCGGTGAACGCCAGCTCGCGCGTGCGCCCCTGGCCGATGATCGCCGGCAGCCGCTGGAGCGAGCCGAGATCGGCGACGATGGCGATCTTCGTCTCGCGCAGGGAGATCGTCGCCTCGCGCGAGGCGAGGCGGATGTCGCACGCCGCGGCGAGGTCGAGGCCGCCGCCGATGCAGTGGCCGTGGATCGCGCAGACCGTCGGCACGCGCAGCGCGAAGAGCTTGTCGAACGGGCGCTGCAGCTGCTTGATCAGCTTGTGCAGCGCGTGGCGCGGGCCGGCCGTCGCCGAGCCGCGGAAGAGCTCGCCCCAGGTCGAAAACGCCCGGGGCAGGTCGAGCCCATAGGACAGCGCCTTGTCCTCGGCGCCGCGCACGACGAGAGCACGCACCCGGGCGTCGGCCTCGATCGCGTCGAGCGCCCGCTCGAGCTCGGCGAAGAGCTCGGGACCCATCGTCTTGCGCAACAAGGTGAGCGTCGCCACCCCGGTCTCCGCGATGCTGACCCGTACCTCCGATGACGTCGCCTCGAGCACCGCTTCCACGCACGCACCTCCTCTGCAAGAGCGCGGCTCACGCTACAACCTTGCAAACCCCAACGACAACCCCCATGATGTCGGCGCCATGTGGTTCTCGATCGCCGTCCTCCATCAGCCCGACGTCACCCGTCGCTGAGACCCGCGCGCCCACCGCGCGCCCCGTCGAGACCTGGCCTCCGCTTCGAACACCCCTCCGCAGGGGCGGCCCTCGTGACCGCCCGGGAATGACGATCCGATCATGAGCACCTCACCCGTACGGCAGCTACCCTCCGACTCACCGATCACGCCGGCCCCCGCCGACGAGCCGATCCGGCACCTCAAGCCGCCGGTCGATCCCGAGGACCTCGAGCACCGTCGCGTCCGCCGCGACGAGTTCTGGCGCCAGATCCCGGCCTGGAAGGACGTCGATCACGAGACCTTCGCCAGCTACGACTGGCAGGAGAAGAACGCGATCACCAGCCCGAAGAAGCTCGTCGCCTCGGTGCGCGAGCTGGTCTCGCCGAGCTTCATCGAGGACGTCGAGACCGGCTTCTCGCTGGCGCCGATGGCGGTGCGCATCAGCCCCTATCTGCTCTCGCTCATCGACTGGAGCGACCCGGTGCACGACCCGATCCGCCGCCAGTTCCTGCCGCTGGCGAGCGAGATCGAGCCCGACCACCCGATGCTGACGCTCGACTCGCTGCACGAGCAGGGCGACGCGCCGGTGCCCGGCCTCACCCACCGCTACCCCGACAAGGCGCTCTTCCTCGCGCTCGACACCTGCCCGGTCTACTGCCGCTTCTGCACGCGCAGCTACGCGGTCGGCATCGACACCGACAGCGTCGAGAAGGTCAGCCTCAAGGCCGACGTCGCCCGCTGGCAGCAGGCCTTCCGCTACATGCGCGAGCGCCCGGAGCTCGAGGACGTCGTCGTGTCCGGCGGCGACGCCTATCGCTTGAAGCCCCAGCAGCTCCTCGAGATCGGCCACACCCTCCTCGACATCCCGCAGATCCGCCGCTTCCGCTTCGCCACCAAGGGCATCGCCGTCGTGCCGATGCGCATCAAGCCCGGCGACCCCTGGACCGAGGCGCTCACCGAGATCGTCGAGCGCGGCCGCAAGCTCGGCAAGGAGGTCGTCGTGCACACGCACTTCAACCACGCCAACGAGGCGACCGGCTTCTCCCAGGACGCCGCGCGCGTGCTCTTCGAGCGCGGGATCTACGTGCGCAACCAGACCGTCCTGCAGCGCGGCGTCAACGACAGCCCCGACGATCAGATCCTGCTCGCGCGCCGCCTCTCCTACCTGAACGTGCACCCCTACTACGTGTACGTGCACGACCTCGTCAAAGGCGTCGAGACCCTGCGCACCACGGTCGCGACCGCCATCCGCCTCGAGAAGCGCCTGCGCGGCTCGCAGGCCGGCTACAACACCCCGACCTTCGTCGTCGACGCGCTCGGCGGCGGCGGCAAGCGCGACGCGCACAGCTTCGAGTACTACGATCAGGAGACCGGGATCTCGGTCTACACCGCGCCCGCCGTCAAGGAGGGCCGCCTCTTCACCTACTTCGATCCGCTCGCCGAGCTCTCGCCCCACATGCGCGCCGCGTGGCTCGACGACAAGCGCCGCCACGAGATGATCCACGACGCGCTCACCAAGGCACGCCAGGAAGTCATCTGAATCACGAGGAACTCTTACGCCCCTTCGGCGCTCACGGCTCGGACTCGAGGTAGGCGCGCGCCCTGGCGCGCTCCTCGGCCAGGCCGGGCACGCACGCGCCGGTGAGCACGGTCGCGCGCAGCGCCTCGATCGCGTCGCCGCCTGCGCGGAGTCGCTCGACGAGGGGGTCGACGCACGCGCTCGGGCAGCACGGCGCGCCGCCGTCGAGCGGGCAGCGCGCGACGGCCTCGACGCAGGTCTCGAGCGGCACCTCGCGCTCTCGTCCGCAGCGCCCGATCAGATCGACGCAGTCGCCCCAGCGCGCGATCGGATCGTCGAGGCGCGCGTCGTAGGCGATGGCGATCGTGTCCTCTCCGAGGGTGCGCTCGGCGAGGATCGGCAGGCCGTCCGGGGTCTTGTCGATGCGCTCGAGGAACTCCGGCGGCGGCACCAGCTCGGCGCGCGGCACCTCACGGCGCTCGAGCGGCGGCGCCGCGAAAGGTTCGCGCTCAGGCGCGCTGTCGATCGCCGGGGTGGCGTCCCGCGCCTCGGGCTCAGGCGTCAGCGTGTCGCTGTCGAGCTCGCGCGGCGCCGGCTCCGGGGGCGCGGTCGCGTCCTCGACGATCGGCGCCACGGTGGTCGCGGGCGGTGGCGGCCGCTCCGGCGCCGACGGCGCGCTCGCCACGTCGAGCAGGCGCGGGTCGGGCGCGGGACAGCCCGCGAGCGCCGCGCCGACCAGGAGCGCCAGCACCGGGCGCATCACTTCGCCCCCGCGAAGCCGCCGTCCATCGTGCCCTCGCAGCGCGAGCTGCCCTTCGGCCGCCACATCGACGGCACGCTCTGCAGCGGCACCTGCTTCATCGACCAGCTCTGGGGAAACCAGAAGCGCGCGTAGGGTCCGGTCTGGCGCTCGCAGCCCTTGTCGCGACAGCGCTCGTTGCGCTCGACGAAGCGCTGCCAGCGCTCGGCGATCGCCTTTTCCCGATATTCGGCGGCGCCGCTCACCACCTCGCGCTCGGTCAGCGTGCAGCGGTAGTTCTTCCAGTGCCAGAGCCCCGTCGCGGAGGTCTCGAGCAGGACCGCGAACCCCCCGGGGCGCGCCGCCGCGCACGGCTCGGTGCGGCGCCGGAGCTGCCACGGCGCGCGCACGCCCTTGGCGTCGACGTAGTGCCCGCTCAGGGTGTCGCCGTCGCTCGAGACCGTCAGCTCCCCTTCGCCGCGCTCGGCCAGGTTCGCCGACCACCTGAACTTCCAGGTGCGCTCGCCGAGCGTGCCGTCGAGCGAGGCGCGGCCGCCGCTCGGGTAGAAGACGGTGCCGAGCACGAGCTCCTCGGAGCGCGAGACCTGGAGGCAGCCCTGGGGTGAGTCCCAGGTGCCCGCCGGATCCGCCTCCTCTTCGCTGCCGCCCGCACAGAAGTCGCGCGCCGCGCGCTCGGCGTCGCCGGCCTTGGACGGATCGAAGTCCCGCCTGACGATCGCGCTGGTACCACCGGCGACGATCTCACACAGGGTCTGCGCCGCCTCGTCATCGTCGCTCTCGGACGGCGCGAGCCGCGGCAGCACCGCCTCGACACACGCGTCGCAGGCGTGCGACGCGCGCCCCTCGCTCTCACGGCAGCGCATCGCCGCCGCGGTGATCGCCGGGTAGTCGTCCTGAAAGCACCACGCCTCGAGGTGCGCGGCGCGGTAGGCGTTGAGGAAGACCGCCTCCTGCGGGTAGCAGCGTCGCTTTTTGTCCATGCCCGCCGGCGGCCCGCAGAACGCGGTCGCCAGGCAGTCCGCGTCGCTCTCGCAGGTGGCGGGCACGGGGTGTGGCCGCGCCGACCAGAGCGAAGGATCGCGCTGCTCGTAGTAGCTGACCTGACCCTGGTCGATCAGGTCGGCGTAGGCGCTGTTGCGCTTGGTGAAGAGCAACTGGCCGAGGTTGGGACCGGGCAGATCGGCCGCCTCGGTCCCATCGGGATCGCGCCACGCGCGCCACATGATCTCGGCCTGCAGCGCGACGAGATCCATGCGCACCTCGAAGAGCAGCGCCCCGGCCGCGCGCGCCGCGACCTCACCGAGGACGCGCCCCGCGTGCGCGCGCACGATCATGCGCGCCAGCACCGCCGGGTCGTTGCTGCGGCGCCACGCGGTCACGCCGGTGCCTTCGTAGAGGGTCCGGTTGCTCACGCGCTGGCCCCAGCACGCCGCGCCGGCCGGATCGAGCCCTGGCGGCAGGCCCGGCGGCGGGGTGATCGGCGTCGGGCTCGCCTGGCGGTGCACGTCGAAGAAGCCCTTGGCGACGCAGTCGAGCATGCGCTCGCGCTGCTCGGCGACGTGCTCGCCGTCGAGCAGCGACCACGCCGGCTCCATGCTGGTGCACGCGAGCAGGTAGTCGTCGCCCGCGCCGAGGATCAGCGCGTCGCCGCCGTGCGGCTTGAAGCGCACCCAGCGGCGCTCGTCGTCGCCCGCGAACGGACCCGGCAGGCAGAGGCGGTCGTGGATCGGGCCCCCGCTGAGCCCGAGCGTGTTGGCCGCGACCGCGCGCCACCCGTGCTGCAGCCCGGACAGGGCGCCGACCACCATCGCCCCGAGCTGGCCGACGCGCGTGCGCGGGTAGACCGGCGAGCCCCAGCGCTGCCACATGTGCCCGGTCGACCAGGCGTCGGCGAGGTAGTGCGCGCCGACCGACTCGAAGGCGAGCGCCTGCATGCGGCAGCTCCCGATCCCGCGCTCGAGGTGGGCGACGATCTCCGGCGCGAGCCCGGCGGCGCGAGCCCGCGGCAACGCCTCGGCCAGCCTGCGGCACGCGCTCGCCCGCCCGAGCGCGATCGCGTGGTAGTGGCGATAGACCGCCTGCGCCTGCGGCAGGAAGTGCGTCGAGTTCACCGGGCCCAGGTGCGTGAAGTAGGTGTGGCACGCCTGCACCTCTTCGAAGGTCCCGCGCGCAGCATTGTCGACGAAGCAGTGCTCGTTGCCCGCGAGGAAGTCCGCCAGCGAGTAGCTGACGTCCGGCACCTGCGCCATCTCGGCGATCGCCAGCGGCCGCTCGAGTCGGACGAGCGCGGCGCCGGGCGGTGCGGGCACCTGGGTCGCCAGGGTCGGGTCACCGGCGACCTGGGCGCGATCGGTGTAATAGGGCGGCAGCGCGTCGCGGCGGAGCGCGACGTCAGACAGGCCCGCACGGATCAGCGCGAGCTCGGCGATGAGCGCGTGCTCGCCCCACTGTGTGCCGCGTGGCGCCGCGACCCCTTCGGCGCAGGTCTGGAACTCGCTGGCCCGGCAGATGCTGTGGCGGATCTCGCGATCGCGGATGTCGCCGACGCGGCACTCCGACTCCCAGGCGTGCGCGGGGGAGGCGAACGCGAACGCGCAGGACACGAGCACGGCCCGTGTGATGATCGGCGCTGAGCTGCGCATGTCTGGAGCATACCGCAACGGCGGCGCGTGCTCCCGTGCGCGGGCTCTTTGGGAGCGTCGACGTCGGGGATGAGATGCGGACGGGGAGGGGCTGTGGAGGGTGACGGGCTGACGCGGGCGTGGACAACCTGTGCGCGGCGTCGCGCTGGCGCGCGGCGCCGCGCACGAGGTTGCCCACACCCGCTCGGAAAACGCTCCGCTTCGCTGCGCGTTTTCCGCGAGCCCTTGGACAACGCTGCGCTCCGCTTCGCTGCGCTCCGCGTTGTCCACACCCCCCACGAGCCCCTGCGGCGGCTGGGTATCGAGGGTATGAGGGGTCAATGCCAGCTGTCCAGCGCACACCGCACTCAGGGCTGAGAGGCCTGTCCCACAAGCTCGGCAGTGAATGTGAAGAGAACCGTGCACAGACTCCTGAGGGACACCCGCCGCAGGCGGGGCTGTGGGTCCTCGCGGAAAACGCGAATGCGTTTTCCGAGCGGCTCGTGGACAACGCGAATGCGTTGTCCAAGCGGGGGTGGGCAACCTCGTGCGGGGTCGACGCGAAGCGGCGAGCCTGCACAGGTTGTCCACGCCCGCGTCAGCCGCGTCAGGACCCACGGCCCGCCCGCGTGGACCCCCAAGAAAAGTGCACGACCCCGCATTTCTCGCTTGACGACTTTCGGACCCCGCCACCCGGAAAAGCGCCGGTCGCCCTTGCAGATCGCCAGAATGCCGCGTCCTCGATCCGCTGACGCATTTAATCAGCCCAACCGACTTCGCGCCCCTCCGGACACCGGTCAAATGCGTCTACGGGGGCGCCAGGAGGGTGCGCAAACCCATGTGCTATAAGGCCTTCGTGCGACGCGCCATGCCCAACGCCCGACCCAAGCGACTGCTCGCCGAGGCGATGCCACGCGACGAGGTCGAGCGCATCGACCAGCGCCTGGCCGCGCTCGGACGCGGCCTCGGAGCGCTGCGCCTCTGGCTCGGCGAGGGGCTCGCGACGCTCGAGGCCAACGGCGGCGTCGGCGCGCTCGGCTTCCCGACGCTCGCGAGCTACGCGACCGAAGCGCTCGGGATCACCGGCCGGCAAGCGGCCGACTCGCGCGCGCTCGCACGCCGCCTCACGAAGCTGCCCGCGCTCCGGGCCGCGCTGGTCGCCGGCCGCCTCGCCTGGTCGAAGGTCGAGCTCGTCGCGCGCTTTGCCACCCCCGACGACGAGGCCGAGTGGGTCGCGCGCGCCGAGCAGCTCACCGTGCGCGCGCTGCGCAAGCTCATCGACGAAGCCAACGACGAGATCAGCGACGACGAGGACGAGCCCACGCCGAAGTGCACGCTCATGGTGACGGTCGACCGCGTCGACGCGATGGCCTTCGAGCACGCGCGCATCATGGTGCAGGCCGTCGGCGCGCGCGGCCTCGATGGCGCGGTCGAGGCGATGCTCGCCGAGGGGCTCTCCGAGATCGTCGCGACGGTCCCGGATGTGGATCTGCCCGAGGGGATCTGCGGGCTCTCCGACGCCGCGCTCGCCTGGCGTGAAGAGCTCCTGAAGATGCGTCGCGAGGGCGACGAGGTCTGCGAGGCCCAGGGCTTCGACGGCGATCCGGAGGTCGCCCCGATCGAGATCCACGAACCGGTCTTCCCCGGCGACGCGACCGAGATCGATCACGTGCTGCGAGACCTGGCGAGCGAGCTCAGCGGCCGTGACCTCGAGCTCGGCCACCTCGCGCGGCGCTCCTTCGAGGCCAACGCCTGGCAACGCCTCGGCTACGCGCGCTTCGAGCAGTACTGCCGCGAGCGCATCGGCCTCTCGGCGAGCAGCGTCGCCGCGCGGATCTCGCTCGCGCGGCAGGTTGCGCGCTTGCCCGTCGTCGAAGAGGCGCTCTCGGCGGGGCGCATCGGGTATTGCGCGGCGGGACTCATCGCGCGGGTCGCCGGCCCGAAGACCGCCGAGGCCTGGGTGGAGCGCGCCGCGGAGCGCACGGTCAAGCACCTGCGCGAGGAGGTTGAGGCGGTCGAGCTCATCGCGCGCGCCGAGGGCCGCGAGGTCACCAGGATCGGACCACCGGACGAGGCGACGCTCGAAGAGGTGCACGACGTCGAGCGCGCCGTCATCGCCACTTTGACCGACGGATTCCAAATGTCGGGGAGCGATGAGGCCCCACCCACGCCATCCCTCGCCCAGCGACTCCCGAGCCACACCCTGCGCATGACCGTCTCCGAGGAGACCGCGCGCTTCTGGCGCATGCTCGAGCGGGTGCACGCGGGGATCTGGACCGGGACCTCGTTCGTCGCCTTCCTCGCGGGCGCGGTGGGTCGGGCCTGGGGCGGCGCGATCGAGAGGGCGCGCGCTGGCGGCGAGTACGCCGACGTGTACCTGCGCGATCGCTGGCGCTGCCGATCACCGATCTGCGGTGGCAGGAACGTCACGCCACATCACGTGAGATTTCGATCGCGAGGCGGCGGGGAAGAGCGCTCCAACCTGTTGAGCTTGTGTGACAAGTGCCATCTCGAGCTCGTGCACGGGGGCACGCTCTCGGTCGTGGGTGACGCGAGCGTCGGCGGCGTGTTGCGCTGGGAGGCGGCGGGGTTCGGCGTGGTCGGCCGGGTTCCCTTTCCCCGCGCGGCGTCCGGGGGTAGGGTCGCGCCGTGAGCACGCTGCAAGACATCTACCGCGTCCCGCTCGGTCTCCTGACCGACCTCTACCAACTCACGATGGCCTACGGCTACTGGAAGAGTGGCCTGCACGAGCGCCCCGCCGTCTTCCAGCTCACCTTCAGAAAGCTACCGTTTTCAGGTGGTTATGCGATCGCCGCCGGCCTCGGCCCCGCGCTCGATTACCTCACAAGGCTCTCGTTCTCCGCCGACGACCGCGCCTACCTCGCGACGCTCACCGGCCGCGACGGCCAGCGGCTCTTTCCCGACGCCTTCCTCGCCTACCTCGGCGAGCTGCGCTTCACCTGTGACGTCGACGCCATCGCCGAGGGCACGCTCGTCTACCCGCACGAGCCGCTCGTGCGCGTCACCGGCCCGCTCGTCCAGGCACAGATCGTCGAGACCGCGCTGCTCTCGATCATCAACTTCCAGACGCTCGTCGCCACCAAGGCCGCCCGCGTCGTCGACGCCGCCAGGGGCGATCAGGTCCTCGAGTTCGGCCTGCGCCGCGCGCAGGGGATCGACGGCGCGCTCTCCGCCAGCCGCGCCGCCTACATCGGCGGCTGCCACGCGACCTCCAACGTGCTCGCCGGCCGCCTCTTCGGGATCCCGGTGCGCGGCACCCACGCGCACTCCTGGGTGATGACCTTCGCCTCCGAGCTCGAGAGCTTCCTCGCCTACGCCGACGCGATGCCCAACAACTGCGTGTTCCTCGTCGACACCTACGACACGCTCGCCGGTGTGCAGTCCGCCATCACCGTCGGCCGCCGCCTGCGCGAGCGCGGTCACGAGCTCGCCGGGATCCGCCTCGACTCCGGCGACCTCGCCGATCTCTCGATCAAGGCGCGCGCCATGCTCGACGAGGCGGGCTTCGCCGACGCCGCCATCGTCGCCTCCAACGACCTCGACGAGACCCTCATCGAGTCGCTCAAGCACCAGGGCGCCAGGATCGGCGTCTGGGGCGTCGGCACCAAGCTCGTCACCGCCTACGACCAGCCCGCGCTCGGCGGCGTCTACAAGCTCTCCGCGCTCGGCCAGCCCGACGGCGGCTGGGACTTCAAGGTCAAGCTCAGCGAGCAGCCCGCCAAGGTCTCCATCCCCGGCATCCTCCAGGTGCGCCGCTTCCACGACGGCGCCGGCCCGCACGGCGACGTGGTCTTCGACACCACCACCGGCTGCCCCGACTCCCCGACCCTCGTCGACGTCATGGACGCGACCTACCGCAAGACCCTCGCCGGCCCCTACACCGATCTCCTCGAACCCCAGCTCCACGCCGGCCAGCGCGTCGCGCCCGCGCCCGCGCTCGACGCGATCCGCGCCCGCGCCCACGCCCAGCTCGCCGCGCTCTCGCCCGCGCACCGCCGCTTCTTGAACCCGCACCGCTACCCGGTCGGGCTCGAGTCCTCGCTCTGGCAGCGCCGCACCGACCTCGTGCTCGCCGCGCGCCGCGCCGCCTCATCGGAGTCCTGAGCATGCTCAACGTCCACGTCGGCGCCGCGGTCTTGAACCTCACCCCGCTCGCCTGGGAGCACAACGCCGCCCTCATCGTCGAGGCGATCCGCGAGGCGCGCCACCGCGGCGTCACGCTGCTGTGCCTGCCCGAGCTCTGCCTCACCGGCTACGGCTGCCAGGACGCCTTCCACTCGCCCAGCGTGCACCGCCAGGCGATGGAGGTGCTGATGCGCGACATCGCGCCCGAGACCCGCGACATCGCGGTCTGCGTCGGCCTGCCGCTGACCTGGCGCAACAGCATCTTCAACGCCGTCGCGATGATCTCCGACACGCGCGTGCTCGGCTTCGTGTGCAAGCGTTTCCTCGCCGGCGACGGCGTGCACTACGAGCCGCGCTGGTTCAAGCCGTGGCCGACCGGCGCCCACGGCGTGCTCGAGGTCGAAGGCCACGCCTACCCGATCGGCGACCTCTACTTCGACCTCGGCGGCGTCAAGATCGGCTTCGAGATCTGCGAGGACGCGTGGGTCGCCCAGCGCCCCGGCTCGAGCATGGCCGGCCGCGGCGTCGACATCATCCTGAACCCCTCCGCCTCGCACTTCGCCTTCGGCAAGCTCGAGACGCGCAAGCGCTTCGTCATCGAGGGCTCGCGCGCCTTCGGCGTCACCTACGTCTATGCCAACCTGCTCGGCTGCGAGGAGGGGCGCATCGTCTACGACGGCGGCGCGATGATCGCGACCCTCGGCCGCCTCGTCGTCGCCGGCGAGCGCCTGGCGATGACGTCGTTCCAGGTGACCTCGGCGGTGATCGACGTCGAGCAGACGCGCATGGCCCAGGGCTGGACGTCGAGCTTCCGCCCGCGCTTCGACGAAGACCCCGACGAGTGCGTCCGGGCGCCATTTTCCTGGCCCGAGATCGAGCCCGAGCTCGACCGCACCCACGCCGCGTCCGGCTGGGAGGCCTCGCCGCACCACAAGCACGAAGAGCTCTGGCGCGCGGTCACGCTCGGCCTCTTCGACTACATGCGCCGCTCCTTCTCGAAGGGCTACGTGATCTCGCTGTCGGGCGGCGCCGACTCCGCGCTCTGCGCGGTGCTGGTCGCGCTGATGGTCGAGCGCGGCGTCGCCGAGCTCGGCCTCGACGGCGTGAAAGCGCGCCTCGCCTACGACAAGCGGCTCGCTGCCGCCGCCGACGTCAAGGACCTCGTGCGCCTCCTGCTCACGACCGCCTACCAGGGCACGCGCAACAGCTCCGCCATCACGCGCGACGCCGCGCGCGCCGTGGCGACCGGGATCGGCGCCGAGCACCACGAGCTCGACGTCGACGCGCTGGTTCAAGGCTACGTCGCCCTCGCCGAGAAGGCGCTCGGCCGCGAGCTCACCTGGCAGGACGACGACGTGACGCTGCAGAACATCCAGGCCCGCGTGCGCGCGCCGAGCATCTGGATGTTCGCCAACGTGCGCGGCGCGCTCCTCATCGCGACCTCCAACCGCAGCGAGGCCGCCGTCGGCTACACCACCATGGACGGCGACTCGGCCGGCGGCCTCTCGCCGATCGCCGGCGTCGACAAGAACTACATCCGCGCCTGGCTGCGCTGGGCCGAGACGAGCGGCCCGCTCGGCGTCGGCCCCCTGCCCTTCCTCGCAGCGATCAACGGCCAGCAACCGACCGCCGAGCTGCGACCCCAGGCCCAGGCCCAGACCGACGAGGCCGATCTGATGCCCTACACCGTGCTCGACGCGGTCGAGCGCGCCGCCATCCGCGACAAGCAGGACCCGCTCGAGTGCTTCCGCCTCCTGCGCCTGCAGTTCTCGCAGTACCCGCCCCGCCAGCTCGCGCTCTGGGTCGAGCGCTTCTTCCGCCTGTGGTGTCGCAACCAGTGGAAGCGCGAGCGCTACGCCCCGAGCTTCCACCTCGACGACGAGAACCTCGACCCCAAGACCTGGTGCCGCTTCCCGATCCTCTCGAGCGGCTTTTCCCGCGAGCTCGCCGAGCTGCGCGCCTGGGTCGACGCGCGCTTCCCGGGCTAGCTGCGCGGCGGGCGTTGTCGCCGATCCACGTCTGCGCTAGGTTGCCGCGCGACTGGCCGGCGGGCCGTGCGGGCGCGTCGAAAGGCAATCGTTGATCACCTCGCGCACGCCGCTCATCATCCTCGCGCTCGCGCTGGCGCCGCCTGCGCGCGCGGCCGCGTCCGATCCGCCCGCAGAGCGCGCGCCCTGCCCCGCGCTCGTCGTCTCGCTCGGGGTGCTCACCGCCCTGCCGGCGCTGCTCGAGACCGGCCAGACGCTCGGCGCCGACGCCGGGCTCATCGCCGGGGTCGGCCCCTTCGTCTACGGCGTACGCGCGAGCGTCAGCGGCGCGACCGAGCACGCGCCGAGCTGGCGCGTGAGCCACACCGAGGTCCGCCTGCGCGCGCTCGCGGGCGTGCGCGCCGAGGCGGGCCGAGGCACCTGGATCCTGCGCCTCGGAGCGGGCGTGAGCCTCGTCAGCGAGACGCGCGAGCGCCACGACGCGAGCGAGATCGAGCACGCCGATCTGCCGAGCGAGGACCACGCCTTCGCGGCCGTGCCCGCGATCGAGCTCGAGGGCGGTCTCGTGCTGCGGGTCGCCGGTGCGTGGGGGCTCGCGCTCTTCGGCGGGCCTTCCCTGCACTTCGGCAACGCCGCGCTCGAAGACGGGGCGCGCCTGGGCTGGACCGCGAGCGGCGCGCTCGTGTGGACACCATGAACGAACATGTACACCGCGCTCCGCGGGCGCTCCTCCTCGCGCTCCTGGCGAGCCACGCGCCATACGGCTGCGGCGACGTGCACGGCCTCGATCCCGAGGATCTGCCGATCGCGCATCTGCGCCTCGTCATCGACGCCGACGTCGAGGCGCTCGGCCTCACGCCCGAGTCCCCGCTCTACGCCGCGATCCTCTGGAGCGGTGACTCCCTGCCCGATCCACTCTGCCTGGCTGACCGCACCGCCGCCGCGCCCGAGCTGCGCGCCGTGCTCGAGCACGGCTGCCCGCCGATTCCCGGCTTCACGCCGATCGGCGCCGACACCGCGACGCGCATCGCGTGGTCCGCGCTCACGCGCCGCCAGGAGGTCCGGCTCGCGATCATGACCCCGCCCGAGCTCTTCGAGATCTCTACCTACCGGCGCGCGAGCGTAGTCGTCTTCCTCGACCGCGACGGGGACGGCGCGCTGCGGATCGACAGCTTCGGCGTACCGCCGCCGGTCGACCACGACCTCGTGCTCGCCACCAGCATCGCCTCCGACGACCCCACGATGCTCGTCTACCGCGCCAACCCCGCGCTCCGCCTCGAAGGCTGCGCCGATTCGCTGCCGCGCGGCTTCTCGCTCCTGCCCGGGTTCGACGCCCTCGCCGACGGCCCTTGCCGCATCGAGCCCCTGCCCGAGCGCGTCGTGCGCCTCACGCTCGCCGACGGCGATCCACGTCTGCGTCACGTTGCGTGCAGGGTGCTCACCGGTCGCTCGATCCACGATCCCCGCAACACCCTCACGCCCGACGCCGCGAACGTCGCGTGGGCGTGCCTCTCGCCCGTGCACCTCGTCACCGCCGACGTCACGACCTGCCCCATGCTCGGCCATGTCGTCACGCGCTACTGCGGCCCCGACGCCGATGACCACATGGCGTGCGCGGTGCCCTTGTGGTCGCACAGCCCGCCGAGCTGGTGGCCATGCGGCGACACCCCGCCCGACGTGGAGCGCACGCCGTGAGGTGGCTCGGCCCCCTGGTCGCCTTGCTCATGTCGTCGCTGACGAGCGACGCGACCCGGGCCGTCGAGCCCAAGCGCTCGCTGCCGATCGAGAGCGACGCCGAGGGCTGGGCGTCGAGCGGCTTCCGCATGGCGCTCGGCTACGCCTACGGCTGGGAGCGTGGCTTCGAGGGCCTGCCCGACACGATCTCGCACGCCTTCGTCGTGCGCGCGGGCGCCCGCATCGACCAGGACTGGTCGCTCCTCGGCACCCTGCAATACGCCATCGCCGATGGCGATCTCTCCGCGCTCTCCTACCTCGTCACGATCGATCCGACCTGGCACGTCGGCCCGGGCTTCGAGCTCGCGATCGGGCTCGGCTTCGGCGGTCTCGTCGGCGCGTACAGCGACCAACCCTACCCGAACCCCGATCTCGAGGACCTCTATGAGCTCGAGCACTCGCTCACGCTGCCCGACGCGACGCACCCCATCGACTCCTGCGACGCCCGCGGCCCGGCCGCGCTCGGCCGCGTCGGCTGGCGCCTCGTGCTCGACGAGATCTGGTCCGTCGCGCTGCACCTCGAGGGCCACCTCAGATGGATGGCCTGCGAGGCGCCGAGCGGCGAGCTCGCCGACGACACCGGCGAGGCGATCGTCGCGCGCCAGTGGTGGGGTTTTTCCGGTGTGAACCTGGGGCTGACCTTCGGATGGCGCTGAGCCGCACCGCCCTGTCGTCCCGCTCGACGCGCGTTCTCCGGTCCGCGTGCCTCGCCCTCGTCACCCTGATCGGCACGGACCCGTACGCGCACGCCGCCGAGCCCGCGCCGCCACCGCAGGACGCGCCCGTCGAGCCCGAGCCCGAGCTCGTACCGCCGCGCCCGCTCGCGCCGCCCACGGTGGCCTACCCCGAGCATGCCCCGCCGCTCGACGCGCCGCTGACCGTGCGGGTCATCGTCTCGATCGACGCCACGGGCGCGGTCATCGACGCGCGCCCCGCGCCCGGGCACGAGCGCGCCCCGGGCGCCTTCGAGGACGCCGTAATCGCGGCCGCTCGCGCGCTGCGCTTCTCGCCCGCGACCCTGGGCGGCGAGCCGATCGCGGTCGACCTCCCCTTCACGCACACCTTCCTGCCGCCGGTCGCGCCCGCCGAGACGCCGGAGGATACCGCCGCGCCCGCGGCGCTCTTGCGCGGCCGCCTCATCGCGCGCGGCACCCACGAGCGCGTGGCGATCGCGTCGGTCGTCGCCGTCGTCGACGGCGAGAGCCACGTCGTCGATGCCGGCCTGGACGGCCACTTCAGGCTGCCGCTGCCTCCCGGCGAGGCGCGCGTGACCGTTCGTGCTCCCGGCTATCGGCCTTTCTTGCAGCGCGAGATCCTCGCCGCTGACGAGGACCTCGAGGTCGTCTACGCGCTCGACGCCGAGCGCTACGATCCTTACGAGATCGTCGTCGTCGCCGACCGCCCGCGCGAGGAGGTCTCGCGCCTCGAGCTGCGTGGCCGCGAGCTCAAGCAGGTGCCGGGCACCTTCGGCGATCCGTTCCGCGTCGTGCAGACGCTGCCCGGCGTGGGCTCGGTGATCTCGCTCCTGCCGCTGCCGATCGTGCGCGGCGCCAGCCCCGGCTCGACCGGCTTTTTGCTCGACGGCGTGCGCGTGCCGCTGCTCTACCACCTACTGACCGGCCCGGCCGTCGTACACCCCGAGCTCGTCGAGGAGGTCGCCTTCTTCCCCGGCGGCTTCCCCGCCCCCTACGGCGGCTACACCGCGGGCATCATCGACGGTCGTACCAGGCGCGCGCGCCCCGAGGAGCGCCTCGTCGACATCGACCTCAACCTGACGCAGGCGGGCGCGCTCGTGCGCCAGCCGCTCTGGGGTCAGACCTTCACCGTCGCCGGGCGCTGGGGCTACCCCGGCCCGCTGCTCGAGCTCGCCACCGACGGCGAGTCGTCGCTGTCCTACTGGGACTACCAGCTCCGCGTCGACGGCGGCACGACGCGCCAGGGCTACACCGTCTTCGCCTATGGCGCGAGCGACACCGTCGAGGCCCTCGTGAGCGAGACCGACGACGATGACGGCACCGCCAGTGACGACTTCGAGGCCGCGCCCGAGCGCCTGCGACCGGTCCTGACCCTGCGCTTCCACCGCCTCGATCTACGCTGGTATCAGCGCACCGGCGCGGTCGACGGTACCTATCGCGTCGTGCTCGGCCATGATGAATCGATCACCGGCCTGTCCGCCTCGGTGCGCACGCTGAGCATCGAGCCCCGCATCGCCTTGCGCTGGCCGGCGCTCGCCTGTCTCGAGCTGCGCGGCGGGATCGAGGCCAACCACCGCGACGTGCAGGACCTCGGCGTCACGCCCGTCGACAGCGACGAGGAGGCGATGGCGACGCTCTCCCCGGGACGCGCCCGCACCTCCGGCAGCGTGTGGGTCGAGGGCCTGTGGCGTCCGCTCCCCGAGCTGCTCGTGCGGCCCGGCGTACGCGCCGACCTCCGCGCCGACGACGATCGCACCGCCCTCACGCTCGACCCGCGCCTGACGCTGCGCTACCGCGTCGCCGAGGGCGCACGCGACGATGGCGCCCCGCCGCGCGACGACGACGGCACCTGGCTCGAAGCGAGCGTCGGGCTCTACCACCAGCCGCCGCGCCTCTTCGTTCCGCTGCCCGGGATCGACGAGCTGCCTCTGCGCTATGGACAGCTCGAATCCCTCCAGGTGAGCCTCGGCGCCGACCTCCCGCTGACGCGCGACTGGCGCCTGGAGATCGACACCTACTACAACGCGATGGACCCGGTGATCTTCGACCTCAGCGTGAACCAGGACCCGACCGAGTTCGACGGCTACACCGGCGGCTCGGTCGACGAGGAGGACGTGCTCGATCGCCTCCTGCGCCACCAGGTCGGCCGCGCGCTCGGCCTCGAGCTCATGCTGCGCAAGCGCGACACCGGCCGCGGTCTGCACGGCTGGCTCGCCTACACGCTCTCGCTCTCCGAGCGGCGGCGCGACGGGGTCTGGGTGCCGTTCGACTTCGACCGCACCCACCTCCTCAACGCCGTCATCGGCCTGACGCTGCCGCGCAACTGGTCGCTCGGCGTGCGCGTGCAGCTCCAGAGCGGCAAGCCCGTCACGACCAGCCTCGGCTACAACGCCGTGCGCGGCGAGGGCTTCGTGCGCGTCGACCTGCGCATCGACAAGCACGCGGTCTGGAACGATTGGATCCTCGACTTCTACCTCGACCTGATCAACGTCGCGGTGATGCCGGAGGAGGTCGCGCCGGGCAACCCCATCGGCTATGTCTTGCCCACGCTCGGCGTCCGTGGACGATTCTGATGTCCGCCACGAGCACCGGGCCGCGCCCGAAGGAGATGAGATGATCGCGATGATGGCGGCGACGGAAGCCGGGCGGAGGCTCGGCGGCGAGGGTGTCGAGGGCGACCTCCTCGAGCTGCTCTTGCGCGCTGGCACGGGCTGGGTGCTGTGGCTGCTCCTGATCCTGTCGGTGCTCGCGATCGCGCTCGGCATCGAGCGCCTGATCTTCTATGTGCAGGAGCAGCGGCCGGCGCTCGCGCTCGACAAGGCCCTGGCCGCGGTCAAGGCCGGCGACGCGAGCGGGGCGCGCAGCCACCTCAGCGCCGCGCGCTCGATGCACGCCGCGATCGTACGCACCTTCCTCGACCACGCCCCGGCGGGAGCGGCGGCCGTGGAAGAGCACTTGCAAGCGACGATCGAGGTCGAGCGCTCGCGCTACGAGCGCGGCCTCGCGTTCCTCGGCACCCTCGGCAACAACGCGCCATTCATCGGCCTCTTCGGCACCGTGCTCGGCATCATCCGCGCCGTGCACGACCTCGCGGGCGACATGGACGCGGGCGGCCAGGCGGTGATGGACGGCATCGCCGAGTCGCTGGTCGCGACGGCGGTCGGCCTCGGCGTGGCCTTGCCGGCGGTCGCGATCTACAACGCCTGCGCGCGCCACACCGAGCGCGCCACCTCGAGCGCCGAGGGTCTCGGCCACACGCTCCTCGGCTACCTCAAGCGCGAAGACGGAGGCACCTGACGATGGCCACCGCGGGACTCGGCGCCAAGAAGCGGCGGATCGGCATGATCACCGAGATCAACGTGACGCCGCTGGTCGACATCATGCTCGTGCTGCTCATCATCTTCATGCTGACGACCGACATCGTCAGCTCGCGCCGAAAGGCGCTCGAGCTCGACCTGCCGGCGGCGGCGATCGAAGGCGCGACCGTGCAGGCGCCGCCGCTGGTCGTCCAGATCGCGCGCGACGGGGCGCTGGCGATCGACGGCGCGCCGGTCGACGAGGCCGCCCTGACGACCCGGGTCGAGGCGCTGCTCGCACGCGATCCGAAGGCGCGCGCGGTGATCGCCGCCGATCGCGACACCGCCCACGGGCGGGTGGTCTGGGTGATGAGCTTCGTGAAGCGGCTCGGGCTCGAGGCGTTCGCGATCGAGATCGACCCGAAGACGCTCCTGCCCCCGCCGGGTGGTCGACCTTGAACGGGTGGGGCCGGCTCGCGATCGCGCTGGCCGCGTCGCTTCTCGGGCACTGGCTCCTGAGCCGCGCGCTCGAAGCGCTGCCGCGGCGCGAAGCGAAGGCGCCGGAGCTCGATCTCGAGCCGATCCAGCTTCGGGTGATCGAGCGGGTCGAGCAGACGCCGATCGCGATCGCGCCGATCGAGATCGCCACACCGCCGCCGGGCTTCGAGCCCGCACCCGAGCCTTCCGCGCCCGCGCCCGCGCCGCCCGCACCCGCGCCGCCACCCGCGCCCCCACCCGCGCCAAAATCGCCCACGGCGAAGCCACGGCGAGCATCCAAGGCCGACGCGGATCGCCGAATCCTGGAGGCGCTGCGCTCGACCGCCCATGATGCGTTGTTCCAGGACGAGGTGTCCGCCCTCCGCCTGGACGAACCGGCCGCGAGGCTCCTCGGAGACGAGTTCGGCCTGGGCTCGGTCTCGGCGGGAGGGGACAGGGTCGGAGGGACCGTGCTGCGCTGGACGGGCGGCGATGGGGGCGGCGACTTCGGGGCCGCCGGACCACCGCCCGGCCGACCCGGCGGTGGCGGAGTCCTCTCCGCCGGCGAGGTGTCGAAGCTGCCGACCGTGCGCGGCGAGTGCCGCGGGCAATACACCGAGGCCGCGCGCGAGGCCGCGATCGAGGGCACGGTCATGCTCAGGCTCGTCGTCGGCCCGGACGGCGCGACGCGCGACATCAAGGTGGTGAGAGGGCTCGGGCATGGCCTCGACGCGGCCGCCGTCGCCGCGCTCGAGCGCTGTCGCTTCGATCCCGGCATGCGCGACGGCGAGGCGGTGGCGGTGCGGATCCCGTTCAAGGTGCAGTTCCGCCTCGACGAGTGACGAGGAGATCCCCTCCCGGTCCGCGCGACGATCGCGTATGAATTCACGATGAGATCTCACCTGCGACCCAAGGCCGCGACATGAAGCTGCACGCGCTGCCCATCACGGGTCTCCTGCTCGTCGAGCCCGTCGTTCACCGCGACCCGCGCGGCTTCTTCGTCGAGACCTGGCATGCCGAGCGCTTCGCCGCCGCCGGGATCGAGCTCGCCTTCGCACAGGACAACCACAGCCGCTCGGTGCGCGACACCCTGCGCGGCCTGCACTACCAGGCCTTCGGTCCCGGGCTCGGCCCCGGCCAGGCCAAGCTCGTGCGCGTCGCGCGCGGCGCGATCTGGGACGTCGCCGTCGACCTGCGCCCCGACTCGCCGACGTTTTCGCGCTGGCACGCGCAGCGCCTCGACGCCGAAACGCACGCCCAGCTCTTCATCCCTGCCGGCTGCGCGCACGGCTTCTGCGTGCTCTCCGCGGACGCCGACGTGATCTACAAGGTCTCGACCCCCTATGACCCGGCGCTCGAGCGCGGCCTCGCCTGGGACGACCCCGAGCTCGCGATCCCCTGGCCGGTCGCGACCCCGCTGCTCTCCGCGCGCGACCGCGCGAACCCCACGCTCGCCGAGGCGAGATCGACCGCGCCATGACCCGACCCGGCGAGCCCGCTCCGATCTGGGTCACCGGCGCGCGCGGTCTGCTCGGGCGCGCGCTGGTCGCCGCGCTGCACGCCGCCGGCCACGACGTGATCGCCACCGGCCGCGAGGCCGACGTCGCCGATCGCGACTGCCTCCTCGCCGCGCTCGGCGGCCGCCGCCCGCGCTGCATCTTCAACGCCGCCGCCTACACCGCCGTCGACCGCGCCGAGGCGGAGCCCGCGCGCGCCCACCGCGACAACGTCGTCGGCGCCGAGGTGCTCGCCCTCCTCGCGCGCGATCTCGCCGCGAGCCTCGTGCACTTCTCGACCGACTACGTCTTCGACGGCACCTCCGCGCAACCTCTCGGCGAAGACGCGCCGACCGCCCCGCTCAACGTCTACGGCCGCACCAAGCGCGACGGCGAGCTGCGCGTGCTCGCCACCGCCACGCCCGCCCACCGCGTGATCGTGCTCCGCACCTCCTGGCTCTTCGGCCCGGGCGGCCCCGACTTCGTCACCACCATGCTCGAGCTCGCGCGCACGCGCCCCGAGCTGCACGTCGTCGACGACCAGCACGGCCGGCCGACCTACGCCCCCGATCTCGCCGCGCTCGCGCTGGCGATCGGGATCGGCCCGCTCGCGCACCTGCCCTCGCAGATCCTGCACGCCGCCAACGCCGGCCCGACCACCTGGCACGGCTTCGCCAGCGCCATCGTCGAGCGTGCCCGCGCCCACCGTCTCCCGGTCCTCACCCACACCGTGCACGCCGTAACGAGCGCGGCCTTCCCGCGTCCCGCGCGCCGGCCCGCCTGGTCGGTGCTCGACACGAGCCGCCTCGAGCGCGCGCTCGCCGACGCCGGTGGCGGCGAGCGCATGCGCGGCTGGACGGCGGCGCTCGACGCCCACCTCGCCGACCTGACACGCTGAAGGCCTGCTCGCCGCTCACGCGATCCAGCGCGCCTCGACCTCTTCGCGCGTCACCTGCCGGATGCCCTCGACCTCGGCGCGCTGCGGCCACGCCTCTCGCGTCGCCCGCGCCAGCGCGATCGGGGCCCTCCCGAATCGGGCCAGGTCGTACCCCGCGCCGCGCGCGATCGACGGCAGCGCGCGCCTGATGAGCCCGAGCGAGGCGTTCTTCAGGAGCGTGCGCACGCGGTTGTCCCTGCACATGCGCCAGACCCAGCCCCGACCGTGCCGGCGCGAGCTCGCCTGGTAGCGATGCGCCACGCGCACCGACGGCTCGTAGAAGGCGCGCCAGCCCGCCAGCCGCGCGCGCCACCCGAGGTCGACGTCCTCGAAGTACATGAAGTAGCCGCGGTCGAAGACGCCGCTGGACAGGCGCAGCGCGTCGAGCATCCGGCGCCGGTAGAGCGCCGCCCCCGCGGTGCAGCAGAAGACCTCGCGGGGCTCGCGCTCGGCCCCGCCCGTCAGCTTCATGAAGTAGCGGTCGTACGCGAAGGCGTCGCCGGACATCGTCACCCCGGTCGAGTTGACGTGGTGCGGACGGTCCTTGAAGACGATCAGCGGCTGCAGCATGCCGACGTCCGGCGCAGACGAGCCCGCGAGCGCGCGCAGCCGCCGGAGCCCGTCGCGCTCGATCACCGCGTCGTTGTTCAGGGTGAAGACCCAGTCGCCGCGCGCGAGCGCGAGCCCACGGTTGACGCCCTCGGCGAAGCCGAGGTTGGCGCGGGTCTCGACGATCTCGATGCGCGGCAGCTCGCGGCGTACCCGTGCGACGCTGTCGTCCTCGGAGCCGTTGTCGACCAGCACGATCTGCGCGGCGTCCTCCTCGTCCAGCGATCGCAGGCAGGGCATCAGCTCGTCGACGTTGTTCCAGTTGACGACGACCACGCTGAGATCGGGCAGCGACGCACACATCGCGCCGATGATAGCACGTGGGCAGGCACGGCGCCCTCCCCGACACCCGGTGTCGCTTGCGGGCTCGGGGAGCGCGATGTTAAACAGCGAAGCGTGAGCGACGACACCGATTCCATCGCCGACATCCGTCCCGCGACCCTCGACGACGCCGACACCATCGTGCGCATAATGGAGGTCTTCAACGCGCACGAGTCGATCGCGTACACCTCCGAGGGCCTCCACCAGAGCTACCGCGACCTGATGGCCCACCCCGAGTGGGGCGCGCTGCTCCTCGCCGAGGTCGGCGGCGTGCCGGCCGGCTACGCCGTGACCTCCTACGGCTTCGACTTCGAGTACCGCGGGCGCGACGCGTTCCTGAACGAGCTCTTCGTCGTCGACCGCTATCGCACCCGCGGGATCGGCAAGGCGCTCTTGCGCGCGGTGGAAGAGCACTGCCGCGCGGCGGGCGTCAAGGCGCTGCACCTCATCGTGCGGAGCGACAACGCCTCGGCCCAGATCCTCTACCGCCGCAACGGCTTCACCTTCGACCCGCGCCTCCTGATGAACAAGCCGCTGGATACGGA
Source organism: Deltaproteobacteria bacterium (assembly GCA_011526585.1). Classification (GTDB taxonomy): domain Bacteria; phylum Myxococcota_A; class UBA9042; order PHBI01; family PHBI01; genus WYBB01. Next base: position 38,428 of record WYBB01000098.1, read on the forward strand.
CATCGCGTGATGAGGCATCACGGGCTGGCTACGGTCACCGAGTGATGGGTCATCGCGGGCGGCCACGAGGGCCGCCCCTACGTTGCCCGCTCTACTCCATCCAGGGTGAGCGGTCGTGCCACCCGCCGGGGCGCGCGACCCAGCCGGGCCAGTAGACGTTTTGCAGGACCCAGCGGATCTGCTCCTCGCTCATGCCGAGGTTGTCGGTGTGGCGCTGCCAGAAGACGTCCCACCAGCCCGGCGGCTCGCTCTTGTCGCCGTCGTACTCGGTGGGGCGGCCGGTCTCGCCGGAGGTCACGAGGCTGCCGACGTAGTCGCCATCCTTGTACACGCGATCGATCTGCGCCTTGATCTGATCGAGATCGGTCGCGCTGACGACCCCGTTCGAGGTCGCCTTGTAGAACTGCACCGTCACGCGCACGGGGAAGCGCTCGTCGCGCTCGATCTCCAGGCCGTCGATCTCGGTGAACGGCCCCTCGAGCGCGCCGTGCCCGATGACCGCGTTCTCCACGTCGCCGCCGCCGCGCGCGCCCTCCCCTTTCTCGAAGGCGGCGGTCTCGGTCATCGCGAACATGTCGAAGCGCATCGGGTTCTTCTGCTTGAGCGGCACCTGGATGAGCAGCACCATGTTCATGCCCTCCTCGCCGCCGACCCTGGGCCCGTCCCCCGGCGCTTCGACCGACGCCGGGAGTACGACCTCGGACTGGCGCTTGCCGGTCAGGCTCGCGCGCTGCCCGTCCTGGTTGAAGAAGAGGCGCTGGCCCCAGACGCCGCCGGCCTCGAAGCCGTCGCGCTTGTTGTCGATGACGGTGACGCTGGTGCCCTCGCGCGTGACCATGATCGTCAAGACCGCCGGGTCGCCTTCGTAGGACTGGTAGTTGAAGAGCACCGGGTTGAAGGTCGCCTCGCCCGACTTCGGGATCGGCAGGAACGCCGCCTGCGCCGAGACCAGCGCGTGCGTGTCGCGCGGCGCGAGCAGCGAGGTCTTCTCGCCCTTCCACGAGCCCGGCTCGTGCAGGTAGGCGCGGATGTCGCCGAGGAAGTCCTTCAAGGTGACGCGGCGCAGCCCCTTGCCGTCCTCGTTGCCGACGAGGAGCTGGAACTTGTCGAGCGGCAGGTCGGCGGTCACGTCTCCGAAGTTCGGGAAACGGATGACGGGCATCAGATGCAGACGCGTCTGGCCGGTCGCGTCCTTTTCCTGGATCTGGATCGACATGTCGCTGATGTTCGGCCCGACCGCCGAGCCCTTGTAGCGGCCGGTGTCCTCCCAGGTGACGTTGACGACGTCGAGCCCGCGCTGGGCCGCCAGGCGGCGGACTTCGGCGTCGTAGACCATGCGGGTCGTCGCGTCCAAGACCTGGCGATAGCTCGATACCGGGAGGGGGTCGTGGGCGAGCGCGGCGTGGGGCAAGGCGGTCGCGGCGCCGATGGCGGCGATCGAGGCACGGAGGAAGAAGCGCCTGGCGCGGATGATCATGGTGGCAGTCTCCTGATGGGCGGCGTGATTGCCGAGTCATCCGAGGAGACGCGCGGGGTGCGAAAAACGATCTACACCCGGGCTTCAGGTCCCAGGCGTGTGTCCGAAGAGTCGAATGTGCAGGCGGTCGCAATAGCGCCAGCCGCGCTCGATCACCGCCGGCACGAGCCAGGCCGCGACCGCGTCGAGCTCGGCGACGCTCACGCCCTCGGGCATCACCAGGACGTTGTCGGCCACGGCGCCCAGGCGCGTGACCCAGGCATGGATCTCGTCGAGATCGGCGGGGCGGCCGGCGACGAACTTGAGCTGGTGCTCGTCGCGCATCATCTGCTTGAGCACCGCGTCGTTCACGCGCGCCGCCAGGTGCCGCTCGCGCCAGCCGCTCTCGATGGGCGGCGCCGAGCTCGCGAGCTTGGGCGAGATCGACCAGAGGTCGACCGGCAACGGCAGGTACGCGGTGCCCGCGGTCTCGATCGTGACGTGCAGGCCCCGGTCCTTGAGCGCCTGGATGAGCGCCTCGATCCCCTTGGCGATCATCGGCTCGCCGCCGGTCACCACCGCGTGGGCGACGCGCGGGAAGCGCTCGAGCGGGGCGAGCAGCGCGTCGAGGTCGAGGTGCTCGCCCCGGGCATGCCACGAGGTGTAGGGCGTGTCGCAGAAGTGGCAGCGCAGGTTGCAGCCGCTGGTACGGATGAACAGGGACGGCATGCCGCTGAGCTTGCCTTCGCCCTGCACCGAGACGAAGACCTCGGAGATCCAGAGGCTGGTCGTCATCGCGAGCGTCTCCGCCCGCGATCCATGCGCCGGTGCCAGCCCGCGACCTTGCCGCGCGTCTGCTGGAGCTTGAGCTGTCTCAGCGCGTGGCGCTTGTCCTCGAGCGCCAGCTCGGCTTGCCGGCGCGCCGCGTTCTTGTCGTGCTGGCGCGCGATGCGGCGCTTGATCCCGGCGTGCACCCTCGGCATCACCAGCCTGGCGACCAGCGAGAGCACCCACAGGGTGAGCTGCAGCGCGATGGCCATGAAGACGCGCACGATCTCGCCCAGCGGCCCGCGTGGGCGCCAGGGCTCGGCGGGTGGGAACGGCGTCGACTCATCGAGCTCGACCACGGGCTCCGGCGCGGGGCCCGGGCTCGGCTCGGCCGACGCGATGAGCGCGCGCACCGCGGCGACGTCCTTGGGGCGCTCGTCCGGGTCGGGCTCGCAGAGCGCCGCCCAGACCGCGCGCATCGCCGGGTCGGGGTAGTCCTTCAGAATACCGTCGACATCGATCTTGAGCCCTCGTCTCGGGAGTAAGGCCCCATCGATCCCGGTCGCCAGCGCGATCATGGCAACGCCCAGGGAATACAGATCCGAGGCAGGGCTGGCCGCGCCGTGCAGCTGCTCGGGCGCGAGGTAGCCGAAGGTGCCGACCACCGTCGAGCTGCCCGTGGGCGCGAGCGCGGTGCGCACGCTGCCGAAGTCGACCACCGCCAGGCGCCCGTCGGGGCGCACGATCAGGTTGTGCGGCTTGAGGTCGCGGTGCAGGACCGGCGGCGCGCGCCCGTGCAGGTAGGCGAGCACGTCGAGCGCCTCGGTGAAGAGGCGCGCCAGCTCCTCCGACGAGGACGGGCGCCCGAGACGCGCGCTCAACGCCTCGCCCTCGATGAGCTCCATCGCGATCCAGCGCTCGGTCCCGTCGGCGTCCGCGCCCGTCCCGAGGAAGCGCGGGATCGCCGGGTGCGAGAGCGCCGCCAGCGTCGCCGCCTCGCGCTCGAAGAGCTCGAGGCGCTTCCACTCCGCGATCTCGGCGACGCGGAAGCGCTTGACCGCCGCGACCTGCCCGCTCTCGACGTGGCGGCCGAGCCAGGTCGCGCCCTGCCCGCCCCGGCCGAGCGAGCGCTCGAGGCGCCAGGGTCCGAGCCGCGGCGCCCCGCTCGTCGTCGTCTCGACGGTCGCGGTCGCGGCGTCGGCGGTCTGGGTCGTACTGGACACGCCGGGTCAGGATGCACACCGGGCGGCGGCGCTTCAAGCAGGCAATCGTGTGGAAGAACTTCAGCGCATCGTCGCTTGGATCACACTCTGCGACGCCGCGCCGCGAGCGCCATCAGGAAGACGGCGAGCACGCCCAGGGTCGCCTCGCCGCCCGCACCGCAGCCGCTGTCCTCGTCGCCGCCCTCGTCGAGGGTGTCGTCGTGCGGGTCGTGCGGGTCGCACGCGTCGCCGAGGCCGTCGCCGTCTTTGTCGAGCTGCTCCAGGTTGGTGATGAACGGGCAGTTGTCGTCGGCGTTGTCGATGCCGTCGCCGTCGACGTCGAGCCCGTCGGTGTCGTCGCAGGCGTCGCCCACCCCGTCCTCGTCGCCGTCGGCCTGGTCGGCGTTGGCGGAGAACGCGCAGTTGTCCTCGCCGTTGGCCACGCCGTCGCCGTCGAGGTCGAGCCCGTCGGTGTCGTCGCAGGCGTCGCCCACGCCGTCGCCGTCGCTGTCGAGCTGGTCGGCGTTGGCGACGAACGCGCAGTTGTCGTCGTCGTTGCCGGCGCCGTCGCCGTCGAGGTCGAGCCCGTCGGTGTCGTCGCAGGCGTCGCCGAGCCCGTCGCCGTCGGCGTCGCTCTGGGTCGGGTTGGCCACGAACGCGCAGTTGTCGGCGCCGTTGGCCACACCGTCGCCGTCGGCGTCGAGGCCGTCGCTCGTGTCGCAGGCGTCGCCGAGCCCGTCGCCGTCGGCGTCGCCCTGCGCCGGATTGGCGATGAAGGCGCAGTTGTCGGTCGTGTTGTGGACCCCGTCGCCGTCGGCGTCGAGGCCGTCGGCCGCGTCGCAGGCATCACCGACGTGGTCGCCGTCGGCGTCCGCCTGGTCGGCGTCGGCGTCGAACGGGCAGTTGTCGGCGGCGTTGTCGACGCCGTCGCCGTCGATGTCGCGGCCGTCGGCGAAGTCGCAGGCGTCGCCGAGGCCGTCCCCGTCGCTGTCGCGCTGCGAGCCGTTGTCGACGAAGGGACAGTTGTCCTCGAGGTTCGGCACGGAGTCGCCGTCGAGGTCGAGCCCGTCGGCGCCGTCACAGGCGTCGCCCAGGCCGTCGCCGTCCCCGTCGCCCTGCACCGCGTTGGACACGAACGGGCAGTTGTCGCCGAGGTTGTGCACCCCGTCGCCGTCGACGTCGCGCTCGTCGGTCTCGTCGCAGGCGTCGCCGAGGCCGTCCCCGTCGACGTCACCCTGCGCCGGGTTGGCGAGGAAGAGACAGTTGTCGGTGTCGTTGCCGACGCCGTCGCCGTCGAGGTCGAGCCCGTCGCTGGTGTCGCACGGGTCGCCGACGCCGTCGCCGTCGCTGTCGGCCTGGTCGAGGTTGACGAGGAACGGGCAGTTGTCGGCGCCGTTTTCGACCCCGTCGCCGTCCACGTCGCGCCCGTCGGCTTCGTCGCAGACGTCGCCGATCCCATCACCGTCGCTGTCGGTCTGGTTCTTCGAGTCGACGAACGGGCAGTTGTCGGTCACGTTGGGCACGCCGTCGCCGTCGACGTCGAGCCCGTCGGTCTCGTCGCAGACGTCACCGATCCCGTCGCCGTCGGCGTCCGACTGGGTGATGTTGGCGACGAACGGGCAGTTGTCGGTGTCGTTGGCCACCCCGTCGCCGTCGGCGTCGCGGCCGTCCTGGTCGTCGCAGGCGTCGCCGAGGCCGTCGCCGTCGCTGTCGGTCTGCGCATGGTTCGGCACGAACGGGCAGTTGTCGGCGGCGTTGAGGACCATGTCCATGTCGGCGTCGAGCGCGTTGTGCGAGTCGCAGGGGTCGCCGAGCGAGTCGAAGTCCATGTCGGCCTGATCGGGGTTGTAGTCGAACGGGCAGTTGTCGATCTCGTTGTCGACGCCGTCGCCGTCGAGGTCGAGCCCGTCGGTGGTGTCGCAGGCGTCGCCGACGCCGTCGTGGTCGCTGTCGAGCTGCGTCGGGTTGTAGATGAAG
>WYBB01000099.1 GCA_011526585.1 Deltaproteobacteria bacterium
AACCTTCCGTATGAAACGGGGCGCCCGACGATACCCGCTGTTATCGACACCATGGACAACGCCCTGGCGTCGGCTGTTCGCCGCCGCCAGGGGTGAGCTAAGTGCGCGAAACTGCGCCCGACAACAAGCCGCTCGTACCGACGCGGCCTGGGCCCTCGGCCGCGGCGTAAGCGCGGGGTTCCTAACGACAAAGTGATCGGCGCCGCGGCCGGTGCCCGATCGGCCGCGCGGCACAGCGGCCAAACGATATCATTTAGTTATATTCCGGAGCGGCCAGCTCGATAGCGCATCCGGTTCCTCACTGCGGCGGGTAGAGCGCCTCGAGGATGTCATCGGTGCGCGCAGCCCACGCACCCTCGTCGTGCGCGGCACCGGGATACTCCCGGTAGATCAGGTCCGCGCCCTCGACCCAGCCCTCGGCGACGAGCGCGTCCCTCAGCGCGCGCGCGTCGTCGACCGCGCCGCCGCCGCCCTCGGCCGTGCCCATGTCGAGCCAGATCTTCAGCGGCAGCTTGGCCTGCAACGCCTCGACGCGGCCGACGATGTAGCGATCGGCCCACCACACCGACGGCGAGACCACACCCAGCCGCCCGAAGACGTCGCTCTCCGCGAGGCCGAGGTAGAGCGAGACGAGCCCGCCGAGCGACGAGCCGGCCAGGCCGGTGACCGCCGCCTCGGGCATCGTGCGGTAGGTCGCGTCGATGTCGGGCTTGAGCTCTTCGACGATGAAGCGGCCGTAGTCGTCGGCGTCGCCGCCGCCGTACTCCGGATCGGGCACCGGCGTGTACTCGCTCATGCGATCGGATGTGTTGTAGATCCCGACGATGATCACCGGCTCGATGCGCCCCTCGCCGATGAGCGCGGTGGCGGTGTCGTCGACCTCCCAGGCGACGCCGAAGGCCGAGGTCGCCGGGTCCATCAGGTTCTGGCCGTCGTGCATGTAGAGGACCGGGTAGCGGCGCGCGGGCGAGGTGTCGTAGCCCGGCGGCTTGTAGACGACGATGTCGCGCGTGGGCCCGAGATACGCCGAGCTCACGCCGCGGATGAAGTCGAGGCCGGGCGGGCCGGGCGGGACCGGCACGAGGTCGCGCCAGCTCGCGACGGTGATCTCGATCGTCTCGCTCGACGACGCGACGGTGTGCGTGCGGTTTGCGATCTCGCCGCCGTTTTCGTCCTTCTCGACGGTCTCCCACGAGCCGCGCGTGACCTTGAACTCGAGCGCGGTGCCGAGCGGGAACGACAAGGTCGTGCGCCAGCGCCCGTCGCCGCCGCGCTCGAGCGCGACGCCGATCCCGTCCCAGTCGCCGAGCGCGGCGTGGTTGCCCGAGATGTGCACGGTGGCGTCCTCGGGCGTCTCGGGCGGCACCGTCACGACGAAGCTCGTGGTCGGCGTCGAGGTCTCCGGCGCGACGTCCGACCCGGTGTCTGCCGCGGTCTCGGGCGCGACGTCGGCCACCGTGTCGACCGCCGTCTCGGCGGCGGCGTCGACCGCCGTCTCGGCGGCGGCGTCGACCGCCGTCTCGGCGACGGCGTCGACGGCCTCGGAGCCACGCTCGCTCTCGGCGCACGCGACGAGCAGGACGAAGGACGAACAGAGGGTACGCAGCATGGGCGTCCCGATAGCAGGGCGCGCGCGTCGGCTCAACGGTTGAGCCACTCGGCCTCGCCCGCGAGGACCCTGGCGGCGTCCGACGCGAGCCACGCCGCGGCCGCGGCGTCGTCGCGCACGTAGGCGTCGAGGAACGCGCGCGTCGCCGACGAGATCGCGAACGAGAGGCGCTTGACGCGCTCGTCGGGCGAGTCGAGGCCGCCGAGGTTGTAGGTCCCGTGCTCACCGACCCCGACGGGGAGGTTCGAGTACAAGAGCCAGCGCTCGCCATCGGCGGGCTGGGCGTCGAAGGGCACGCGCCGGACGGCGCCGGTCAGACCGGGCTTGTTCGGCTTTTGATCGTTGGTCCCGGTCGAGATCAGCGTCGGGCCGCGCATCGCGTCCCACGAGCTGCCCTCCTCGTCCTGGTAGTAGCCCCCGTAGCCGGGCCCGGCCGGGCTCATCAAGAACGCCGCGCGCGCGCGCACGTGCGGGTTCGAGAACGGCGGCGCGCTCTCGGTGGGGATCACGGTCGCGCCCATGACGGACTGCGGTCCGCGCGATCCACCCGACCAGCCGCCGACCCCGACGCGCTCGAGGTCGAGCGCCGGCCCGCCGTTGTTCACGCTGACCTGCGACAGCCGAGGCAGGTCCTCGAGCACGGCGACCAGATCGAAGCTGCGGAAGACCGCGAGCAGGCCGACGGAGTCGACGTCCTCGTCCTCGATCCGCGCACACTCCGCCTCCGGCACCTGCGCCAGCTCACACATGATGAGCGCGCTCTCCGGGGTCAGCCTCGCGCTGGCGACGTGGATCACCACGTAGCCGTGCCGCGCCAGCGTGTCGCCCCAGGCGACGCTCTCCCGATGCCCGTTGTCGTTGAAGCCGCCGCCGTGCATCCAGATCACGACCGGGACCGGCCCCTCGACCGCCGGCACCCGCACCAGCAGCGGCAGCGTGCGGCCGGTCACCGGATCCTCGGTCGTGAGCCGGTCGACCTCGGCGTAGTCCAGGCCGCGGCTCGGGTAGAAGCACGCCTGCAGATCGTCCTCCGAGCAGCTCGACGCCACCGCGTCCGCGTCGCCCGCGACCGTCTCCGGGCTCACCGTGTCGGGCTCGATCGTGTCCGGCGCCGTCGTGTCCGGGCTCGTCGTGTCCGGCTCGGTCGTGTCCGGCGCCGTCGTCTCGGAACCCGCCGTCTCGGGGCTCGCCGTGTCGGCGACCGCGTCGCCCGAGGTATCGGTGCCCTGCTCGTCGTCGCCACATGCGCCGAGCACAAGCAGGGTGGACGAGATGATCATGAAGTCGCGTGCTTTCATCATGGCTCCGGGGTCGTTCGCGACCTGCTTGTACACGGTGAAGCGCAGAGCTGCCACCCATGTGGCGCTTGCCCGCTACACCGCGCATGCGCTATCGCCCGCTGCGATGAACGCGCACACCTTCTCGGTCCTGCTCGCCGGCGGCGTCGGCTCCCGCTTCTGGCCGGTCTCGCGCGCGCTGCGCCCCAAGCAGCTGCTCGACCTCTTCGGCGAAGGGCCGATGTTGCGCAGGACCTTCGAGCGCGTCTCCGACCTCGCCCCGCCCGAGCGCACGATCGTCGTCACCTCCGGGTCGCTCGCCCCGGCGGTGCGCGCGCTCCTGCCCGAGGTCCCGCCCGACCGGATCCTCGCCGAGCCCAGCGGCAAGAACACCGCGCCGGCCATCGCCTGGGCCGCCACCGTCGCCCGTCGCCTGGACCCCGACGCGACCCTGATGGTGCTGCCCGCCGACCACCACATCGCCGACGTGCCCGCCTTCCGCGCCACCCTCCAGCGCGCCCTCGCGCACGCCCACGACCACCTCGTCACGATCGGCATCGTGCCGACCCACCCCGAGACCGGCTTCGGCTACATCCAGCGCGGCGCCGCACACGCCGACGGCGCCCGATTCAGCTTCGCCTTTGGCGGGGCGGGCGCCTACCGCGTCGCCGCCTTCGCCGAGAAGCCCGACCTCGCCACCGCCGCCCGCTACCTCGCCGGCGGCGAGCACCTCTGGAACGCCGGCATGTTCTTCATGCGCGCCGACCTCTACCTCGCCGAGCTCGCGCGCCACCGCCCCGCCCTCGCCGCGCAGATCACAGCCGCTGACGACGTGCTCGCGGTCTGGTCCGAGCTCGAGTCGATCTCGATCGACTACGCCGTCATGGAGCGCTCCGACCGGATCCTGGTCGTGCCCGGCTCCTTCGGCTGGTCCGACGTCGGCTCCTGGCGCTCGCTCACCGACCATGCCCGCGGCCCGAGCTACCACCACGGCGACGTCATCGAGCTCGACGGCAGGGACAACGTGCTCTTCGCCGAGCACGGCCTCGTCGCCACCGTCGGCGTCAGCGACCTCGTCGTCGTGCACACTGCCGACGCCACCCTCGTCTGCCCGCGCGACGCCGCCCAGCGCACCCGCGAGATCGTGCAGGCGCTCGAGCGCGCCGGCCGAAAGGATCTCCTCTGACCATGACGCCACCGCCGAACCCCCACATCTTCCGCGCCTACGACATCCGCGGGATCGCCGAGGTCGACCTCGACGACCCCACCGTCGAGTCGATCGCGCGCGCCTACGCCACGATCGTCCTCGGCGCCGGCGGCCGCAGGGTCGCGCTCGGCCGCGACTGCCGCCTCTCCTCGGACCGCCTGCACCGCGTCTTCCTGCGCGGCCTCCTCGCGAGCGGCCTCGACGTCGACGACGTCGGCGTCGGCGCCTCGCCCCAGCTCTACTGGGCGGTGCACCACCTCGACGCCGACGGCGGCGTGCAGATCACCGGCAGCCACAACCCCGCCGACCACAACGGCTTCAAGATGATGCTCGGCAAGGGCTCGTTCCACGGCCAGCGCATCGCCGAGCTCGCCGCGCTGATCGCCGCCGGCGACTTCGCCTCGGGCCAGGGCACCGTGCGCACGCACGATCTCTTCGCGACCTACGTCGCCGACATCGCCTCGCGCCTCACCCTCGGTCCGCGCCCGCTGCGCGTCGCCATCGATGGCGGCAACGGCACCGGCGGCCCGCCCGCCGCGGCGCTGCTCTCCGCGCTGGGCGTCGCGACGACACCACTCCATGTCGAGATGGACGGGCGCTTCCCCAACCACCACCCCGACCCGACCGTCGAGGACAACCTCGTCGACCTCCGCCGCGCCGTCGCCGACGGCAAGCTCGACCTCGGCCTCGCCTACGACGGCGACGCCGATCGCATCGGGGTCATCGACGATCGCGGCGAGGTGATCTGGGGTGACCGCCTGATGATCCTGCTCGCGCGCGAGGTGCTCGCCCGCCACCCGGGCGCGGCGATCGTCGGCGAGGTCAAGTGCAGCAAGACCCTGTTCTCCGAGATCGAGGCCCGCGGCGGTCGCCCGGTCATGAGCGCGGTCGGCCACTCGATCATCAAGGAGCGCATGAAGGCCGAAGGTGCGCTGCTCGCCGGGGAGATGTCCGGCCACATCTTCTACAAGGATCGCTGGTACGGCTTCGACGACGCGATCTACGTGACGGGCCGCCTGGTCGAGATCCTCTCGCACGCCGACCGCCCGCTCTCCGCCTTGCTCGCCGACGTGCCGAAGACCGCCGTCACCCCGGAGATCCGGCTCGACTGCGACGACGCCCTGAAGTTCGCCATCGTCGAGCGCGCGATCGCGCACTACGGCAAGGACCACCCCATCGTCGCCATCGACGGCGCGCGCATCACCTTCCCCGACGGCTGGGGGCTCATCCGCGCCTCCAACACCCAGCCGGTCATCGTGCTGCGCGCCGAGGCAGACGATGAGCGGGCGCTCGCCCGCATCCAGCGCGAGCTGAGCGCCTTCGTTGCCGCGGCCCAGGGCTGACTGGCGGTCAGCCACCGCGCGGTCCGCAAACGCGAACCCTCCCCTCCGAGAGTTTCGTTTGAAGCGACCGGGGCGCTGTGAGAGAGTGCGCGCCATGTTCAGCCCCGTGCGCCCGCTCCGCCCTTCCCTGCCGACGATGCTGATGCTCCTCGGGGCCGTGGCCCTGGGTGCGTGCGACTCCTCGGCCGACCCCAACCCCGGCGTCACCCAGGACGCGACCGACTCGCCCGACCTCGGGGCCGACGCGACGACCGCCCCTCCCGAAGACACCGCGACGCCGCCCGAGGACACGAGCACGCCGCCCGAGGATACCGGCACGCCGCCCGAGGACACCGGCACCCCGCCCGAGGACACCGGCACCCCGCCCGAGGACACCGGCACCCCGCCCGAGGACACCGGCACCCCGCCGCAGGACACCAACACCACGCCCGGAGACACGACCCAGGGTGACGGCCTGGTCCTGCCCGACGTGCGGCCGCCGGTCGTGACGACCTCGACGACCTTCATCGGCGACTGGGACATGAACTTCGGCGCCGAGACGACCAAGTGCGTCGTCAAGCGCCTCGACAACGAGGACGTGCTCTGGGTCTCGCAGATCCGCACGCAGCTCGGCAACGGCTCGCACCACCTCATCATCTACAAGTCGGACGAGACCGAGGAGCGCCTCCAGCCGTTCAACTGCGACCCCTTCGTGCAGACGCTCAAGGGCGAGACCTTCCCGCTGATGATCACCCAGGTGCGCGAGGAGACGCTGAGCTTCCCCAACGGCGTCGCCTTCAAGTTCGAGCCGCGCCAGATGGTCCGCCTCGAGGCGCACTACCTCAACTACTTCCCCGACACGACCATCACGGCGCACGCCGACGTGCACTTCGACGGGATCGCCGCCGAGGACGTCGTCGCCGAGGCCAACATGCTCTTCTACGGCAACCCCGATCTCGACATCCCGCCGGGCGAGTACTCGACGCCGTGGCGCTGGATCTCGGTCCTGCCCGACACCCACCTCTTCGCCGTCACCGGCCACACCCACGCGTACGGCACCAACGTCGAGATCGCGATGTCGAGCAGCGTGTCCGATCCCGGCATGTCGATCTACCCCGGTGAACAGGAGTTCACCTGGGACGAGGCGCCGGTCGAGCGCTTCGATCCCGCGCTCGTATTCGACGGCTCGCAAGGCTTCCGCTACCGCTGTAGCTGGAACAACACCACGAACGAGTCGCTTGGCTTCGGCGAGAGCGCGCGCAAGGAGATGTGCTTCCTGTGGGCCTACTACTACCCGTCGCAGGGCTATCGGCTGTGCGTCTCGCCCGGCGAGATCGGCAACGGCGTCGCCGGCGACGAGGTCTGCTGCCCCGGGCACTGGGTCTGCGACTACATCCAGCAGTTCCTCTGAGGCGCGCCCGACCAGGGCGGACGCGCCTGACAGCGTCAGGGTAGATCCAGCGGCGGATCCTCGGTGGCGCTCGGGTGCACGTCGGCCTTGACCGGATACATGCGCACGAAGGCGCGATCGGCGAGGCTCGAGAAGGTGTGCTTGCCCTCGCCCGGGTCGAACGGCGAGAGCTCACCCGTGCCGTCGAGCGCGCCGATCACCAGGTCCCCGCGCGCATCCAGCGAGACCGCGCGCGTCCAGGCGTAGGGCTTCAGATCCGGATCGCCCTCGCCCTGCACCGTCAGCGCAACGCGCGTCGGCAGGCGCAGGCAGATCGGCTCGCGCGCGGGCTTGCAGACCACGAGCTCTTCGCGCGTCACCGTCGAGGTCCCCTTGCGGTCGCCCATCGTGCGCGTCGACGAGCGCGCGAGCTCGAGCACCGGCCCCCCGCGCGACGTCTTCACCTCGAAGCGCTCGAGCGCGCCGCGCTCGGTGAGCTCGAAGTCGCTGCCCGGCCCGCGCGCGCGCGTCTCGCCCGCGACCACGCCGAAGTCCACCCAGGTGCGCTCGCTCCCGCGCCCGGCCTCGAGCAGGAGCACATCGACCGTCCCGGTCGCCAGCGGCACGCGCAGGATCACCGCCTGCGCGACCGCCGTACCGGCCGGCAGCTTCCTGGCCTGCACGATCTCACAGCCGGCCCGCGCCTGGAGCTGATCGAGCGGGCGGTTGTCCAGCGCCAACGCGCAGAGCTCGCTCGCGGACGGCTCGGCGGCGAGGGTCTCCGCGCCGAAGAGGAGGGACGTCGAGAGCAGCGCGACGATCGATCGCATGCACGGGCTCCGGGGTTGGGACAACGCGCCGACCTGATGTATCACGGCCAGGGCGTCAGCCATGCCCGCGCGGAGGAAAGATGCTGCAAGAAGGCGAAAAAGCACCGGATCTGACACTCCCCGATCAGCGCGGCGAGGCGCGACGCCTCTCGGAGCTGTGGGGAAAGGGCCCGGTGGTCCTCTACTTCTATCCCAAGGACGAGACCGCCGGCTGCACCGCCGAGGCCTGCGCCTTCCGTGACGCCTACGAGACCTTCAAGGACGCCGGCGCCGAGGTCATCGGCGTCAGCAAGGACGACGTCGCCGATCACGCGAGCTTCGCGACGCATCACCGGCTGCCGTTCGTGCTCCTCTCCGACGCGGGCGGCGCCGCCCGCAAGGCCTACGACGTCAAGAAGACCTTCGGGATCATCGAAGGCCGCGTCACCTACGTGATCGACTCGCAGGGCGTGATCCGCCACGCCTTCGACTCGCAGCTCCGCCCGACCGCGCACGTCGGCGAAGCGCTCGACGTGGTCAAACGCCTGGCCTCACGCAGCTGATCCGAGCGGATGCGGGTGAGCATCGCGTAAGGACATTCCGGGCGGCCACAAGGGCCGCCCCTCTTATAGCGAGTCAAGAGGCGAAGATCGGGCGAATTGTGAGCCTCGCTGGGCGCACCAATCCGCTCCGGGTGACCCGAGTAGTCGGTTGGTGCGCGCGGTTGGCATCGAGCGTTG
>WYBB01000100.1 GCA_011526585.1 Deltaproteobacteria bacterium
ACCGGCAGCCTCGGCGAGGTGATGAAGGAGTCGGCGGAGCTGGCGCTCTCGTTCCTGCGCGCCAACGCCGCCAACTACGGGATCGACACCGCGGTCTTCAAGGAGTTCGACCTGCACCTGCACGTGCCGCAGGGCGCGATCCCGAAGGACGGTCCGTCGGCGGGCGTGACGATGTTCACCGCACTGACGAGCCTCTTGACCGACATCCGCGTGCGCGGCGACGTCGCGATGACCGGCGAGATCACGCTGCGCGGCATGGTGCTGCCGGTCGGCGGCATCAAGGACAAGGTCCTGGCCGCGCATCGCTCGGGGATCAAGATGATCATCCTGCCCGAGCGCAACCGGAAGGACCTGCCCGACATCCCGTTCGCGGTGCGCGAGGAGCTCACGATCCACTTCGTGTCGAAGATGCAGGACGTGCTCGAGCTCGCGCTCGAGCGCGTGCCGCGCGCGGCCTCGCCGGTGACGCAGGCCCCGCCCGTCAGCGCCTGATAGCGGCGGGCCTCGTGCCCGCCCGTGGCCAGCGAGTCAGACGATCCCGTAGCGCGCGCTCGCGCCGAGCGCCTCCTCGATGCGCAGGAGCTGGTTGTACTTGGCGATGCGCTCCGAGCGCGAGAGCGAGCCGGTCTTGATCTGGCCGGCGCCGACGGCGACCGCCAGATCGGCGATGGTCGTGTCTTCGGTCTCGCCCGAGCGGTGTGAGATCACGGTGCGGTAGCGCGCGCGGTGCGCGAGCGAGATGCAGTCGAGCGTCTCGCTGAGCGTGCCGATCTGGTTGACCTTGATCAGGATCGCGTTGGCGATCCCTTCGTCGATGCCGCGCTGCAGGCGCTCGACGTTGGTGACGAAGAGGTCGTCGCCGACGAGCTGGGTCGTGGCCGAGAGCTTCGTCGTGAGCGCCTTCCAGCCGGCCCAGTCGTCCTCGGCGCAGCCGTCCTCGATCGAGGTGATCGGGAAGCGCTCGCGCAGGTCGGCGAGGTAGTCGACCATGCCGGCGGGGTCGAGGGAGAGCTCTTCCTTGTGAAGCACGTAGCGGCCGGCCTCCTTGTCCCAGAACTCCGAGGCGGCGACGTCGAGCGCGAGCGTGACGTCCTGGCCTGGCGTGTAGCCGGCGTCGGCGATGGCACCCGCGACGAAGGCGAGCGCCTCGGCGTTCGAGGTGAGCCGCGGCGCGAAGCCGCCCTCGTCGCCGACCGCGGTCGCGTGCCCCTCCTTCTTGAGGCGCTTCTTGAGGTGCTGGAAGATCTCGGCGCCCCAGCGCAGGCCTTCGGAGAACGAGCTCGCGCCGACCGGCGCGATCATGAACTCCTGGATGGCGAGGCCGTTGTCGGCGTGGGCGCCGCCGTTGATCACGTTCATGAGCGGCACCGGCAGGCGGTGCGCCTGTGGGCCGCCGAGCCAGCGCCACAGCGGCAGCCCGAGCGATTGCGCCGCGGCGCGCGCGGTGGCGAGCGAGACGGCGAGCAGCGCGTTGGCTCCGAGGTGGGACTTGTTGGGGGTGCCGTCGAGGGCGAGCAGCGCCTCGTCGACCGCGCGCTGGTCGAGCGCGTCCATGCCGACGAGCCCGCTGGCGATCGGGTGCTTGACGTTGTCGATGGCTCGCTTGACGCCCTTGCCGAGGAAGCGTCCGGGATCGCCGTCGCGCAGCTCCAGCGCCTCGTGGGTGCCGGTGGAGGCGCCTGACGGGACGAGCGCGCGGCCGAGCGCGCCGTCGTGCAGCGCGACCTCGGCCTCGATCGTCGGGAAGCCGCGCGAGTCGAGCACTTCGCGCGCGTGGATGCGGATGATGCGGGTCGTCATGTCTGCCCTCCGGGCGAGCCGGGCACGTTGCTGGAAGCCGAGCGGGTCTACCGCGCCCACGCGGGCACGGTCAACGCGACGGCCCCCGGAGGGCACGCGATCGCGAGGTAGGGGTGGCCCTCGGCGGGCGGCGCCTTTATAAGGTGGCGCATGAGCGATGCGCCCGAGACGCCCGAGCCGATGACCGCCGCCGTGGTGCAGCTCACCTCGACCGAGGACGTCGCGGCCAACCTCGAGGCGATCCGGCGCTGGGTCATGGCCGCCCGGGCCGCGGGGGCCGAGCTGATCGCCCTGCCCGAGAACGCCGTGTGGATGCGCGTCGCGACCGGCTCCGAGGCGCCGATGGAGGTGATCGACGAGGGCGCGCCCGGGCCGAACCTGGCGGCGCTCATGGGGATCGCGCGCGAGGCCGGCGCCTGGCTCGTCGTCGGCAGCTTCCCGGAGGTGAGCCCGCACGCCGGGCGCTACTACAACACGTCGATCGTGCTCGATCCCGACGGGCGCGTGACGGCGACCTATCGCAAGCTGCACCTCTTCGACATCGACGTGAAGGACGGCGAGTCGCAGCGCGAGTCCGACACGATCGCGCGCGGCGAGGCGATCGTGGCGACGCCGGTGCGCGGGGTGACGACCGGTCTCTCGATCTGCTACGACCTGCGCTTCCCGGCGCTCTACCAGCGCCTGGTCGACCGCGGCGCGCGCCTCCTCACGGTGCCGGCGGCGTTCACCGAGTTCACCGGCAAGGACCACTGGCTCGTGCTCCTGCGAGCGCGCGCGATCGAGACGGAGTGCTTCGTGATCGCGCCGGGGCAGAGCGGCTATCACGGCGGCAAGCGCCGCACTTTCGGCAAGAGCACGATCGTCGATCCGTGGGGGATCCCGTTGTGCATCGCCGCGGATGGACCCGGGTTCGCGGTGGCGCGCCTCGACTTCGCCGCGCAGGATCGGATCCGCGCGTCGTTGCCGTGTCTGAGCCACCGCCACCCGGGTGTTTGAAGGAGAGATGATGCAATCGACGCGAGTGTTGGCGACGCTGATCGGGGTGGGGTTCTTCGGGCCTGGCTGTGGCGAGAAGCAGCCGCCGCCGCCCAAGCGCGAGTACGAGGTGTGGAAGAGCGACAAGCCCCCCGAGCCGGAGCTGACGATCGAGGAGCAGCGCGCCAAGCTCGAGGCCGAGCGCGAGAACCAGCCCGAGCCGACGCTCGATCCGAACGACCCGCGCGAGAAGCACGAGCTCGTGTTGAACGACGGCAAGTCGACGCTCAAGGGGATCTACGAAGAGCGCTACAACGTCATCACCCAGATGAAGGCGATCAAGTTCGACGCCGAGGTCGCCGAGCAGCAGAAGCGCTTCAGGCCGCTGCTCGACGCGATCGAGGGCTTCGGGATCGGCATGAAGCCCGAGGAGGTCGACACGGCGGCCGAGCGCTTCTGCAAGCTCGTCGACGAGCTGCGCGCCGGCGCCGACGCGCTCGGGGCCGAGGGCGAGGCGAAGCTCAAGGAGATCGACCAGCAGATCGCCGAGCTCGAGGCCCGACAGAAGGAGGGCAAGCCGGTGACGACGCGCCAGTACGAGAAGCTCGAGGAGGCGCGCAAGGTCCAGTCGGCGCCCGTGCTCGGCGCGCGCTACGTCTACATGGCGATGCGCACGCTCTTCGACGAGGCCTACGTGCTCGCCGACCTCGGGGCGCGCCGCTCGCAGATCACCCTGCGCGACTGCCTCGGCAAGCCTGACGCCGCGCCGGTCCCCTACGAGCTCGCCGAGGAGGCGCGCCAGAAGGTCATCAAGCGGTCGAAGTACTACCTGCCGTGAGCAGCGAGGCGCGCGTCGCGGAGGCGGCGCACGCTCGACCGGCGCCTCAACGCGTGAAGGCGTAGACCAGCGCGATGAGGAGTGCGACTCCGCCCACCAGGTAGAAGACCTCCTGGAAGGTCCATTTCTTCTTGGCGCCGCCCTTCTTGCCGCCTTGTCCGACCGCCTTCTTGAAGCCTGAGCGCATGCTCATCAGGGTTCCGCCGGAGGAGGTCTTGGCTTGCTTCTTCTTGGTCGCGGTCATGAGCCAAGCGCTAACGGATCGAGCCGCGGGGGTCAACCATCGGACCCGGGGTTAATCGCACGGAGTGTGCCATAACCCACACGGTGTGGACACGGCCCCCTGACCCGGCGACAGGCGCGCGGTCGCCTTGAATGCGGTCCGCAAGCATTCACCGAAGTACATATCGGGGTTGCCGAGGTGGTGCCGCTTTTGCTAAAACGGACCCACAGAGACGTTCCCAGTCGTCCGCACTGCGCGTCGCAGGCGGGCGAGCGCTTCGTGAGGTCCGATGCGTCCGTCATCCGAGCCAAGAACCGCCCGCCGCCTCCGACCGTGGTACGTGCTGGCCTTCGCCGTGATCATCGGTGGGCCGGCCCTCGCGCTCGGCATGCCCGACAAGGTGCGCATTCCGATCGTGCGCCCCCACGGGGCCGGCGATCCGCCCGACGCCGCGGTCTTCTCCCACTGGGACCACGACAGCTACGGCTGCGTCTCGTGCCACCCTTCGATCTTTCCGCAGCGCAAGCTCGGCTTCACCCATGACGACATGGAGCGCGGCCGCTACTGCGGATCGTGTCACGATGGACAGCTCGCCTTTTCGCCCAAGGACAAGGGGGTCGAGTGCGAGACGTGTCACGTGCCCAGCAAGCCGCGCCCCGAAATCGACGAGGATGACCTGTGGTAAGCCACCCCGCCCGCCTCGCGCTCGCCGCCGCGCTGCTCGTCGCCGTGCCGCTCGTCGGCCCATCGCCCGCGCTCGCCGAGGACGCTGTCCTGCCGCCCGGGCACCCGCCGGTCGCCACCCGCGGAGGCCATGGCGGCCTCGACCTCTTCGGCGGGATCCGCCTGCACGGCCGCTTCGACATCGCCTACGAGCGCCACGGCTACACCGACGATCTGACCGAGGGCAAGGACGCCTTCCGCAACCACCACCGCTTCCTCTTCATCGAGCGCCACGTCAAGGACGACCCGTTCTTCTTCAACGCCGAGGTGCTCGGCCTCAACTTCTACGAGATGGGCTTCCGCCTGCGCGGACAGGGCGAGGAGATCTGGCGCGTCTCGATGGCGGCCGGCAAGGTGCTCGTGCCCTTCGGCGCCGACCCCCTCTACCACCACGCCTACGGCGGCCGCGTCGGCGCCGACCAGCGCGTCCTGCCGATCGTGTGGGGCGAGTACGGCCTCAAGGGCGCGCTCGAGCTGGCGCTCGACCCGGTCGCCCTGCGCATCGACGCGTTCGTGCTGCGCGGCTATGCGCTGCGCGACGCCAGCGCGATCCTCAACCTGCAGACCAACGGCGCGCCGCTCGACGACCTCAACTTCGCGGGCGGCGGCCGCATCTCGGCGAGCCTCGGCGCCGCGACGCTCAACTACTCCTTCTACGGCGGCACGCTCGACCACGACCGCTCGCTCTTCATGCAGGCCGTCGATCTGACGATCTGGCGCCTCGATCTGCCGGTCCTCGAGGACTTCGCGCTCACGCTCGGCGCGCTGCGTGCCGACGTATGGGGTGGCGACGCGGCGGCCTACTACCACTTCGCCGACTACCTCCAGCTGCGCTACTACCCGCTGGACTGCTTCTACATCCAGTACCGCGGCGGTCTCGACATGCGCGACAACCGCGACGGCGTCTTCGCCGACGCCGCGCGCCTCGACCGCTTCGACACCTCGGCCCACAGCCTGTCGCTCGGCTGGATCCACGGCAACTTCTCGCTCGTGCTGCAGCACCTGTGGCAGCTCGAGCTCCGCGACGAGCAGGACGACGACTTCCTGCGCGTCATCGCCACCTACGAGTTCTGACCGCGATGTTGTCAAACCACCCGATCCTGATCACCGCCATCGCGACCGCGCTCTTCGCGGCGGGCGCCGCCTGCGCGGAGCTCGATCGCGGCGAGCCCTTCGCCGAGGTCACGCCCGACACGAGCGCCGACACCGTGACGCCGGATACACGCGACAGCGGCGGCGAAGTGTCGGACGACACAGGCGAGCCCGACGGCGAGCCGGGCGAGGCCGACACGAGCACGCCCACGTCCTTCGCAGGCGACGGCGTGCACGCGGTGCTGGTCGCCAACTGCATGGCCGGCGGCTGTCACGGCTCCGGCGCGGGCGGCTACAGCATCGTCGACGACGTCGACGCCGATTACGAAACCACACTCTCGCGTGTAACCCCTGGTGATGGCGAGGGCAGTCTGCTGGTGAAGAAGGCGACCAACAGCTCGTCGCATGCCGGTGGCCCCGCTCTGAGCCCGGGCTCGCCGGAACATGAGCTGGTCGTCGAGTGGATCGACGATGGGGCCGAACCCTGAAGGAGACCAAGTCATGAAGAATCTGATTCGCAACACTCTCGCCGCGCTCGCGCTGAGCGCGCTCGTCGCGCCGGCGGCGCTGGCCGATGGCCCCCAGGTCTTCCAGGAGCAGGGCTGCAACAAGTGCCACTCGGTGACGGCCGCGGGGATCTCCCGTGCGACGCCCCACGACGAGGAGGCCAAGGACCTCTCCAAGGTCGGCGCGACACACGACAAGAAGGCCATCGCGCTCTTCCTCTTGAAGAAGACCGAGATCGACGGCGAGAAGCACAAGAAGCAGTTCCAGGGGACGACCGAGCAGCTCAAGACCGTGGCGGAGTGGCTCGGCGGATTGAAGTGATCTGAGCGGAGACGAACGGGCTCGCGGGGCATGAGCGCGAGCCCGCGTCGGCGCACTCGCGCCGGCGCGAACAACCTGCGACATGGGGAACGATGGACCAGACCTGGCCCGTGATCGTGCTCTTGCTGGCGGCGGCCTTCGGGGTCTTCCTGTGGGTACGCCTGCCGCGGCTGGCCGAGGTGCACACCGGGCGCGTGCTGCTGCTCGTCGCCCTCCTCATCATGCCACTGGCGCTGATGGGCATCGGCGTCACGCGGTCTCTCGACGGCTCGAAGCAGAAGGAATTCTGCACTTCGTGCCACGAGATGGAGGTCTACGATCTGAGCCTGCAGATCGACGACCCCGAGTACGTGCCGGCGCACCACTTCCAGAACCGCATGGTGCCGCAGGACACCGCCTGCTACACCTGCCACACCGACTACACGCTCTACGGCGACGTCAGCGCCAAGCTCAACGGGCTCAAGCACGTGTGGGTGCACTACTTCGGCGATGTGCCGCCGCCGGGCGAGATCGCCCTCTACAACCCGTACCCGAACGACAACTGCCTGCAGTGCCATCGCGGCGCCAGGCGCTTCGAGAAGAAGGCCTCGCACAACTCCGACGGGGTCACGCTCGAGCTCCTCTACTCGAACCAGAAGTCGTGCGTCTCGAGCGGTTGCCACGACAAGATCCACGACATCAAGAACATCGCCAAGGCCGACCTCTGGGGCGAGGCGCGCTGGCCGATCCCATCGATCCTGCTCGAGCGTGCCAAGGAGTCACCCGGCGCCGAGGACCCCTTCGCCGAGGATCCGTTCGCCGACGAGCCTTCGCCCGACGCGGGCTCGACGGGATCGCCCGATGCCTCCGACGAGAAGAAGGGTGAGCGCCCGGCCAGCGAGATCGACAACGTCGACGAGCTCTGGGATGACGACGAGGACGACAAGGGCGCCGACGCGGGGCCGACGCCCGCGAGCGACGCGAGCCCGGGTGCGGACTCGGACGCCGCCGCCCCCGCGCCGAGCCCGGACGCCGTATCGCCCACGCCCGCGGGTGGCGACGCCGGAGGTGAGCGATGAGCGGCATCAAGCGTCTGCGAATCGCCATCGTGCTGGTGCTCATCGGCGTCATCACCGAGCTCGTCGCCTTCGTCGATCTGCTGCCCGGCACCTTCATGGTCTTTCTGCTCATCGGCCTCCCGTGCATGGCGCTCGGGATGCTGATCTACATCGTCCACGTATGGCGCCAGCTCCGGAAGAAAGACGCGCTCTAGCGCGCGGAGCCGACGCCTCCGACTGCCTGCCGATTCCCCTTCGCCCCGTGAGGCCCGTCATGCCCAGCATCGTCCGTATCCTGCCTGCTCTCGCGCTGTTCGCGTGCGTCGAGGCGCCCGACGACACCGGAGGCACCACCGAGCCGACGCCGAGCGTCACCATCACCGGCATGCACGGCGTCGTCGTCGGCGAGACCCTGACCTTGAGCGCCGCGACCGCCGACGGTAACGACGCGAGCTATGCCTGGGCGGTGCTCGACGACACCGTCGCGACCGTCGACGCAGCCGGTGTCGTCACCGGCGTCGCGCCGGGGGAGACGACGGTCACCGCGACCGGCGCCACCACCGGCGCCGTCGGCCGCCACGCGCTGGTCGTCGTCGCCAGCGCCGCCGAGCTGCCGCCGGCGATCGTGGTGAGCGGCGGGTACGGCCTCACCGTCGGCGAGACGCTGACGCTCACCGCCGCGACCGAGAACGGCAGCGACGCGAGCTACGCCTGGGCGAGCCTCGACGAGGCCGTTGCCACCGTCGACGAGACCGGCGTGGTCACGGCGGTCGGCGCGGGCGAGACGACGATCACCGCGACCGGCGCGGACACCGGCGCGGTGGGCCGCCACCCGCTCGTCGTCGCCGCGGCCGTGGAGCCGCCCGGGCCGACCGTGCCCTACCTCGAGCGCTGGCTCGGCTCGGCGCACGCCGACAAGACCGCCGAGGCGTTCGTGCACTGGAACGAGGACGATCCGCCGCAGGTGCCCGCGGACTGCGCGCGCTGCCACAGCGACCAGGGCTACCGCGACTACATCGGCGAGGACGGCAGCGCCGTGGGCGTCGTCGACCAGCCGGCGCCGGTCGGCTCGACCGTCGAGTGCCAGACCTGCCACAACGCGACCACCGCGACGCTCGACTTTGTGACCTTCCCTTCGGGCGTCACCGTCGAGATGCTGGGTCCCGAGGCGCGCTGCATGACGTGCCACCAGGGGCGCGCGTCGAGCGACACCGTCGACACCGCGATCGCCAACGCCGCGGCCGCGACCGATGACACGCCGAGCGATCAGCTCGGCTTCCTGAACATCCACTACTACGCCGCCGGCGCGACGCTCTATGCCGGGCGCGTGCGCGGCGGCTATCAGTACGCCGGGCAGGTCTACGACTGGCGCTTCCGCCACGTCGACGGGCTCGACACCTGTGTCGGCTGTCACGACCCGCACTCGCTCGAGGTGCGCACAGATCTCTGCTCCACCTGTCACCAGGGCGTCACGAGCGTCGAGGATGCGAGGAACATCCGCATGATCGCCTCGCGCGCGCAGGACTACGACGGCGACGGCAACACCAGCGAGGGCATCTACTTCGAGCTCGTCGGGCTGCGCGACCGCCTCTTCACCGCGATCCGCGCCTACACCAGTGGGCAGGGCTTCGGCGCGGTGTGTTATTCGAGCGCGACCTACCCCTACTGGTTCAAGGACACCGACGACGACGGCGAGTGCGGCGAGGGCGAGGCGGCGTTCCCCAACCGCTACACGACTTGGTCGCCCAGGCTCGTGCGCGCGGCCTACAACTACCAGGTCAGCCTGAAGGACCCCGGCGCCTTCGCGCACAACGCCAAGTACATGATCCAGCTCCTGCACGACGCGACCGCCGACATCGCCGCGGCGCTCTCCGAGCCCGCGCTCATCGGCGACTCGGTGCGCAACGACTTCGGCCACTTCAACGGCGCCTCGGAGGCGGCGCGCCACTGGGACTCGGACGAGGAGGTCTCGTCGAGCTGCTCGAAGTGTCATGGCGGCTCGGAGGGCTTCCGCTTCTTCCTGCAGTACGGCGTCGGCACGCCGGTCGTCGAGCCCGACAACGGTCTCGACTGCGCGACCTGCCACGAGAGCTTCGGCACCGAGTTCGGGACGATTCAGGTTCCGCAGGTCACCTTCCCGAGCGGGATCACCATCAAGAGCGACGACACGATCACCAACATGTGCTCGACGTGCCACACCGGGCGCGAATCGCGCGCCACGATCGATTCACAGATCGCGCAGAACAAGCTGAGCTTCCGCAACGTGCACTACCTGCCGTCGGCGGCGGTGCGCCAGGGCTCGGCCGCGCGCGTCGGCTACGAGTACGACGGCATGAGCTACGCGGGACCGTGGACCGGGCACCCGGGCGGCGACGGCTGCAACAACTGCCACAACGGCGCCACGACGCAGCACACCTTCCACCCGGCCGACGCCTTCGACACGTGCACGGTCTGCCACCAGACCGCGAGCGAGCTCCACGATATCCGCAGCGCGACGCGCCATGGGCTCGACTACGACGGCGACGGCAGCAACGACGAGCCGCTCGCCGGCGAGATCGAGGGCCTCGCCGCGCAGCTCCTCGCGCGCATGCACCAGGTCGCCGCCGACGCCGGCGCCGGCCTCTGCTACGACTCGCACACCTACCCGTACTTCTTCGCCGGCGGCGACGCGAGCGGCGCCTGCAACCCTGGCGAGGCGGTCGGCTCCAACGGGTTCAAGGGGTGGACGGCGGCGTTGATGAAGGCGGCTCACAACTACCAGATCTCACAAAAGGATCCGGGAGCGTGGGCGCACAACTTCGACTACATCACGCAGCTCCTCCACGACAGCATCGTCGATCTCGGTGGTGCGGTGGATGCATTGACCAGGCCGTGAAGGATCGACAGCGCCCCGGCTCGTGATATGACCTCGGCATATTCACAGCCGCGAGGTCATCCATGTCGCCAAGGAATCCGCTGCTCGTCCCCCTGTCCATCTCGATGCTCGCGCTCGGCGCCTGCTGCGCGAGCGCGCCGAGTGTGTCTGAGGCGGCGACGCCCGAGCCGGCGCCGACTCCGACCGAGGTGACGCCGCCGCCGGTGTGGGCGGTCGGCACGCCCTCCGAGAGCCTGATCCCGCGTGAGGTGCTCTTCGGGGACCCGGAGCGCACGCGCGTCAACGTGAGCCCGGACGGCAAGCACCTGGCGTGGCTCGCGCCGCGCGACGGGGTGCTCAACGTGTGGGTCGCGCCGATCGGCGATCTCGCCAAGGCGCGCGCGGTCACGGCCGACCAGACGCGCCCGGTGCGGCGCTACCTCTGGGCCTTCGACTCGCGCCACATCCTGTACCTGCAGGACAAGGGCGGCGACGAGAACTTCCGCTTGTTCAAGGTCGACCTGCAGGGTGGTGACGCGGTGGTCGAGCTCGCCGGAGCCGACGGTGCGCGCGTCGAGCTCTTCGGCGCGTCCTCGCGCAAGCCGGGCGAGATCGTCATCGGGATCAACGATCGCGACGCGCGCTGGCACGACCCGTGGCGGGTCGAGCTCGCGACGGGCAAGCGCGACAAGCTCATGGACAACCAGGGCCATGCCGGCTTCGTGCTCGACGAGGACCTGAAGGTGCGCCTCGGGATCAAGGCGCGCGCCGACGGCGGCATGGACGTCGAAGCGCCCGACAAGAGTGGCGCGTGGGCAACGATCAAGGCGATCGCGCACGAGGACGTCATGACCACCGAGGTCGTCGGCTTCGACCCGAGCGGCAAGAACGTCTACCTCATCGACAGCACCGGGCGCGACACCGGCGCCTTCTATATGTGGAATCTGGCCAAGGACGAAAAGAAGCTGATCGCCGAGCACCCCAAGGCCGACGCCAGCGAGATCCTGGTGCACCCGACCAAGGGCACGGTCGAGGCGGTCGCCTTCACCTGGGACAAGCGGCGCTGGACCGTGCTCGACAAGGGCGTGGCCAAGGACCTCGAGACGCTCGGCGCGGTGCACGAGGGCGAGATCGACGTCGTGTCGCGCACGCTCGATGACAGGACATGGATCGTCGTCTTCAAGGACGATCGGCAGCCGGCGGTCTACTACCGCTTCGATCGCAAGGACAAGAAGGCGACGCGACTCTTCACGGCCTATCCGCAGCTCGAAGGCCAGCCGCTCGTGAAGATGCACGCCGTCGTGCCCAAGGCGCGCGACGGGCTCGAGCTGGTGAGCTACCTGAGCCTGCCGCCCGAGTCCGATCCCGACGGCGACGGCAAGCCGGACAAGGCGCAGCCGACGATCCTGCTCGTGCACGGCGGGCCGTGGGCGCGCGACAACTGGGGCTACAACCCGCTGCACCAGCTGCTGGCGAACCGTGGCTACGCGGTCCTGTCGGTGAACTTCCGCGGCTCGACCGGGTTCGGCAAGGCCTTCGTCAACGCGTCCGACATGCAGTGGGGCAAGGCGATGCACGACGACCTCCTCGACGCGGTGAGCTGGGCGGTCGAAGGCGGCATCGCCGACAAGAACGCGACCTGCATCATGGGGGGGAGCTACGGCGGCTACGCGACCCTGGTCGGGCTGAGCATGACGCCGGACGTCTTCGCGTGCGGCGTCGACATCGTCGGGCCGTCCAACATCATCACGCTGCTCGAGGCGATCCCGCCGTACTGGGCCTCGGCGGTTGCGTTGTTCAAGCAGCGCGTCGGCGACTGGACCACGCCGGAGGGCCGCGCGATGCTGACCGAACGCTCGCCGCTGACGCACGCCGCGCAGATCAAGAAGCCGCTCCTGATCGCGCAGGGCGCGAACGACCCGCGCGTCAAGCAGGCCGAGTCCGATCGGATCGTCAGCGCGATGCAGCAAAACGGGATCCCGGTCTCGTACGCGCTCTTCGCGGACGAGGGCCACGGCTTCGCGCGCCTGGAGAACCGGCTCGCGTTCTTCGCGGTCACCGAGGCGTTCCTCTCCGCGCACCTCGGCGGACGCTATCAGCCGGTGAAGGGCTTTTCGGGATCGAGCATCGCGATCAAGACCGGCGCCGAAGGGATCCCGGGGCTCGAGGGGCTCGTGCCGTAGGTGCACTCAGCGACCAGACGGGGCGGCGCGCGCGCAACGATGAGTGCCGATCGTGCTTCGGCGAACGCGTTTGAGGGACACGAGGGTGATGACGCGAGTTTGACACGGCGCGTCATTCTCTCGGTCAAACTGAGTGGTAATTCAGTCGTGGCGGGCGGGACTGAACGGTGACCGCATGGTCTTTACTTCTGCCGACTGTCGGGTGCCGGGAGCGGGACTCGAACCCGCATGCTCTCGCGAGCGAGGGATTTTAAGTCCCCTGCGTCTACCGATTTCGCCATCCCGGCTTGGCGCGCTGCGCGGCAACGACGATCGCATGAACGACGACGCCCTGGCAACGGGTGCTGCCAGGGCGTCGAGGTTGGAGTCGGTGTGTCGCGAAGGGTCAGGTGCTGGCGTACTCGAGGCGAACCTTGAGCCCGTGCGAGCACTTGAAGCACGGGGAGTGACGGATGTTGAGAGAGTTCGCGTTGACATAGTCATCGATGCACTCGGTGACTTTGACATCGCGGTTGAGGAACTTGCAGAAGAAGTCTTCGGCGGTTTTCTTCTTGAGGACAGGCGCCTGGGATTGCAAGGAACAACTCTCCTGGTGACGGGGATAGAGATGCCCTGCGAGGCGTGACGAGCCGCGCGTGCGTGTGGTTCTCATTCGAGGCTCGGGTCAGGCCCCGCTGTTGCTAGGTACGCGGCATATATCCAAAGCTGCACCAGGGGTGTCAAGCAGGAAATTTCCGCGATTTGCGTGCAAATTTTTGATTGACAGGTGCCGACCATGGAACGATTCCTACGCGGTTGCCGCGTTCCAACGGGGCCGTGTGACGGGCACGGCGACGCGGCCGGAACGGGACGGCGACGGGGTAGGATGAGGCGCGGCGGCTGGTTGGTTGAGGCTCGCATGCGCGTGTCGCTCCTCGTGATGATCTCGCTCATGGTGTCGGCCGAAGCCGCCGCGAGCCCGCCGAGCGCACGCGAGGCGAAGGCCTGGCTGGCGCTGCCGAGCGGCTCGACGAGCCTCGGGCGCACCAACGGCGGCCAGCTCGTCGGCGCCGTCGCGCTGCCGCCGAGGGGCGCGGGCTACGCGGTGCTCTCGCACGCGCTCGGGCGCAAGACCAACTTCGGCACGGCCGAGCTCATCGCCGCCATCGAGCGCGCGACGCGCGCGGTGCGCGAGGCGTACCCGGGATCGGTGCTCGGGATCGGCAACCTCGGCTTTGCGAGCGGCGAGAAGATCCCCTGGTCGGTCTCACACCAGTCGGGGCGCGACGGCGATCTCGGCATGTACGCGACGACGCTCGACGGCCAGCCGATCCAGGCGATGCCGTTCTACGACTTCGGGCTGGACGGGCTGGCGACGGGCCCCGGCGGCCAGAAGGTCCGCTTCGACGTGCCGCGCAACCTGAAGCTCGTGGTCACGCTCGCCGAGGACGCCGAGGCGCGCGTGCAGTACATCTTCGTCGCCACCTGGCTCAAGGAGATGTTGCTCGCCGAGGCGCGGCGGACCGGCGTACGCTCGGAGACGATCGCCAAGCTCGCCGAGCTGATGCACCAGCCGACCGACTCCAACCCGCACGCCGACCACTACCACGTGCGCCTCTTCTGCTCGGTCGAGGATCGCCAGTACGGGTGCCTCAACCGCGGCCCGGTGCGCATGTGGGTCGACCTCGGTGACCGCGAGCACGCCGAGGCCGCGCGGCGGGTCGCTTCGATCCTGACGATGACCGGGCGAGGGGCCGAGGGGTTGCACGTGCGCGCGCTCGAGCGGCTCGGCGCGATGATGGCGGCGAGCGAGATCGACGCGGTGATCGCTGCGCTGTCGTCACCGGCGAAGGCGGTGCGCAAGGCCGCGCTGGCGACGGTGATCACGATCGGCGATCCGACGGCGGCCGAAGGAATCGTGCGGGTGCTGCCCGAGGTCACCGACGCGGACTGGGCGGCGGCGCTCTTCGACGCGGTGCCCGCGCTCGACACCGAGGCGCTGGTGCCGCTGGCCGAGCGCGCGCTGGCGCCGGGCGGGGTCGAGGGGCTCCTGCACGTGAAGGTGCGCAAGATGGCCGGGCCGAAGGTGCGCATCGCGGCGATCCGCGTGCTGCGCGACGCGGGGGCGGCGCGGCACGTCGAGGCCTTGATCGCGCTGGCGGCCGAGCGCGACGCGGGCGTCAAGCGGGCGGCGCTCGACGCGCTGGAGCATCGCACCTGCCACAAGCTCAGGGACGCCAAGGCCTATCGTGCGTGGTTGGAGCGTCATCGCGCCGAGGACGAGCTCGGCTGGATCGAGCGTGGGCTCGGAGGGGCCAAGGCCTTTCCGCGCGGCATGCGCACGAAGGACGGGGTCGCGCGCCTCATCGCGCGGCTCGCCAAGCGTCCGGCGATCCGCGCGTGCGCGGCACGTGCGCTGGTCGCGCTGACGGGCCACGAGATCGACTGGCGGCTGCGCACGCCGGCGCGCAACAAGAAGCACTGGACGAGCTGGTGGGCGGACAACGCCGAGGCGAGCGCGCTGCCATGAGCGAGTGGGCGCGCGGTGGTGTGGGCGAGATGGGGCACCTGGTGGTCACCGGTTTCTCGGGCTTCGAGGATGTGGCGATCAACGCGTCGGGGCTCGTCGCAGAGCGGCTGCATGGCCAGGTGATCGACGGTCTCGCCGTGCGCGGTGAGGTCCTGCCGACCGCGTTCGGGCGGGCGCGTGCGCGGATGGTCGAGCTCGGAGAAGGCGCGGGTTGCCGCGCGGTGCTGGCGCTCGGGGTGTGGCGCGGCGCGGACTGGCGGCTCGAGCGGCGCGCCTGGGGTGAAGTGAAGAGCGCGCGCGCCGACGTGCACGGCGAGGTCTGGCGCGGTCGCACACTCGGCCCCGATCACGAGGCGTCCTTGCCGATCGCCGATCTGGCGAAGGAGCTCGGCGTGCGCGTCTCCGACGACTGCGGCGGCTACGTGTGCAACGCGGCCTATCACGCGCTGCTCGGCGCCGGCGTGCGCGGCGCCTTCCTGCACATGCCGCGCGACATCGGCGCCCGTGGGCTCGAGGCGAGCGAGCGCATGGCGCGCGCGCTGCTCTCGCGGCTCGTGAGGGGGATCCGATGAGTTGGGCCGTCACGCTCGAAGGCGAGGCTGCCTTCGAGGCCGGCTATCGGCTGCACCGTCTCGGTCTGGCGGGGGAGGGCTTCGAGGTGACGCCGGGCTATCTCAAGGCGGAGACCGAGCTGCGTCGGGTCGCGCGCGTGAGGCTGCCGCCGCCGGTCGCGTGGGCGAGCGTGGCCGAGGCGCTCGCGGCCGCCGAGGTGCCCGAGGGCGCGAGCTCGGATCGGGCGTGGTACCGGCGGCGGGTCGAGGCCGGCGAAGGGCGCGAGGTCGGCGCGTTCGCCGCGAAGGTCACGGCGATCGA
The DNA here is from genome assembly GCA_011526585.1 of Deltaproteobacteria bacterium. Classification (GTDB taxonomy): domain Bacteria; phylum Myxococcota_A; class UBA9042; order PHBI01; family PHBI01; genus WYBB01. The sequence continues at coordinate 15,936 of WYBB01000100.1, forward strand.
CACGGCGTGGCGGCCGAAGGTGGCGACCGGCTTTCTGGTCTCGCCGGCGGTGCGCGTCATGCCGTGTCTGGCGCGGGTGCCGCACGAGGTCTGCGGAGGGCGGCCGCTGGTGGTCGTCGGACCCGGGCTCGCGGAGAGCCTCGGGCTCCTCGGCGCGGTCGCGCTCGGGGTCGAGGCGGTCGTCATGGACGCGCTGCCCGAGGCGCTGCCGGCGGAGACGCGCCACTTCGTCGTCATGATGGTCGCGGGCAGCGTGCTCGTGCGGCGTGGGATCGATCTGGCGGCGCTCGACGTCCTGCTCGCGGACACGACGCGTGTGCTCCTGCCGCCGCAACATCGCGAGGGCGTGCTCGAAAAGCGCGTGCGCGCGCTCCTGAAGCACGACCTCGTCGACCAGGCGCCCGGCGAGATCGAGCGCATGATCCACGGGCTCGCGCGGCGGCGCGCCGACCGTCTCCTGCGCGCGTGGCAGCGAGGCTTCTTCGTGCCGCGTGGCCTCGACCTCGCGGCGCTCGAACCGGGGGCGTGACCGGAATCGCGGCGGGAGCGTGGTCGCGGTTGTGCGAGGCCGCCGTCCCTGTTAGAGTCCGCCGGTTCGTGCCGCGAAGGTTCGTAAAATCAATGACTTTCGCAGGCTCGCTGAACGGACGTGGAGGGTGTCTGGCGATGAAGCTCCTTTCTGCACTGATGTCGATTGCGGTGGGGACGACGGCTCTCGGCGGCGTCGCGCAAGCCGAGAACCCGCGGGTCAACGTGCAGATCTTCCGCCCGTCGGCGCACGTCGGTGACCTGCTCTCGACGATGACGACCGACGTCGGGGAGCACACCCAGTGGGGCGCCGGCCTCTACCTTCACTTCGGCAAGAACGCGCTGGTCTTCGTCGACACCTCCGACGAGGGCGAGGCGCGCCACGAGGTCGTGCAGGACCAGCTCACCGCCGATCTCTACGGCAGCATCGCCCTCTGGGAGCGGTTGTCGATCGGCCTGTCGATCCCGATCTTCCTCCTCAATGGAGGCGAGGACGACGGCTTCATCGATCTCGATCCGAAGATCTCGTCCTTCGCGTTCGGCGACATGCGGCTGTCGCCCAAGGTGGCGATCCTGCAGCGCGCGCGTGACGCCAAGGGCTTCGGCGTGGCGGCGGCGCTCGACCTCACGCTGCCGACCGGCGACGGGGACAGCTTCGTCAGCGACGGCTTCCAGGTGGCGCCGACGGTGATGGCCGACTACGTGGTCGGCGATCTCCTGGTGGCGGCCAACCTCGGCTTCCGCGTGCGCACCGAGGGCGACGACACCTCCGATCTGTACGGCTTCGCCGAGGCGGGCAGCGAGCTCTTCTGGAAGATCGGCGGGCGCTATGGCGTGGTGCCGGGCGAGCTCGAGGTCATCGCGGAGATCTACGGCGGCTCGGCCGACTGGTCCAAGGCGAACAACAGCCACCTCGAGGGGCTCCTGGCGGGGCGGCTCGCGCTGCCCGACCTCGGGCTCGCCTTCACGGTCGGCGGCGGCTCGGGCTTCATGAAGGGCTACGGCAACACCAAGTTCCGGATCTTCGCGGGCGTCGCCTATCAGCCCGAGGTGATCCTCGACGCCGACGAGGACGGGATCCTCGACGAGGTCGACAAGTGCCCGGTCGAGCCGGAGGACAAGGACGGCTTCCAGGACGACGACGGCTGCCCCGAGGCGGACAACGACGGCGACGGGCTGCTCGACGGGGCCGACCAGTGCCCGCAGGATCCCGAGGACAAGGACGAGCACCAGGACGAGGACGGCTGCCCCGACCTCGACAACGACGGCGACGGCAAGCTCGACGCCGACGACAAGTGCCCGAACGAGGCCGAGGACGTGGACGAGTTCGAGGACGAGGACGGCTGCCCCGACCTCGACAACGACAAGGACAAGATTCCGGACACCGCCGACAAGTGCCCGCTCGAGGCCGAGGTCTACAACGGAAAGGACGACGAGGACGGCTGCCCCGACGAGACGCTGGCCAAGGTCGAGCAGGGCAAGATCGTCATCGCGCAGAAGATCTTCTTCCAGACCGGCCGGGCGACGATCAAGCCGGAGAGCTTCCCGGTGCTGGAGGCCGTCGCGGGGATCTTGAAGGCCAACCCGGAGATCAAGAAGGTCGCCATCGAAGGCCACACCGACGACGTCGGCAACGACAAGCGCAACCTCAAGCTCTCCGATGACCGCGCCAAGGCGGTGATGGGCTGGCTCGTCGACAACGGCATCGCGGCCGACCGGCTCGGCGCGCAGGGCTTCGGCGAGACGCGGCCGGCGGTGGTCGGCACGACGAAGGACGCGCGCGAAGCGAACCGCCGCGTCGAGTTCGTCATCGGGCAGTAGGCGATGCGCCTGTGGCCGACGACGACGTCGGTTCACGGGCGCTTCGGTGACAGTCGCGTAGAACAGGGGACCGCATGGGTGCGCTGGCCGGTACCATCACGATGACGTGCTACTACGTGCGTGGTGAGATCCCGAAAGACTTCAAGACGTCGTATCTCGACGCGCTGCGGAGGAACCGCTTCGTCGACATCAACCTCGATCTCGAGCACGAGGAGTCGATGGGCTGGGTCACGATCGCCGATCCGTTCAACAGCGAGTTCGAGCTCAACGATGTCCTGTGGGGGAGCTACCTGATGGTCGCGCTCCGCCACGACACGATCCGGCTGCCGGCGACGGCGTTCAAGCTGCACCTGAGAAAGGCGATCGCCGAGCACCTCAAGAAGTCCGGCAAGGAGAAGCTGTCCAAGGCCGAGAGCGACGAAGTGCGTGAGCGGCTGGAGCGGCAGCTCAAGAAGAAGGCGCTGCCCAACATCAAGACCTATGACGTGGTCTGGAACATGGACCGCGGGGTGGTCTGGCTGTGGTCGACCAACAAGAAGGTCAACGAGCAGTTCCTCGACTTCTTCCAGGAGACGTTCGGGCTGATGCCGTACGAGAAGAGCCCGTATGCCCAGCTCGAGCAGCTCGGCATGGAGGAGGAGGCGCTCGAGCGCCTGCTGGAGCTCGAGCCGGCGGCGATGTCCGCGCCGCCCGGTGAAGGCGGCCGACGCAAGCGGAGGGCCGGCTGATGGACATCATCAACCGCATCAACTCGACACGCTATCTCGGGCGCGAGTTCCTGACCTGGCTCTGGTATCGGAGCGCGCTGCAGAGCGGGGTCTTCGAGGTCGACGGGCACGACGGGCCGCTCGAGGTGTGGTTCGACGCCAAGCTCACGCTGGAGGCGCAGGGCGACATCAAGGAGTCCAACGTCATCAAGGCGGAGAACCCGACCGAGACGAGCGAGGCGCAGGCCGCGCTCTTGAGCGGCAAGCTGGTGAGCGACGCGCGGCTGCGCGTCGTGAGCGGGCAGAAGCAGTGGACGCTGGCGATCAAGGGCGACACGCTCGGGCTCTCGGGCGTGAAGATCCCGGCGCTGCTCTCGCGCGAGGACGACGACCAGCTCTACGAGCGTTTCATGTTGATCGAGGAGATCGAGGACATGGTGCACGCGCTCTTTCGGAGCTTCATGGAGCTGCGTATCGACGACGAGGCGTGGCGGCCCGAGGTGCAGGCGATCCGGGCGTGGGTGCATCGCGCGAGCACCACCGCCTGAGCGAAATCGAGTTCGCCAGCGAGACGCGCGCGGCCAAGGAGCAAGCGCCGGGAGGGAGGAGGCGACCTCACGGTCGCCGCACGACCGACCAAGCGCAGCGACGCCGGCCCCGCGCGTCGTAGCGGCGAACTCAGACGCCTGAGAGGCCGCCTTCGGGGCCGGCGCCCAGGTCGCCGTCGGAGCCGTCGAGACAGAAGAACTTGGCGGCCATCTCCTCGAGGAACTGGCGGTGCGCGGCCTCGCCGAGGTGAAGACGATATTCGTTGATCACCTTGATCTGCATGTCGAGCCACTCGCTCCAGGCGCGCTGCGAGACGTGCTGGCGGATCTTGTCGGCGAAGGGGCCGGAGAAGGTCAGGCGCGAGGTGATCGCGGGGAGCTCCTGCTTGTGGCGGGAGCACATGACGGTCGGGATGGGATCGCTCATGAGGGCCTTGTAGGCCCCGCGAGCGGGATGGGCAAGCGTCGTGACGTCACGTGCGCTCAACGGAAGATCGCGAGGTGGCGGGGCGGGAGCCCGGTGTCCGAGGCGACGATCGGGTCGAGCTCGCGTGGGTCGGCACCGCCGTCGGGCCAGGTGAAGCGGCGGATCTTCGGCGCGCGTGGATCGGCGTCGGCGAGGAGGATGAGGCGCTCGCTGGGCAGCGGCAGGACGGCGCCGAGCTCGAAGGCGCCGCCTTCGGCGACGACGGAGATCTCGGAGGTCGAGCGCGTGACGAGGAGCAGGCGGTCGGGCAGCGCGGTGGCGAGGTCGCCGAGCGCGACGACCAGCGCGCGATCGTCGTCGAGGGCGGCCAGGGTGAAGCCGAGCGGGCGGCCCTCGTGAGACGGCGCATGCAGGTCGGCGGCGGGCAGTGACCAGGTCGGTGAGAGCGGCGTCGGTGAGGCGGGGGGCAGCGGCGGGGCCAGGAAGGCGAGGCCGGAATAGGCGCGCTGCGGGCCGGTGGGACTATTGCGGAAGAGGCCGGAGCAGACGATCCAGAGGCCGGGCTCGGCGTCGGGGGAGGGTGTCGTGGCGGAGGCGACGAGCGTGCCGCAGTTCTGGAGCGGCGCGAGATCGAGCGTGTGGGTGACGGCGAGCGTGGTCGGATCGAGGCCGAGCGCGCGGCCGGGGCCGGCGGCGGAGAAGTCGGGCGCGAGGTGGGTGAGGCCGAGCCACAGGCGGCCGGTGGCGCGCGAGAAGCGGGTCGGCATCGGGTCGAGGCCGGGATCGGCGTAGGCGGAGAGATCGATGCGCGCGGGGGAGTCGGGGGCGGGCAGGGCGAGGCCGGCGAGCAGGATGAGATCGGTGGCGGGGGTCGCGGCGGGGCGCTCGGCGGGGCGCTCGAGCAGGGCGGCGACGGGGGTGCCGGCGACGAAGGCGAGGTCCTGCGGGTTGCCCGGGTAGTCGGGCGAGACGGCGAGCTGGGCGGTGACGGCGCTGGTGGCGGGATCGACGGCGGTGATGACCGCGTTGGGGTAGCGATCGATGAGGTAGAGGGCGCCGTCGGGCGCTGGCTCGGAGGGGAGCACGACGTCGCCCGAGAGCGCCGTGAGGAGGCCGGGAGGGCGGCTGCCGGAGGTGACGAGATCGGGCGCGCAGGGCTCGCCGGTGGCGGTCAGGAGCGAGACGGCGGTCGAGCGGTAGTCGGAGAAGACCGCGGCGAGGCGGCAGGATTCGCGTGGCGGGAGCGAGCGTGAGGCGGGCTCGTCGTCGCAGGCCGGCGCGAGGGGGGCGCCGAGGGCGAGTGTCAACCCGAGGAGACAGGGGGAGGTGGGGTGCTTCATGGGGAGCTCGGGGTGAGCGTGAGGGTGAGCATGGTCGTGAGGCCGGGCAGCGGGTAGCCGGCGAGGTCCTGCACCCGGTCGGAGAGCAGGTTGGCGAGCGAGAGGGTCACGCGCACGGTGTCGGCGTGCACGAAGGCGCCGGCGCCGAGCAGCGTGCGCGGCGGCACGGCGACGAGGTTGGCGAAGTCGAGGTGGTTGCCGGCGACGTGGTCGAGCTCGAGGTAGAGGCCGGCGGCGCCGTGGAGCGGGCCGAGCGTGGCGTCGGGGCGGCGGAGCTCGAGGCGGTGCGAGGTGGCGAAGGTCGGGGTGAGCGGCAGGTGGTTGCCGGCGCGGGCGGCGATGGCGGAGGTGTCGATCGCGTCGGTGAGGGTGAGGTTGGAACGGAGGCGCAGGTGCTCGCCGAGGGTGAGCTCGGCGGCGAGCTCGAGGCCGAGGATGCGGGCGGATGCGAGGTTTTCGGGGCGCTGCACGCCCTGGGCGTTCTGGATGAACTGGATGAGGTCGTCGGCCCAGGTGGCATAGGCGAAGAGCGAGAGCGCGAGCGGGCGGCGGCGCGCGATGGGCGGGGTGAAGCGGGCGCCGAGCTCGAGGGAGGTGGCGGACTCGGGGCGCAGCGCGGGGTTGCCGAGCGCGTAGCCGGTGTCGCCGTGGAGCTCGAAGAGCGACGGCAGGCGCGGGGTGTGGCGGGCGCCGAGGGTGAGGCGCAGGTCGGGCAGGGTCAGCGCGGACTCGAGGTAGGTCGCGAGCGGGGTGGCGGACAGGTCGGTCTCGAGGCGGAGGCCGGTCGCGAGCTCGAGGATGAGCGCGGGGGCGAGGCGGTGGCGGAAGAGGAGCTCGGCGGCGCTCGCGAGGAGGTGGCGGTCGGTCGGGGGGCGGTCGGTGGCGTCGCTCGCCTCGTGGCGCCAGGCGAGGTGCAAGGACGGCACGAGGCGGGTCGTGAGGGAGGGGGAGAGCGGCAGGCGCAGGGTCACGCGCGCGCCGGGCACGAGCGAGGTCGTGCGGGTGGCGTCGCGGCCGAGGCCGATCTCGGAGCGCGGGTCGGCGAGGTCGGTCGCGGTGGTGGTGAGGTGGAGCGCGGCGTCGAGGAGGAGCGGGCCGGGCGAGGCGGCGAGGTGAAGGGCGCCGAGGTTGCGGAGGAGCGAGAGCGAAGACGCGGTGGTGGGGGTGACGCCGAGGCTCGGCAGACCGCGGTCGGCGAGGGTGAAGACGTCGACGAGGGTGAGGCGCGTGTCGCCGAGGGCGAGCTCGGCGCGGGCGAGCAGGCCGATGCGGTTCGACCAGGCGTTGGCGCGGGTGTCGAGGCGGTCGTCGGCGTCGGTCCAGGCGGTGCCGCCGTCGTTTTCGAAGCGGAAGTCGGAGGCGGTGTGCAAGGTGTCGAGCGCGAGCGAGAGGCCGAGGGTGCGCGAGGGGCCGAGCGCGAAGGGGACAGCGAAGAAAGCGTCGACGGCGGCGGTCTCGAAGGCGCCGAGGGTGAGGCGGGCCTCGTGGGTGGCGCTGTCGGGGCGGCGGGTCTCGAGGAGGAGCGCGCCGCCGAGCCCGGTCGTGCCGAGGGACCAGGGGGTGCGGCCGCGGTGGATGTGCACGGCGGACAGCGGGCCGAGCGGTAGGGTGGAGAGATCGACGGGCGCGCCGTCGGCGGGGTTGAGCGGCACGCCGTCGAGCACGAGCAGGACCTGCTCGGGGGTGGAGCCGCGGATGGACAAGGTCGAGAAGGCGCCGAGGCCGCCGAGGCGGGAGACGGTGAGGCCGGGCTCGCCGTCGAGCACGGCGGGAAGGTCGGCGCCGGCGGTCTCGGCGAGGCGCTCGCGGGTGAGCGAGGCGTGCGGCGGGGACTCGAAGGCGGGCGAGCCGCGGACGGTGGTCCGGTCGGGCTCGGGCTCGGGCGGCGGCGCGGCGAGCGCGCACGCGAGGAGGAGCGGCCAGCACATGCAGGGTGGTGATAGCGCGTGCGGGCGCGCAAGACGATCGAATCATCGTTTACCTGGGGCGTCTGGGGCGGTCCTCGCGCCGTAGGTCACAGCGTGTGCGAGCAGGTGGGGCGATGGGCGCGGCCAACGTGATGAGCGGTGCGATGGGCGATGCGGTTCACGAGATCGACGAGCTGGAGCTGTGCGAGGACGAGGCCGGGGCCGGCTTCGCGCGGCGGCGGGTGTCGCGGGTGCGCGCGGCGGTCAGGCTCATGCGGGCGAGCTTCTGGTTCGTGCTGATTGTTGCGAGTTGTTACTTGCAGCGCGGACTGAGCTGGGCGCTCTCGGGCACGGCCTGGGGGCGCGGCGTGGCCGAGCGGCGCTGGGAGCGGGTGCACGCGAAGAACGCGCGGCGATTCTACGTGGCGGCGACGAGGCTTAGGGGCGTGTGGGTCAAGCTCGGGCAGGTGCTCTCGACGCTCGGGACCTTCCTGCCCGAGGTCTACGTCAAGGAGCTGTCGCGCTTGCAGGACCGCGTGCCGCCGCGGCGGTGGGCGGAGATCGACGAGGCGCTGTTCAGGACCTACGGGCGGCCGGTGCACGTGGTGTTCGCGCGCTTCGACAAGGAGCCGCTGGCGGCGGCGTCGCTCGGGCAGGTGCACCGCGCGGTGACGCACGCGGGTGAGGAGGTCGCGGTCAAGGTGCTCTACCCGGACGTGCAGACGACCCTGAAGGTCGATCTGAAGGTGATCGGGTGGGCGCTGACGGTGCTCGGGCGCTTCTTTCCGGTGAGCGATCTGGACCGGCTGCATCGATCTCTCGGTGAGATGCTGGCGCGCGAGACCGACCTGCGCGCGGAGGGGCGGGCGATCCGCAAGATGGCGGCGGCGTTCTCCGACGATCGCGCGGTGATCTTGCCGCGGGTGCACGGCGAGCTGACGCGCGAGGCGGTCTTGGTGATGGAGTACGTCGAGGGGGTGCGGCTGACCGATCGCGAGGGGCTCGCGCGCATCGGGGTCGACGCCGAGGGCGCGGTGAAGAAGCTGCTCGATGCGTTCTTCCGGCAGGTCTTCGAGCACGGGTGCTTTCACGCCGATCCACATCCGGGCAACTTCCTGGTGCGGCGCGGGCAGGACGGGCGGGCGGCGATCGTGCTGCTCGATCTCGGCTCGGCCAGCGGGGTGCGCGAGCCGATCGTGCGCGGGCTGGTGCAGGTGATCGGCGGCTACCTCGGGCGCAACGAGAACGAGGTGCTGCGCGGCATCGAGACGATGGGGTTCCTGGCGAAGGGCGGGGATCGGCAGCTCGTCGAGCGGCACCTCAGGGCGTCGTTCGACAAGCTCCTCAAGCTCGACCTGCAGGCGGCCGGGCAGGTCGATCGCGCTCTGGTCGAGCGCATGAGCGAAGGGGGGCCGACGGGGCGGCGCGAGAAGCGCGCGCTGATGCGCTCGATCGCCTACCCGGAGGGGTGGTACGAGCTCGAGCGGGCGCTGACGATGCTCGTCGGGATCTGCGCGACGCACGCGCCGCGCATCGACGCGATGCAGGTCGCGTTCCCGCACGTGGCGCGGTTCATGCGGGCGAGCGCGCGCTGTTCAGCTCGGTGAGCGATGCACGCCTCGCGTGAACTCGCCAGCGAGACCCGCGCGGCCAAGGAGCGAGCGCGTGGAGCGACGAGGCGACCCCACGGTCGCCGCAGGAGCGAGCAAGCGAAGCGACGCCGCCCCCGCGGGTCGCAGCGGCGAGCTCAGCAGCGGACGCGCCATTCGGCGCCATGCTGGCCGTCCATGACGACGATGCCCTTCTGATCGAGGTCGGCGCGGAGCTGGTCGGCCTCCGCCCAGCGCTTGTCCTTGCGCATCAGGTCGCGCTCGGCGATGAGGCGCTCGATCTCGGCGCGGTCGAGGCCGGTGGCGGCGAGACGCTTGTCGCGGACCTCGTCGAGGAATTCGGCGGTGGGCTGGCTCAGGAGGCCGGTGGCGTCGGCGATGAGGGCGAAGGCGGCCAGGGCCGGCTCCACGACGGAGCGGGCGCGCTTCTTGGCCTTCTTGTTGTTGCCGAGGCGGTTGACCGCGCGCGCGAGCTCGAAGAGGTGGCCGAGCGCCTGGGCGGTGTTGAAGTCCTCGTCCATCGCCTGGTTGAACTTGTCGGGGAAGGCGCGGCCGAGCTCGAGCACGGTCTTGGCGTCGTCGCCGAGGTCCTTCGCGACCTGGTCGGCCGGCTCGGCGCCCTCCATCGATTCGGCGACCTCGCGCGCTTCGTAGAGGCGCGAGACCATCGCCAGCGCGTCGGGCAGGGCGTCGGGGCCCCAGGGCAGCGGAGAGCGGTAGTGGTTCTGCAGGTAGTAGAGGCGCAGCGCCTGGGCCGGGAAGGCGGCTAGAGCGTCCTCGACGTTGATGACGTTGCCGAGGGACTTGCCCATCTTCTGGCCGCTCAGCATGGTGAGGAGGCCGTTGTGCGTCCAGTAGCGGGCGTAGGTCGCGCCGTGCGCGCACTCGCTCTGGGCGACCTCGTTCTCGTGGTGCGGGAAGACGAGGTCGAGGCCGCCGCCGTGGATGTCGAAGGTCGGGCCAAGCCGCGTCCACGACATGGCGGAGCACTCGATGTGCCAGCCGGGGCGGCCCTGGCCCCAGGGGGAGTCCCAGGCGGGCTCGCCGGGCTTGGCGGCCTTCCAGAGGGCGAAGTCGGCCGGGTCGCGCTTGCCGGCGTCGGCGTCGCTCGAGCGGAGCTCGTCGAGCTTCTGGCCGGAGAGCTTGCCGTAGTCGGGGAAGGTGCGCACGTCGAACCAGACGCTGCCTTCGGCGGCGTAGGCGTGACCCTTGTCGACGAGGGTCTGGATGAGGCGCACGATGTCGTCGATCGAGGTCGAGACGCGCGGCTCGTGGTCGGGCTTGACGAGGCCGAGCGCCTCGGCGTCCTCGTTGAAGGCGGCGATGTAGCGCTCGGCCAGGGCCATCGGGTCCTCGCCCGCCTCGTTGGCGCGCTTGATGATCTTGTCGTCGACGTCGGTGAAGTTGCGCACGAAGTCGACCTGCCAGCCGTTGTGGCGGAGCCAGCGCACGAAGGTGTCGAAGACGACCATGGCGCGGGCGTGGCCGACGTGGCACCGATCATAGACGGTCATGCCGCAGACGTAGAGGCCGACATGGCCTGGGCGAAGCGGTGCGAAATCCCGCACATCCCGGGTCAGGGTCGAGTAGAGGCGAAACGGGCGCGGCGCAGACATGCACTTCTCCAGGGTGGACGCGGGGCGGAGGTGTAGCAGAGCGGGCCAGGGGGGTCGAGCATTGAAGCGCGGCCGCGCCCTGCGCGGGCGCCAGGGATGGGCTTGCATCGAAGTGCGGTACGCGCGCAGACTCCGTATGGGGTCGGGCGCGAGGTCATGCGTCATTGTGTGCTGATATTGCTGGTTGCGTTGGGGACCTGGGTTACCGGCTGCGGCTCGTCCCGAGGCGCCGGCGCGTGCCCGAGCAAGCCAATCGTCGAAGCCTGTTCGCCGGGGTTCAAGTTTTCCTGCGAAACGACCGAAGAGGGCTGTGAACAGTGCTCGTGCGTCCCGATCTCGGATGATCAGGGGCGCCCGATCCAGGAACCGCGACCTTGAAACCCCCGCATCGTCACTGCCACACGCGCGAGCCTCTCCGTCCGGATCCGGAGCGGACGTCGAGATCTCGACACCAACGTTCTGAAGACATATGAAGGTCCGGCGCGCCGCTGTGCGCGCCGCGCGACCTCGCATTGCACCGCCCCTTCGACCGGCGAAGTCCAGCCCGCCGTCACGAGGTTCCCATGCTGAAGATCATACTGCTCGCGTCCTCGTTCGTCGTGCTGCCGCTCGTCCTCGCACCGAACGCCGCGTTCGCGCAACCGGCGGTCGGCGGGTTCGAGTCTCTCTACTCCCAGTCGACGGACATGCAGCCGGCTGCGGGTGGGACCTGGAGCGGCAACACCTCGGCCGTCACCGTCACCAACGACGGAACGGTCTACTGGGGGCCGGTCGACGGGACGCTCGAAAGCAGCAGCGCGACCGTCACGCGCCGCCCGATCCGCAGCCGCAACGCGCACGGCCGTGTCAGGACCTTGCACTTCACGGGGGAGGTGCGAGGCCTCGTCGTGCGCAACGGCTACCTCTACTTCGCTTCGACGCTCGCCTTCGACGCCTACCAGGGCACCGACGCGGAAGACCACATCTCCCGTTTGATCCCGGGACAGGACGCGTCATTCTTCGTCAACGATCTGGCCGGCAACGGGTCGGACGACCTCGGCGGCATGGCCGTGGTACCTCCCGATTGGGAGGGGCCGTCCGCATTCAACCTCTCCGAGGGCCAGATCGTCATCGCCGAGCGCGACGGCAATCAGCGGCTCTATCGGGTGCCGACAGCGGGCGGTAGCTCATCGTTCCTCGGCAACGACGCTGGGAGCAACTCCGTCTTCGTCGGCGTCGCCGTGTCCCTGACGCGCGTCATCGCCGCCGATACCGGCAACGACCGCCTGGCGCTCCTCAACGCGGACGGGAGCTGGTCCACGATCCCGCTCAGCAGCAACCTCGGTTCGGATCCGCGCGGCATCACCTGGGATCCAGGCGCCGGCACCGCCACCGAGAGCTTCATCGTCGCGCTCGCCAACGGCCAGCTCCGGCGGATCACCGCGCCTGCGGGCGGGGGCAACTGGCAGAACGACAGCCTCGGCTCGAACTTCAGCTTCAACTCAGGCGCCACCCAGGCGGTCGCGGTCTCGCCGGACGGGCGCCTCCTCGCGGTCGCCGAGAGCGACGAGGTGCACGTCTACGCACGCTGCGCGGTCGCCTCAGGGACCAACTGCAGCGGTCAGACCGACCGCTCGGACCTCTGCCGCGTCGTCAAGGACGGCATGGCCGACTGCAACGAGAACCTCCTGCCCGACACCTGCGACCTCGCCAGCGGCGTGCTGCACGACTTCGAGGATCCGCCAGGTCCCGACGAGTGCGCCTGCGACGTGCCGGTCGAGATGGTGTTCCTCGTCGACGTCTCGGGCTCCATGGACGACGAGGCGTCCGTCATTTGCGAGCGGCTCTCCAACCTGGAAGGCGAGCTCGCAACCGAGGGGATCGACGTCAATACCATCGCCTACCGCCTCTACGAAGGTGGTCTGCCCAACGCGGACTGCAGCGACAGCGAGCTCCCGAGCGATCAAACCGTGGAGGACACGTTCGGCAGGCCGTTGCCCTCCGGTTTCGGGATCACCGGGGATCAAGCGACCTACCGATCGGGGTGCAGCGCCAGCATCAACTCCGCTGGTGAAGACTGGGCCCGCGGGATCTCGGTCGTCTCGGCGCGCACCAACCCCGGCGCTCCCGCATGGGCTGAGGGCGCCATCCGCTTGATCGTGCCGGTCTCCGACGAAGGGCCCTACTGCGGATCGGAGGTCACCTCGGCGGACACCACCGCCATCACGAATGCGCTCGCGATCGCCAGCGCCAACGACGTCATCGTCTCGCCCATCCTCGCATCCGGCTACCATCGCGATCAAGACAACATCTATGGCCGGAACTATCGCGTCGAGGAGCTGGCGGTCGATGTGGCGCTCGGCACCAACGGCACCGTCTCGCGCGAGCTCTCGGGACCGGACATGGTCGAGGCGATCAAGGGCATCGTGCGCGACGCCTGCCGCGTCTCGAACACCCCGCCCAGCATGCCCGCGGCGACGCGCGTCACCGCCGTCGGGCAGGACCCCTACGACTTCGACCTGCAGCTCAACGGCTACTCGGACGCCCAGGCCAACGGCATTGGATCGGTCACCAATATCTCGGTGACCGGACCGGCCGCCGCGACCGCCTCCTTCGTCAACGGCAGCGTGCTGCGCCTGGATCCGGAGCAGCCCGGCACCCCGACGCCGCCCGGCACCCCGTATGTCGTGACCTACACCGTGTGCGACGACGGCGCGCCGAGCATGTGCGCGACGCCGACGACGCTGACCGTTTTCTACAACGACCCGCCCAACCACGCGCCGCAGACGATCACCTTGTTGCGGAGCGGGAGCCAGACCGTCACGCACACCGCTCTGTTCCCCAACACCGGCGTATTTCACGGCGCGGCGACCGGCGGTGACGCCGACGCGTTCACGTCGACCGGCGTCTCCTCGTCCGCATCGGGACCCTTCACCAATGGCTCGGGCACCCTGGCGGGCGCGGGCGGGACGTGCACCGTCACCGGAAGCGACACCTCCAGCGTCACCTTCAACGCTGGCACCAACCTCGGGACCTCGATCTGCCACGTCAGAACGTGCGAGGAGGTCCCGCCGAGCGACGATCGGGTATGTCGAGTGACAACCATCACCGCGACCATCGTCGAATGCCTCGACAGCGACGACTGCACCGACGGCGAGGTCTGCGACACCACGAACGACACGTGCGAGCCGGGCCCCGTCGCCAACCCCGACACGCTGTTCGTCGTCGAGGGCGCGACCCTGAACTTCAACCGCTCGGACCTGATGCAGAACGATCAGAACATCTCGAACGGCAGCTTCACCGTCACGGGCGCTGTCTCGTCCGGCACGCTCACGGGCCCCAACGGTGCCGGCGCCATGGGCTACACGCCGCCCGCCAACCCGCCGGCGACCGCCACCTTCCAGTACGAAGTGTGCTCGGACATCGACCCGGGGGAGTGCGCAACCGCGACGGTCACCATCACCATCAACCGCCGCCCGACCTTCCAGCCCATCCTCGTGTGGGCGGCGGTGGGCGACACCCCCGTCCAGATCCCGCTGACGGGTTCGTATGGCGATCCCGACAGTCACGGACTGGGGACCGTCGGGACCTTCACCTTCACCAGCCCGGCTCCCAACGGCAGTCTCAGCTGGAGCAGCCCGAACATCACCTTCCAGCCGAGCTCCCCCGGCCTGGCCCGCGATTACGTCTTCACCTATCAGGGCTGCGACAACGGCACGCCGGCGGCCTGCTCCCAGGGAACCGTGACCGTGCGCTACAACGATCCCCCGAGGCTGCACGGCGACATCGCGGAGACGTTGGTCTGGAGCGAATCGAAATCGATCGACTTCGCCACCCAGATCTTCAACGACTGCAACCTCGTCGTCGGCGACGATCCGAACGACACCGAAGACCCCGACGACTGTCTCATCTCCATTCAGGTGTCGACCTCGCCGGACAGCGGCTATGGCAACAGCGCGAGCGCCAACGGCGTCACGCTGAGCCTGCAGACGCCCACGGGTCCGGGCAGCGACACCTCGAACCTGACCATCCAGGCCGGGACCACCAGCGGCGCGTCGATCTTCCACATCCGCGTCTGCGAGGAGATGCCGCCTGGTCGCGTGGCCGTCTGCACTCGGGTGCGCCTCCTCCTCGACGTCACCGCCTGCGTGAACCACGAGGACTGCGAGGACGGTATGGTCTGCCTGGTGCCCGACGACGCCGAGGTCGTCGGCAACACCTGCGTCCCCTGCGTCGACTCGCACAACCCCTCGCCACCCGGCAACCCCGACACCGGCTGTGACGCCACGTTGCCCGCCTGCGACGAGACCGGTGCGCTCAGCCCGGACCCGACCTGCGTCGAATGCATCCAGGACGGCGACTGTCAGAGCGGTGAGATCTGCGACGAGCCCAACCGCGTGTGCGTGCCGTGCATCGACAACCTCCCGGTGACCTCGCTGCCGACGCCCGATGAGGGCTGCAATGCCAACAAGCCGCTGTGCGAAGAGAGCTCCGGGGCCCTCGATCCGACCGAGTGCGTGGTCTGCCAGCCGACCCCACCGTCGGATGACATCGACCCTGGCTGCTCGGATGGCGCGCCCGTCTGCGAGATCAACGGCGTCACCGGCGAGCGGCGCTGCGTCGGGTGCGTGGCCGAGATCGACTGCCCGGGCCCGGCGGTATGCGAGAGCAGCGAGTGCGTGCCCTGCGTCGACACGGCCCTCTACCCTGCCATCGATCGTGGCTGCGACACGCCGGCGCCGATCTGCCTCCTGCCGCCCGGTAGCCAGGGCACCGAGCCGACCGGCCTCATCGGCGATGAGTGCGTGGTCTGCCGCGACGACGCCGGCCCCGCTGCGCTGGACACCGGCTGCACCACGCTGACCCCGATCTGCGACGCGCTGCGCCAGGGCGGCGAGGTCTGTGTCGAGTGCCTGGTCGATGCCGACTGCGCGCCGACGGACGAGGTCTGCGACGAGACGATCAACGTGTGTGTGCCGTGCGTGAACTCGGCGACACTGACCGGGATCGACGATGGCTGCGACGCCATCGATCCGATCTGCGACGACCGCGGCGCGACTGACACCGAGACCTGCGAGGAGTGCCTCGACACGATCCCGGTCGGTACCGACCTCGGCTGCACGACCCTCCTACCGGTCTGCGACGAGGCGGCCGTCGGCGGGCACGAGTGCGTCGAGTGCACGCAAGACACCGATTGCCCGACGGGCGAGGCCTGCCAGCTCGCGACGAACACCTGCGTGACCTGTGTGGACGACGCGAGCTTCCCCGATGTCGACAGCGGCTGCGTGCCGGTCGCGCCGGTCTGTGTGGACCAGGGCTCGATCGCCGGCGGCGGTGGCGTCACCATCCGCACCTGCGTGGTGTGCGACGACGACGAGCCGCTCGACACCAACACCGACGAGGGCTGCACCGAGGCCCTGCCGATCTGCAACGAGAACGTGCCGGGCGGTCGCTGCGACGAGTGCAATGACTCGGCGGACTGCGGTCCGGGTCAAGCCTGCGATATCGACAGCGGGATCTGCGTGGTCTGTGTCGACGACCGCCTCGCAGGCAACATCGACACCGGCTGCAACCAGGACCTGCCCGTCTGCCAGCTCAACGACCCCGGCCTCATCGACGACCGCTGCGTCGAGTGCGAGGACGACAAGGGGCCGGGGCTCATCGACTGGGGCTGCGACGAAGAGCTGCGCTTCTGCGACGAGCTCGCCGCCGGCGAGCCGACCTGCGTCGAGTGCGAGACGGACGAGGACTGCGACGAAGGCTCGCTGTGCAGCCTGGACGGGCGCTGCGTCGACCCGGGCACGACCGACGCGGTCGACGACGCCTACACCACGACCGAGGGCACGACGTTGGTGATCAGCACGGTTGGCGCGGGTCTCACGGGCAACGACGTCTTGCCGCCGGGCTCGGGCTTCACCGTCACGCTGGACGCCGGCACCGGGCCGAGCGCGCAGCAGGGCACGCTGACGCTGAACGGCGATGGCACCTTCACCTTCGTGCCGGCGCAGGGCTTCGCGGGCACCGTGACCTTCGGCTACACGCTGACCGCGGACGTCAACGGCGCGACCGATTCGGCCGTCGTGACGATCACCGTCAACGGCGCGCCGCGCGCGCAGGACGACCAGGTCACGACCGCCGAGGACACGCCGGTCACCTTCGATCCGCGCAGCAACGACACCGATCCCAACGGCGGCGCGCTGACGATCACGCGCATCGTGAGCGGACCCACGAACGGCAGCGCGACGCTCTCCACGACGATCACCTACGCGCCCAACCCCGAGTACAGCGGGCCCGACTCGCTGGTCTACGAGGTCTGCGACGCGACGGGGCTCTGTGATACCGCGACCGTGAGCATCACGGTGACACCGGTCAACGATCGGCCGACCGCGGGCGACGACATCGTCGAGACGCCGGAGGACACCGGGGTGCTGGTCGTCGTGCTCGCCAACGACGTCGACTTCGACAGCGCCACGCTGGAGGTGCGGCGCATCGTGTCGGGACCGGCGCACGGTACCGCGGTGATCCAGCCGGACGACACCGTGCTCTACGAGCCCGGCGACAACTTCCACGGCGAGGACGCGTTCACCTACGAGGTCTGCGACGCCGGTGGGCTCTGCGACGAGGCGGTCGTGCTCGTCACGGTGACGCCGGTCAACGATCCGCCGGTGGCCGGCGACGACTCGACCACCACGCCGGCGTCGACCCAGGTCGGCATCGTCGTGCTCGCCAACGACAGCGACGTCGACGGCGACCCGCTGACGGTCTCGCGCATCGTGCTGCCGCCGGGCTCGGGCACGGCGCGCGTCGAAAACGACGGCAGCATCACCTACACGCCGGGCGCGGCGACGACCGGCGTCGTGACCTTCACCTATGAGGTCTGCGACGACGGCATGCTCTGCGACGTCGCCCAGGTCACCGTCAACGTCGGCGTCATCAACGCGCCGCCGAACGTGGTCGACGACTCCGTGACGACGCAGCTCGACACGGCCGTGACCATCCCGGTGCTCGCCAATGACAGCGATCCCGACGGCGATCCGCTGACGCTCTCGCAGGTTGGTGCGCCGTCTTCGGGCACGGTGGTCAAGAACGCCGACGGCACGGTGAGCTACACGCCGGGCGCGGGTTTCGTCGGCCCCGCGACCTTCACCTACACCGCCTGTGACGACGCGGGGGCCTGCGAGACGGCGCGCGTGACCGTGACCGTGCTGCCGGGCGCGAACCGGCCGCCGATCGCGACCGACGACATCGTGAGCACGCGCGTCAACATCGGCGTCAACCTCGATCCGACCGACAACGACGTCGACCCCGATGGCGATCCGCTGGCGGTCGAGGCGATCGTGACGCAGCCCGCAAACGGCACGGCGACGCTCGAGAGCGACGGCAGCGTCACCTACACGCCGGCGCAGGGCTTCGTGGGGACCGACCGCTTCGAGGTCTCGGTCGCGGACGGGCAGGGCGGCTTCGACCAATCGACGGTCACGGTCGTCGTCGCGCCCGATGCCAATCTGCCGCCCGTGGCGGTCGACGACGCGTACACCGTGCCGGCGGACCGGCCGAGCGATCTGGACGTGATGGTCAACGACAGCGACCCCAACGGCGACACGATCGTGATCGTCGACGTCGTGCAACCCCAGCATGGCACGGTCTCGATCATCGTCGAGAGCGTTGTCACGCGCCTCGTCTTCACGCCGGACCCCGGGGCCCATGGGACCGACTCGTTCACGTACACGATCAGCGACGGGCGCGGCGGTGAGGACCAGGCGACAGTGACCTTGACCTTCCCGGTGGACAACCTGCCGCCGATCGCCGTCGGCGAGAGCGTGGTCACGCCCGAGGACACCGGCGTCTTGATCATCGTGCTCGAGAACGACACCGATCCCGACGGCGATCCGCTGACGGTGACCGGGATCGCGATCGAACCGCGCCATGGCACGGTCGTGCTCGACGCGGGCGGCGGTGTGCTCTACGTGCCCGACCCCGACTACGTCGGTGACGACGTCTTCACCTACCGCGCGTGCGACGACCAGGGCGCGTGCGCGACAGCGGTCGTGTCGGTCAGGGTCACGCCGGTCAACGACGCGCCGCGCGCAAACGACGACTTCTATTCGGTGCCGGACGACGAGGCGACGGTCCTGCTGGTGACGCTCAACGACAGCGATCCCGAGCTCGACCCGCTCTCGGTCTCGCGCATCGTCTCGCAGCCACAGAGCGGCAACGCCTTCGCCAACCCCGACGGCACGGTGACCTATGAGTCGGACGGCACCAGCGGCACGGACAGCTTCGTCTACGAGGTGTGCGACGACAGCGGTCTGTGCGACACGGCGCGCGTCACCGTCTACGTCGGCAGCGACAACCGCGACCCGGTGGCCGAGGACGACGAGGCGGAGACCATCGCGGACGAGCCGGTGGCGATCGACGTGCTGGCCAACGACAGCGACCCCGACGGCGACGACCTGGAGATTCGGCAGGTCGAGGATCCGATCCATGGCACGGCTGTCATCGAGAACGGCGAGGTCGTCTACACGCCGGACGAGGACTTCGTCGGCACCGAGATCTTCTTCTATACGGTGTGCGACACGCGCAACGCGTGCGCGACGGCGTTCGTGATCGTCGAGGTGCTGGCGGGCGGCAACACGCCGCCGACCGCGGTGGACGACACGATCTCGACGCCCGAGAACACGCCGATCACCTTCGACTCGACGGACAACGACATCGACTTCGACGGCGACACGCTGACCGTGATCGAGGTGAGCGACCCGCCGCACGGCACGGTGACGATCAACCCCGACGGCACGCTGACCTACGTGCCGGACCTCGACTACGTCGGCGAGGACACCTTCACGGTGACGATCAGCGACGGCAACGGCGGGACCTCGACCCAGAACGTGCTGGTCGTGGTCACGCCGGCCGACAACCGTCCGCCCGACGCACGCGACGACAGCTACGACGCGCCCAGCGATGTCTCGACCTCCTTGCCGGTCCTGGACAACGACGTCGATCCGGACGGCGATCCGCTGACGATCGTCGACGTGGTCCAGCCGCAGCACGGCGTGGTCGCGATCAATGCCGATGGCACCCTCGAGCTGACCCCGGACCCGGGCTACATCGGGCCCGACCGCTTCAGCTACACGATTACCGACGGACGCGGCGGCTACGACACAGCCGTCGTCGACTTGATGATCGGCGATCGCGATCGCGACGGGCTCGGCGACGGACACGAGATCGGGGTGACCGGCACCGATCCCGACGACCCGGACAGCGACGACGACGGGCTGAAGGACGGCGAGGAGGTCGCGGGCGGTGGTGATCC
This sequence comes from Deltaproteobacteria bacterium, assembly GCA_011526585.1. GTDB lineage: Bacteria > Myxococcota_A > UBA9042 > PHBI01 > PHBI01 > WYBB01. Next base: position 35,729 of record WYBB01000100.1, read on the forward strand.
GACGCGCTACGATCCGGGCGTCGACACCGATCCGCTCGACGCCGACACCGACGACGATGGGCTGTCTGATGGGACCGAGCTGCGCGGCGACGGGCCACTCACCGGGCTCGGCACCACCGACCCGCTGAACCCGGACACCGACGGCGACGGCGTCGGAGACGGCGTCGAGGTCGGAGTGACCGAGCCGGTGCCCGCCGGCACGACCGAAGGCAGCGGACGTCCGTTCGAGGGCACCAACACCGAGGTCTGGATCCCCGACGCCGATCCTGGCACGACCACCGACCCGCTCGACGATGACTCCGACGATGACGGGCTCACCGATGGCAACGAGGACCTCAACGGCAACGGGGCCAAGGACGGGGAGATCGGCGGCACCGGCACGCCGGGCACGGGTGAGACCGACGCGGCCAACCCCGACACCGACGGCGACGGGATCCAGGACGGTACCGAGCTCGGGCTGACCGAGCCGCAGGGGACCGGTACGGATCTGGCGAAGTTCCAGCCGGATCTCGACCCGACCACGACGACCGATCCGCGCGACACCGACAGCGACGACGGCGGGGTGCCCGACGGCAGCGAGGACCTGAACTTCAACGGCTATCAGGATCCGGGCGAGATCGACCCGAACATGGGGGCCGACGACACGATCACCGACAGCGCGGCCTTCATCGCGGAGGGCGGCGGCTGCGCCGGGGCGCCGCTGGGCTGGGTCTTCGGGCTCTTCGGGCTCGGGCTGGTCGCGTGGCGGGGGCGGCGCCGCCGCTGAGGCGGGCGCCTGCCACACGCTGGAGGTCGGCCTGGTCGACCCGCGGCTCAAGTCTGCGGTTGATGCGGCGCGCGCGGGAATATCTTGCGTGAACGCAAAAAATCGTTTGTCCCCCGGGTGGAACCTCGTAGAATACATATCGTCCTGGAGGTGCTGCGGGGGTTCCGTCACGTCGCGTGCGACGTGCTGAACCCTTGCTGTGCCCTCTCAGGGTCCTCGGTCCTCGAGCGACCCCACTCAGCCTCCCTTCATCCAAATCTCAGCGACCCCACGTGCGACCTGCCATGGGGTCGCGAGCCCCACGCTCGCTCGTCCGGTTCTCTGCGGTCCCGGCATGGCGATGCGTACCCCTCTGTCCGCCGCGCCGGCAGCCCCAACGGGGAACGATCATGTCGAAACGAAGCCTCCTCCTGGCGCTCATCCTCATCCCGGGCCCCGCGTTCGCGCAAACGGTCACCGGTTTCGAGACCCTCTTCTCCCAATCGACGGACATGCAGCCGGCTTCGGGTGGAACGTGGAGCGGCAACACCTCGGCGGTGACCGTCACCGACGATGGCACGGTCTACTGGGGGCCGGTCGACGGGACGCTCGAGGGCTCTACCTCGACCGTGACGCGCCGCCCGATCCGCAGCCGCAACGCCCATGGCCGCGTCAAGACCCTGCACTTCACGGGCGAGGTGCGCGGCCTCCTCGTACGGGACGGCTACCTCTACTTCGCCTCGACCCTCGCCTTCGAAGCCTATCAGGGCACCGACGCGGCCGACCACATCTCCCGCCTCATCCCGGGTCAGGACGCGTCGTTCTTCGTCAACGACTTTGTCGGCGGAGGCTCGGACGACCTCGGCGGCATGGCCGTCGTGCCTGCCAACTGGAGCGGCCCGTCCGGATTCAACCTCTCCGCGGGCCAGATCGTCGTCAGCGAGCGCGATAGCAATCAACGGCTCTATCGGGTGCCGACCGCAGGCGGCAGCTCGGTCTTCCTCGGCAACGACGCCGGGAGCAGCTCCGTGTTCGTCGCCGTCGCCGTGTCCCCGACGCGGGTCATCGCGGCCGACACCGGCAACGACCGACTGGCGCTCCTCAACGCGAACGGGACCTGGTCCACCATCTCGCTTAGCACCAACCTCGGCTCGGACCCGCGCGGCATCACCTGGGATTCCGGCTCGGGCACGGCCACCGAGAGCTTCATCGTCGCGCTCGCCAATGGCCAGCTCCGTCGCGTCACGGCCCCCGCGGGGAGCGGCTCCTGGTCCAACACCCAGATCGCCTCGGGCTTCAGCTTCAACTCCGCGGCTACTCAGGCGGTCGCGGTGTCGCCCGACGGCCGCCTGCTGGCGGTCGCCGAGACGAACGAGGTGCACGTCTACGCCCGCTGCGCGCTCACCACCGGGACCAACTGCAGCGGCCAGGGCGATCGCTCCGATCTCTGCCGCGTCGTCAAGGACGGCGAGGATGACTGCAACGAGAACCTCCTGCCCGACACGTGCGACCTCGCAAGCGGCGTGCTTCACGACTTCGAGGACCCGCCCGGTCCCGACGAGTGCGCCTGCGGCGTGCCGGTCGAGATGGTCTTTCTCCTCGACGTCTCGGGCTCCATGGACGACGAGGCGTCCGTCATCTGTGAGCGCCTCTCCAACCTGGAAGGCGAGCTCGCCACCGAGGGAATCGACGTCAATACGATCGCCTACCGCCTCTACCAGGGCGGCCTTGGCGGCGCGGACTGTAGCGCCAGCGAGCTCCCGAGCGACCAGACCGTCGAGGATACGTTCGGAAGACCGCTCGACCCCCAGTTCGGACTCACGGGAGATCAGGCGACTTTCCGCTCCGGCTGCTCCGCAAGCATCAACTCCGCCGGTGAAGACTGGGGTCGCGGGATCTCGGTGGTCGCTGCGCGCACCAACGCCGGCGCTCCCGCATGGCCCGACGGCGCCATTCGCCTGATCGTGCCGGTCTCCGACGAAGGACCCTTCTGTGGATCGGAGGTCACTGCGGCGGACGACACCTCGATAGAGAACGCCATAGCGATCGCCAGCGCTTACGACGTCATCGTCTCGCCCATCCTCGCGTCCGGCTATCACCGCGATCAGGATAACGTCTATGGTCGCAACTATCGCGTCGAGGAGCTGGCGGTCGACGTCGCGCTCGGCACCAACGGCACCGTCTCGCGTGAGCTCTCGGGGCCGGACATGGTCGACGCGATCAAGGACATCGTGCTCGACGCCTGCCGCGTCTCGAACACGCCGCCCAGCATGCCTTCGGCGACACGCATCACCGCCGTAGGTCAGGATCCCTACGACTTCGACCTGCTGCTCAACGGCTACTCAGACGCTCAAGCTCACAGCATCGGCGCGGTCACCGACATCTCGGTGAGCGGGCCAGCCGCCGCGACCGCCTCTCTCGTCAACGGCAGCGTCGTGCGCCTGGACCCGATGCAGCCCGACATCCCGACGCCGTCCGACGACCCGTACGTCGTGACCTACACCGTGTGCGACGACGGCGCGCCGAGCATGTGCGCGCCGCCTACGACCCTGACCGTCTACTACAACGACCCACCCGACGCTGCGGCGCAGGGGATCACCCTGGTGCGCAACGGAAGCGAGGCCGTCACGCACAGTGTCTTGTTCCCCGACACCGGGGTCTTCCACGGTGCGGCGACCAGCGGCGATGCCGACGCGTTCACGGCGACCGGGGTCTCGTCGTCGGCCTCCGGGGCGTTCGGCAACAGCTCGGGGATATTGGCCGACGCGGGCGGGACCTGCACCGTCACCGGCAGCGACACCTCCAACGTCACCTTCACCGCCGGCCCCGGCGTCGGCACATCGATCTGCTACGTCAGGACGTGTGAAGAGGTCCCGCCGGGCGACGACCGCGTCTGTCGAACGACGACCATCACCGCGACGATCCTCGAATGCCTCACTGACGAACACTGTCCGGGGGAGGCGTGCGACACCTCGACCAACACCTGTGTGCCGTGCCGCGACACGGCTGGTCCTGGTGGCGACGACGAGGGCTGCGAGGACTCCACCCCCGACAACACGTGCAAGGTGGACGGGTCGAACGCGAACGACAACACCTGCGTGGACTGCCTGGTGACCGCGGACTGCGAGGCCGACCCCGGTGACGTGTGCAACACGGCGAACAACACCTGCGTGCCGTGCAACGACTCGGGAGACGGGGCGCAGGACGAGGGCTGCGAGAGCGCGATCCTGAACGCCTGCATCAACGGCGGGACCGAGCAGGGCACCTGCGTCGATTGTACCGTGGACGCCGACTGCCAGAACAACGAGGCCTGCACGAACAACGTCTGCGTGCCGTGTCTGGACACGGCGGGGCCGGGTGGTGACGACAACGGCTGCGAGCTCTCCACCCCTGACAACACCTGCAAGGTGGACGGCTCGAACCCGGACAACAACACCTGCGTGGACTGCCTGGTGACGGCAGACTGCGAGGCGGTGCCGGGCGACGTGTGCAACACGGCGAGCAACGAGTGTGTGCCGTGCAACGACTCGGGCGACGGCGCGCAGGACGAGGGCTGCGAGAGCACGACCCTCAACGCGTGCCTCAACGGCGGGACCGAGCAGGGCACGTGTGTGGACTGCACGGTCGACGCCGACTGCCAGAACAACGAGGCGTGCACGAACAACACCTGCGTGCCGTGCCTGGACACCGCAGGTCCGGGCGGGGACGACAACGGCTGCGAGCTCTCCACCCCCGACAACACCTGCAAGGTGGACGGCTCGAACCCGGACAACAACACCTGCGTGGACTGCCTGGTGACGGCGGACTGCGAGGCGGTCCCGGGTGACGTGTGCAACACCGCCAACAACACCTGCGTGCCGTGCAACGACTCGGGCGACGGAGCGCAAGACGACGGCTGCGAGGACACGACGCTCAACGCGTGTCTCAACGGTGGGACCGAGCAGGGCACCTGCGTCGACTGCACGGTGGACGCCGACTGCGGCAACAACGAGGCGTGCACGAACAACACGTGCGTGCCGTGCCTGGATACGGCGGGGCCGGGTGGTGACGACAACGGCTGCGAGCTCTCCACCCCTGACAACACCTGCAAGGTGGACGGCTCGAACCCGGACAACAACACCTGCGTGGACTGTTTGGTGACGGCGGACTGCGAGGCGGTGCCCGGCGACGTGTGCAACACTGGCAACAACACCTGCGTGCCGTGTAACGACTCGGGCGACGGGGCGCAGGACGAGGGCTGCGAGAGCACGACCCTCAACGCGTGCCTCAACGGCGGCACCGAGCAGGGCACGTGTGTCGACTGCACGGTGGACGCCGACTGCGGCGGCAACGAGGCCTGCACGAACAACACCTGCGTGCCCTGTCTCGACACGGCGGGGCCGGGCGGCGACGACAACGGCTGCGAGCTGCTGGTCGACGACAACACCTGCAAGGTCGACGGCTCGAACCCGGACAACAACACCTGCGTCGACTGCCTGGTGACGGCGGACTGCGAGGCGGTGCCGGGCGACGTGTGCAACACCGGCAACAACACCTGCGTGCCGTGCAACGACTCCGGCGACGGGGTCCAGGACGAGGGCTGCGAAGACCAGACGGACAATGCCTGCCTCAACGGTGGCACCGAGCAGGGCACTTGCGTCGACTGCACGGTGGACGCCGACTGCGGCGGCAACGAGGCGTGCACGAACAACACCTGCGTGCCGTGCCTGGACACGGCGGGCCCGGGCGGGGACGACAACGGCTGCGAGCTCCTGGAAGACGACAACACCTGCAAGGTCGACGGCTCGAACCCGGACAACAACACCTGCGTCGACTGCCTGGTGACGGCGGACTGCGAGGCGGTGGCCGGCGACGTCTGCAACACCGCGAACAACACCTGCGTGCCGTGCAATGACTCCGGTGACGGCGCTCAGGACGACGGCTGCGACGATCAGGTCATCAACGCGTGCGACAACGGCGGCACCGAGGAGGCGACCTGCGTCGACTGCCTCGTGACCGCCGACTGCAGCACCGCCGGCGACGTCTGCGACGTGCCGAACCGGGAGTGCGTGCCCTGCCTCGACGACAGGAGCGACGGCGGGCTCGACACCGGCTGCGCCGGCGCGCAGGAGGCGACGCTCAACGCGTGTCTCACCACCGGCCAGCCCGACGACGACGGCGCGACCTGCGTCGACTGCACCCTGGACAACGACTGCGCTGCCGGCGACGTCTGCCTGGGTGACGGCAACGTCTGCGTGCCGTGCATCGACGACCAGCCGGGAGGCGCGCGTGACCACGGCTGCGACGCGCCGAACGACCCGCCGCTGTGCAACGACGAGGGCCAGACCCCGGTCTGCGTGGCGTGCGAGGACAGCAATCTCCAGGCGACGCCGACGCCGGACGACGGGTGCTCGGCGGTGGTGCCGGCGTGCGATCTCGCGGCGGCCGGCGGACCGACCTGCGTGGAGTGCCTCGAGGACGGGCACTGCGGTAGCGGCGAGGTCTGCGACACCCTGCAGCAGGTCTGCGTGCCGTGCCTCGACACCGCGGCCGGCGCGGCCCAGGACAATGGCTGCGTCTCGCAGGAGCCGATCTGCAACGAGGCGCTCGAGCCCAACGAGTGCGTCTCGTGCGTCGACGACAGCGACCCGTCCGGCCCGGTGCCCGACACCGGCTGCTCGAGCGATCTGCCGGCCTGCGACGACTCGGCGGTGACCACGACCGAATGCGTCGAGTGCCTGCAGGACGCCGACTGCATCGCCGGCGAGGTCTGCGACGAGCCGAACCGCGTGTGCGTGCCGTGCGTCGACAACCTGCCGGTGACCGCGCTGCCGACGCCCGACGACGGCTGTACCGGAAACGAGCCGCTCTGCGAGCTGAGCTCGGGCCCGAGCGACCCGACCGAGTGCGTCGTGTGCCAGCAGACCCCGCCGACCGACGACATCGACCCCGGCTGCGCGAGCGGGGCGCCGGACTGCGAGATCAACCCCAGCACCGGCGTGCGGCGCTGCGTCGGCTGCCTGACCGATGCCGACTGTCCGGCCGAGCAGGTCTGCCACGAGAGCGAGTGCGTGCCCTGCGTCGACACGGCGCGCTATCCGACGACCGACCGCGGCTGCGGCGGCGCCGAGCTGATCTGTCTCCTGCCTCCCGGCGCGACCGGGACCGAGCCGACGGGCCTCGTCGGCGAGGAGTGCGTCGCCTGCCGCGACGACGCCGGGCCGGGCCAGCAGGACACCGGCTGCACGACGACGACGCCGGTCTGCGACGCGACCCGCCAGACGGGCGAGGTCTGCGTCGAGTGCATCCAGGACGCCGACTGCGCCGCGCAAGGCGAGGTCTGCGACGAGGCGAACAACGTGTGTGTGCCGTGCGTCGATTCGGCCGGCGGCGCCTCCATCGATGACGGCTGCGTGCCGGCCGATCCGATCTGCGACGAGCGCGGCGGCGCCGGCACCGAGACCTGCGAGGAGTGCATCGATACGGTCGTGACGGGGCGTGACCTCGGCTGCACGCCGACCCAGCCGGTCTGCGACGAGGCGGCCGTCGGCGGGCACGACTGCGTGGAGTGCACCAAGAGCTCGGACTGCGCCACGGGCGAGGCCTGCGATCTCTCGACGAATACCTGCGTGGAGTGCCTGGACGACGCCGACTATCCGGCCATCGACAGCGGCTGCATCCCGGTCGAGCCGGTCTGCGTCGAGCAGGGCTCGATCTCCGGCGGCGGCGGCGCGACGATCCACACCTGCGTCGTCTGCGAGGACGACCAGGCGAACGACCGCGTGCCGGACGAGGGGTGCACGAACCTCACCCCGATCTGCAACGAGGACATCCCGAAGGGCCGCTGCGACGAGTGCAACGACAAGGCGGACTGCGGCCCGGGCGAGACCTGCGACGTCGAGAACGGGATCTGCGTCGTCTGCCTCGACGATCGCCTGGCGGGCACCATCGACACCGGCTGCACGACCGACCTGCCGGTCTGCGAGCTCGGCAACCCGGGGCTGGCCGACGACCGCTGCGTCGAGTGCGAGGACGACAAGGGGCCGGGGCTCCAGGACTGGGGATGCGAGCCCGAGCTGCGCTTCTGCGACGAGCTCGCGGTCGACGGCCCGACGTGTCACGAGTGCGAGACCGACGAGGATTGCACGGGCGAGCTGGTCTGCCGCCAGGGCACCTGCGTCGACCCGGGCACGACCGACGCCGTCGACGACACCTACGCGGCGAGCGAGAACACGACGCTGACGGTCAGCAACGCCGCGCTCGGCCTGGCCGGCAACGACGTGGTGCCGCCCGGGTCGGACTACACGATCACGCTCGTCGCCGGCACCGGGCCCACCGCCCAGCAGGGCGCGCTGACGCTCGACGACGATGGCACCTTCACGTTCGTGCCCGCTCAGGGCTACGCCGGCACGGTGACCTTCAGCTACCGCCTGACGGCGGCGATCAACGACGCCACCGACACCGCGGTCGTGACGATCGTCGTCAATGGACCGCCGCGCCCGAGCGACGACGTCGTCGTCACCGACGAGGACGTGCCGGTGAGCTTCGATCCGCGCGCCAACGACTCCGACCCGAATGGCGGGCCGCTCACGATCACGCGCATCGTGTCGGGGCCGACGCACGGCGTCGTGACGGTCGGTGCGACGCTGACCTACACCCCCAACCCGGACTACAGCGGTCCGGACAGCCTGGTCTACGAGGTCTGCGACTCGACGAACCTGTGCGCGACGGCGACGGTCGGGATCACCGTGAACCCGATCAACGATCCGCCGGTGGCCGGCGACGATCTCGTCGACACCCCCGAGGACACCGGCGTGCTCGTGGTCGTCCTGGCCAACGACGTCGACGTCGACAGCGGCGTGCTCGAGGTGCGGGGCATCGTGAGCGGCCCGAGCCACGGCACGGCGGTGATCCAGCCGGATGACAGCGTGCTTTACGAGCCGGCGCCGAACTTCCACGGCGACGACGCCTTCACCTACGAGGTGTGCGACGCGCTCGGCGCCTGTGACACCGCGGTCGTGCTGGTGACGGTGACGCCGGTCAACGACGCGCCGGTGGCTGGCGACGACGCGACCACCACGCCGGCCTCGACGCCGGTGAGCGTGCCGGTCCTGGCCAACGACAGCGACGTCGACGGTGACGAGCTGACGATCGCGCGCGTGATCTTCCCGCCGGGGTCTGGCACGGCGCGGGTCGAGAGCGACGGTACCATCACCTACACGCCGGCGGCGGCGACGACGGGCAGCGTCACCTTCACCTACGAGGTGTGCGACACGGCGATGGCCTGCGACACTGCGGTCGTGACGGTGAACGTCGGCGTGGTCAACGGTCCGCCCGAGCTGAGCGACGATCGCGTGAGCACGCAGTTCGAGACCGCGGTGACGATCCCGGTCCTCGCCAACGACAGCGATCCGGACGGCGATCCGCTGACGCTGCGAGGCGTCGGGCAGCCGACCTCCGGCACGGTCACGCAGAACGCGGATGGCACCGTCACGTACACGCCTGGCGCCGGGTTCGTCGGCGACAGCACCTTCAGCTACACCGCCTGTGACGATGCCGGCGCGTGCGAGACTGCGCGGGTCACGGTCACGGTCCTGCCTCCCGAGAACCGCCCCCCGATCGCCACCGATGACGTGGTGAGCACGCGCACCAACACCGCGGTCAACCTCGATCCGACCGACAACGACGTCGATCCCGACGGCGATCCGCTCGCGGTCGAGGCGATCGTGACGCCGCCGCGCCACGGCACGGCGGTCCTCGAGAGCAACGGCACCATCACCTACACGCCGGCCGAGGGCTTCGTCGGGACAGACAGCTTCGTGGTCTCGGTCACCGATGGTCAGGGCGGCTTCGATCAGTCGACGGTCACGGTTGTCGTCGCGCCGGACGCCAACCTGCCGCCGGTCGCGGTCGACGACGCCTACGACGTGCCGGCCGACCAGCCGAGCGAGCTCGACGTGCTCACCAACGACAGCGACCCCAACGGCGACCCGATCGTCATCGTCGACGTCGTGCAGCCGCAGCACGGCACGGTCTCGATCATCGTCGAGAACGGGCAGACCAGGCTCGTCTTCACGCCCGACCCGGGCGCCACCGGGAGCGACAGCTTCACCTATACGATCAGCGACGGACGCGGTGGCGAGGACCACGCGACGGTGACGCTGACCTTCCCGACCGACAACACCCCGCCGGTCGGCATCGGCGAGTCGGTCGTCACGCCCGAGGACACCGGGGTCTTGATCATCGTGCTCGAAAACGACACGGATCCCGATGGCGATCCGCTGACGGTCACCGAGTTCCCCGGCGAGCCGCGCCACGGCACGGTGACGATCGATCAGGGCGGCGGCGTGCTCTATGTGCCCGACCCCGACTACAACGGGCCAGATGTCTTCACCTATCAGGTGTGCGACGACAAGGGCGCCTGCGATACTGCGGTCGTGGCGCTGACGGTGACCCCGGTCAACGACGCGCCGCGCGCCAACGACGACTACTACGCCGTGCCCGCGGGCGAGACGACCGGTCTGCCGGTGACGCTCAACGACAGCGATCCGGAGCTCGACCCGCTCACGGTGACGCGCATCGTGACGCAGCCTATGACGGGCCTGGCGCTCGCCAACCCGGACGGCACCGTCACCTTCGAGCCGGGCACGAGCACGGGCACCGCCACCTTCGTCTACGAGGTCTGTGACGATGGCGGGCTGTGCGACACCGCGCTGGTGACCGTCGTCATCGGCGGCAACAACCAGAGCCCGATCGCCGAGGACGACGAGGCGGAGACCTTCGCCGACGAGGCGGTGACGATCGACGTGCTCGCCAACGACAGCGATCCCGATCCGGGCGACACCCTGACGCTGCGCCAGGTCGAGGATCCGGCCCACGGCACGGCCACGATCGAGGACGGCGAGGTCGTCTACGTGCCCGACGAGGACTTCGTCGGCACCGAGATCTTCTTCTACACGGTGTGCGACTCGCGCAACGCCTGCGCGACGGCGTTCGTCATCGTCGAGGTGCTGCCCGGCGCGAACACGCCGCCGACGGCGGTCGACGACACGATCCAGACGCCCGAGGACACGCCGGTCACCTTCGACTCGACCGCCAATGACATCGACTTCGACGGGGATACACTGACGGTGATCGCGGTGGGCGATCCGGCGCATGGCAGCGCGATGGTGAACGCCGATGGCACCATCACCTACACGCCGGACGCGGGCTACGTCGGCGAGGACACCTTCACCGTGACGATCAGCGACGGCCAAGGTGGCACCTCGACGCAGAGGGTCCTGGTCGTGGTGACGCCCGCCGACAACCGCCCGCCGGACGCGCTCGACGACAGCTACGACGTGCCCGGTGACGCGCCGTCGGCCCTGGCGGTCCTCATCAATGACGTCGATCCGGACGGCGACCCGATGACGATCGTCGATGTGGTGCAGCCGCAGCACGGCAGCGTCGCGATCAACCCCGACGGCACGCTGCAGTTTACGCCGGACCCCGGCTACTGGGGACCGGACCAGTTCAGCTACACCATCACCGACGGGCGCGGCGGCTACGACACGGCCTACGTGGAGATCGTCGTCGGCGACCGCGATCGCGATGGCCTGGGCGACGGTTGGGAGGTGACCGTGACCGGCACCGATCCCGATGACTTCGACAGCGACGACGATGGGATCGGCGACGGTGCCGAGGTCGGCGGGGGCGATGACCCGCTGCGCTATGATCCGGGTGTCGACACCGATCCGCTCGACGCCGACACCGACGACGATGGCCTCTCCGACGGGACCGAGCTGCGCGGCGACGGACCGCTCGCCGAGGTCGGCGCGACCGACCCCTTGAACCCTGACACCGATGGCGACGGCGTCGGCGACGGCGTCGAGGTGAGCGTGACCGAGCCGGTACCGAGCGGCGAGACCGACGGCAGCGGCCGCCCGTACGAGGGCACCGACACCACGGTGTGGATCCCCGACGCCGATCCGACGACCTCGACCGATCCGCTCGACGACGACTCGGACGACGACGGGCTCACCGACGGCAACGAGGACCTCAACGGCAACGGCATGAAGGACGGCGAGATCGGCGTGACCGGCACCCCGGGCACGGGCGAGACCGACGCGGCCAACCCCGACACCGATGGCGACGGGATCCAGGACGGCACCGAGCTCGGGCTGACTGAGCCGCAGGGCACCGGCACGGACCTGTCGAAGTTCCAGCCGGACCTCGATCCGACCACGACGACCGACCCGCGCGACACCGACACCGACGACGGCGGTGTGCGCGACGGCGACGAGGACATCAACTTCAACGGCTACCAGGACCCGACGGAGATCGATCCCAACTACGGGGTCGACGACAGCGCCGAGGCGATCGCCTTCATCGCCGAGGGCGGCGGTTGCGCGAGCGGCGCGGCCGGGTTGTTGCTCGGGTTCCTCGGGTTGGGAGTGGTCGTCGTGATGAGGCGGCGGCGCGGTCGGGCCTGATCACGTCGATCAGAAACGACCGGTGACCGAGAGCTCGATCCCGAGCACGCTCACGTCGGACGCGCGGAAACGCGCGCCCGGCGCGTCGATGTGCGGGTTGTAGTCGGGGTCGTGCTCGTTGGCGCCGAAGCTGTTGACCGCCTGCACGCCGCCGCCGTCGAAGTCGAGGCCGAGGTTCGAGGCGGTGAGGAAGCGCGGCGACTCCCAGCCGAAGCGCGCGCGGGCGCTCACGCGGAAGGTCTGGTGGAGGTCGTAGTGCGCGCCGAGCCAGAGGCCGCCGGCGAGGTACTCCTCGGCGATGGTCATGCCGGTGGCGGTGGTGCCGCCGGCGTGGGTCGTGAGCGGGCAGGGCGGGTCATCGGCGAGCGAGCACTCGCTCTCGCCGAGGGCGTCGAAGAGCTCGGTCGCGGACTTGCCGGCGGTGACGAAGCGCAGCTCGCCGCCGAGCTCGAGGCGCACGGCGTGGCCGCGGGCGGGACGCTCGAAGGGGATGAGCTCGACGCCGAAGCGCGCGGCGACCTGATCGGGCGGTCCGCGGGTGGTCTGCATGCCGCCGAGATCGGGATAGAGCGCGTCGGAGGCCGGCACGGTGAAGGTGGCGTCGAGGCGGAAGAAGGGCTCGAGCCAGGGCAGGGTGCGGTCGGAGCCGGCGACCGCGAGGGTGACCGCCCAGGCGCCGCCGCCGACGGTCGCCCCGCCCGGTGTGCGCGGAGCGGCGAGCGGGATCGTGAGCTCGACGCCGACGGTGAGGTTCGGGTCGGCCGGGTCGCGGGCGCTGGACAGCAGCGCGGCCCAGATCCCGATCACCGGATCGGCGAGCCCGCCGCGCGTGGTGCGGTAGGGCACGTCGAAGAGCGCCGGGGCGTTGTAGGGGGAGGTCTGCGAGTTGCGGCCGTCGACGCCCGCGTCGAAGTCGAGGGTCGCCGCGTCGGAGACGACGAAGGGCAGGCGCAGGCGGACATCGATCGCCGCGATGAAGGTGGCGCGCAGGTCGAGGTCGAGCGTCGAGGTGAAGAACTCGGCGCGCAGATCCCGAGCGAGGCCGATGCGGCTCGCATCGGGGCAGAGCTCGGCGCCGTCGATGCGCTCGTGGGCGACGCAGTCGAGCTCGCGCAGGAGATCGAGCGCGCGGCGCTGCCAGCGATAGTCGAGGCCTGCGCGAAAGGCGACCGGCGCGGCCGGGTCGAGCCAGGGGCCGTGCAGCGTGACGAGGTCGGAGGCGACGGCCGCCGACGCGCCGAGTGCGGAGGTGATCGCGAGCGCGATCGGGAGGGCTCCGACGCGCCGCGCGCCGCTCACCCTTCCTCGCGCAGGTTGAACTCCTTCATCTTGTTCTGGAGCGATTTCCTCGAAATCATGAGGAGTTGCGCGGCGCGGGTGACGTTGCCGCCGGTCTGGTCGAGCGCCTGGATGATCAGCTCCTTCTCGAGCTGCGCGGTGGTCTCGCGCACGAGCTCCTTCATCGAGACGCGCCCGGTGAGGTCGCGGTCGAGGCGCGGCGCGGAGGCGACGCCGGGCGGCAATGAGCCACCGGACTTGAGCTCCTCGGGGAGCAGATCGATCCCGATCTCCTCGCCCTCGCAGAAGAGGACCAGGCGCTCGAGGACGTTCTCCATCTCGCGCACGTTGCCCGGCC
>WYBB01000101.1 GCA_011526585.1 Deltaproteobacteria bacterium
TCAAGGCGGTGGCGCTGACGATCACCGACACGACCAAGCGCGACAAGTTCAAGCGCCTGAACCCGGTCGAGATGCGCACCTTCGCCAACGCCGGCATGTCCGCGGCGCTGCGCGACGAGTTCCTCGCGTTCACGCGCTGGCAGGACCGCACGGCGATCACCGTGATGCAGGCGACCGCGCCGCACTTCTCGCTCTACAAGACGCTGGCAAGCGACGCCGAGAAGGCGAAGTTCCGCGATATCACCCCCGACGAGCGCGGCGACATGGTCGGCCAGCCGGCGGCCACGATCACGCAGCTCCTCACGGACGAGGCCAAGCTCAACGAGTGGCGCACCTTCCGCAACGTGCAGGCGGTGGCGGCCGATCGCAGCGTGCTCGCCGCGCTCGGCGTGACCGACCCGGCCGACGCCGTCAAGATCGCCGAAGAGCTCGCCAAGATCTCGACCGGCAAGGCCGGCGAGCGCATGCGGCGCCTCATCACCGAGCAGGGCTTCGAGAACCCGGCCGACCGCAACGCCTCGATCGTCGACGTGCGCGACCGCGTCAAGGCGGGCGCCGACCCCTGGGCCGCCATGGAGGCGGCCAAGCCGAGCTGGCACCTCAAGGGCAAGCTCACCAAGAACGATGGCGGCTTCGGACGCGTGCCGATCCTCAAGGCGATCCCGCACCTGACGATGTGCCAGTACGGCACGCTGGCGGCCTCGTTCAAGGACGAGCTCATCGAGGCCAACGGGCAGACCGCCGACGCCACGACGCGCGCGGCGTTCGACGCCGACCAGAGCAACCAGGCGCGCAGCGGGTTCCTCGCGTGGAAGCGCGCAGGCGGGGTCTTCAACCCGTCGACCCACGTCACCTCCTACTCGGTCCAGGGTCGCGGCAACGCCGGCGCCTACTGGATGTACTCGGCGGACATGGTCGCGGTCTGTGACCCGGCGGTCGGCGGGCAGGACGTGATCAAGGCCTGCGCGATCGAGGAGTCGCCCGAGTACAACGACGGCTTCGTCATCGTCGAGCTGCCGACGACCGACCCGGCGATGGCCAACAGCGTGCGGCGGCCCACGATGTGGGACGGTCTGCAGTTCGACCAGTTCGCGGGCGTCGACAACCCCGGCCAGTGCTTCGGCGTGACCAGCGGCGGCACGCCCGAGGTGGTCGTCGCGCCGACCCCGTTCGGGAGCTGCGTCGTGAAGCGCAACGTGCCGATGTGAGGACGCCATGACGATCGACGAGGCACGCGCGGCGCTGATCGAGCTCGAGCGCGGACCTGAGACGAGGACGCAGTCGTTCGGCCCCCAGCAGTGGGTCGACAACTTCCGGCGCGGCGACGACGCGCTGCGCACGCGGAGCCACGAGGTCGCCTGGGCCCTGGTGCACGAGGGCACGGCCGACGAGCGGCGCTACGCGCTGGCGTTCTGGGACGCGGTCTCGCCGCCCGAAGGGGTGAGCGACGCCCTGGCCGAGCTGTATCTATCGGAAAGCCCTTCGGATCCTGGGTTGCGCTCGAGCCTCGGCCTCTACACCGGGCATCGCTTCTCGGACGAGGTCGGCCAGCGCCTGGCGGCGCGGTTCTCGGCCGATCCCGACGGCGAGGCCGCGCTGGCGGTCAACGCGGTGCGATATGACCCGCACGGGGCGGCGTGGGACGCGTTGATCCGGCTGGTGCTCAAGACCGACGACGCGACGGGGCTGTTCCGGCTCTTCGGCGCGGCCTATCAGGCCGGGCGCAGCGATGACTTCTTCGCGGCGCTCAGGGGCAAGCCGCCGGAGACGTTGAAAGAGGTGGCCGCCTCGGTGCCCCTCAAGCTGCGTGCGCGCTTCGGACAGGTGACGGGCGTGAGCTACCCGTGATCGCCCGCCGGATCGCTCATGCGCGGCCGGAGGACAGCGCCAAGTTGCGAGATTCGTAGGTCTACCGCTGGTCACCGGCGAGGATTTGTGGCTTCCTACCATTGTCATCGAGCGTGTCCAGCTTACGTTGGGTGACATATGCGAGGGGCGGATTGCGCTCCTGGCTTTGAAAACAGGAGGCCCCCCGTGGATACGAGCACGACGCCCGGCGACGCAGCCGCCATAGGGCGCTTGCGGTTGTCCGAGTCCGAAATCCATGCCCTGCTAGCGAGCCACGGCTACGTTTGGGCGATACGCGAGCGCGGGTGGTTCGAGTGCCTGGTCTCGCGCGGGGACGAGCGCTGGCAGGGGTGCGGCACGACGGCGCAGGCCGCGCTCGAGGACGCGCTGGGGCGGATGCTGCCGTCGGCGCTGGCGCGGGCGCTATTGACGCAGGGGCAGGGCCTTCCGACTCCGGCCGCGGGGACGGGCGCGGGCGCGGCGAAGGGCGCGGCCATCGCGCTGGATGGGCCGGGCGATCCGCCGGCGCGGGCGAAGCGGGCCGGGCCCGAGCCGGAGGTAGGCGCGTTCGAGGCCGCCAAGATCGTGTGGCGCCCGCAGGACGAAGGTGCGAGCGCGGCCGAGGCGACGACGGGGCCGAGCGTGACCGAGCCGAGCGTGGCCGAGCCGGTCGCGAACGAGCCGCGGCTCAAGCGCCATCCGGGCCCTCCGGCGACACCGATGAGGCGCTCGGACGAGGACGTGGCCGAGCTCGAGGTGCTCGATGAACGGCTCAAGGCGCTGCTGCCGGATCTGGCTGGATTCTCCAGGGATCTGCAGCGACTCGGGTTCATCGCGTTCATCGCGCGGGCGCGCTACATTTCGCAACGGACGGCGGATCCGAGGGTCGAGATGGTCGTGCGCCGCATCGCCGGACGCCTGGGCGAGCTGGCCGAGCAGTTCTGGCCGGGCTCGGTGCGGGCGTTGCAGCTGCGGGCGACGCCGCTTCAGGCCGGAGCCGACATGGATCTGCCCGACGGCGGGCGGCTGCACGACTGGGCCGAGGCGGCCGAGGCGGCCGAGCGGCTGATCGAGGAGAAGCGGGCGACGCTCGAGCAGCGCAGCCTCGACGAGTCGGGCTGGGGGGATCGCGACCGCTGCTTCCCGCCGCCCAACGACCCGGAGTCGCGCCTCGAGGAGCTGCGCAACGCGATGGAGAAGCAGTTCGGGCGGCTCGATCAGAAGTCGTCGTCGGACATCGACCGCGAGCTGCAGCACGGCGCCGACAAGCTCCTGGGCGACCTGGTCAAGTGGGCCAAGGAGCTCAGGTGGCTGCGGCCGCACGTCGAAGATCGCGTGCGCTGGGGCCAGGCGATGGGGCGGCTCAGGTGGGCGGCGACGCGGCTGCCGCGTGACCAGCGGCCGATGCTCGACGCGCTCCTCAACGAGGAGCACCGGCCGGGCAAGCCGTGGGCGCACGAGCTCGGCGAGGACCCGATCGCCAAGCAGCGCAAGAAGCTGAGGAAGGCGCTCCTGCAGAAGAAGCCCGAGGGGGAGCGGGCGACGCCCGACGCGGTGAGCCGGTGGCTGGCCGAGGCGTTCGAGCTCGGAGACTCGTTCTCGACGGTGGAGATCGCCGAGCGCATCCAGGAGTGGAACCCGGTGGTCCTGGCGCTGCCGGTCGACGAGTCGACCGAGCGCGACCGCAAATATCGGCGGCGGCTCAAGCTCCTGCAGGACGAGATCGAGCGCCGACAGCGCGGCGAGACCGGGCCGCGCGTCGCCGAGAGCGAGAGCGAGCCGGAGGCGGAGATCCACCTCATCGAGCCGGACGAGGGCGACCTCCAGTTCCGGCGGCTCCTGGCCCGGGTGCGGGAGCGCATCGAGGGCAAGTCGGCGCTCTTCGTGTCCAACCGCGCGGATCCGCTACTGAAAGAGCGGCTGGAGCGCGAGCTCGGCGTGCAGATCGACTGGGCCGAGATCGATCCGCGCCGGATCCAGTCGCGCATCGAGTCGGTGCGGCGCATGAGCTACGATCTGGTGATGTCGGCGACCGGGTTCCAGGGCCACTCGATCGACGCGACGCTCGGGCGCGAGACCAAGGCGTGCGGGCTTCCGTACGTGCGGGTCAACCGGGGGCGGCTGACGACGTGCGTGCGCGCGCTGGCGCGGCAGTTCGGGCTGCTCGAGGCGGCCTGAACCGTTCCTCGCGGCGCGATGTCTGTGCTAGCATGTCGCCGGTCCGCAAGAGGAGCACGACATGTCATCCGAGATCGTCACCCGCCAGGACAAACCGTCGACCACGACTTCGCCGACGACGACGAGCGGTGGCTCGCCGGCGCCGGTGCAGCTCAAGCGCGCGCTCGGCGGCAAGCCGCTCGACGTGCAGATGTCGATGCTCACGCCCGACGCCGCCGTACAACGCCACGGCGGCGGCGAGGACACGGCGGGCGTGCACGAGGCGGCCGCCGCCGGGATCGCCTCGGGTGGCGGAGCGCTGCCGTACGCCGACAAGATCCAGGCGTCGTTCGGCGCGCACGACGTGAGCCAGGTGCAGGCGCACACCGGCAGCAACGCCGCGGCGGCGAGCCAGGCCATGGGCGCCGAGGCGTACGCGACGGGCAACCACGTCGTCTTCGGCGGGGCGCCGGACCTGCACACGGCGGCGCACGAGGCGGCGCACGTGGTGCAGCAGCAGGCGGGCGTGTCGCTGTCGGGCGGCGTCGGGCAGGCCGGCGACTCGTATGAGCAGCACGCGGACGCGGTCGCCGACGCGGTGGTCAGCGGCCAGTCGGCCGAGGGGCTGCTCTCGCAGATGACCGGCGGGGCGCCGGTGCAGGCGAAGTCGGTGCAGCGGCGTGTGCATCGGGCGGCCGGCGCGCAGCCGGCGGTGCAGGCGCTGCATGGCAACCTCGGCGAGCAGGTGCGGCCCGAGGTCGCCCAGGAGCGGCCGGAGCTGGCGGGGCAGACCGTCGGCGACGCCGGCGCGTCGTTGAGCGAGCGCGACGCGAACTTCAACCCGGCGCGCAAGGTCGAGTTCGAGGTCAAGCTGACCGCGGCGATCCTGCAGAACCCGGGCCCGTGCCTCGGCGTGGTGCACGACCTGTCGCGGCGCATGCTGTCCTACTTCGACGCCAAGGTGAGCGCCGGGCTCGCGCAGGCCGACGCGGATCTGCGGGCGCTGGGCGCGCACTTCGCCGGCACCGACGAGAAGCCGAACAACGTCTTCTTCGGGCGGCTGGCCGACCGGCAGAGCGAGCTGCGCGGCGACATCGCGAGCGAGATGCGCACGCTCCTGATGGGCGGCGGCACGCTGCCGCAGCACGTCTTCGCGCACCACCAGTTCATCGATCAGATCTGGGACAAGGGCGGCAACGGCGACTTCGCCAACCAGATCGTCGACAAGCTGCACACGGCCGGCCAGGAGTCGGGGCAGACCTTCAACTTCCAGCTGCAGGCGGTCGCGCCCAAGGCGATGCGCAAGGACGAGGGCGGGCAGGAGCGCGCCGAGTTCGCCGAGCGCGGGCGCTTCGCGCCGAAGGACCGCGAGTCGCGCGTCAACGAGACCTTCGGCACCGGCACCAGCGTGCCGACGACCGGCACGGCGTCGGGGATCGCGGCGCGCGAAGGCAACGGCGTCAACACGGCCCAGGGCACCGGCATGCAGAGCGCGACGACGACGGCGACGCCGGGCAACGGCCTCGACCAGGGTCAGGGCGGCGGGCAGGAGCACCAGCGCGGCATCGACCGCCTCACGATGGACGAGTCCAATGCGTTCATCCAGCGGGCGCGGCTCATCCTCGACATGCCGCTGGCCGGTGGGATCTCGGGCACGACGACCGATCTCATGGAGGTCGCGACGATCTTCGGGATCTCGGGCGA
>WYBB01000012.1 GCA_011526585.1 Deltaproteobacteria bacterium
CGATCCCGCCCGCCAGCGCCGCCGATGCCGATCCGCGCCTGGCCGAGCTCGTCGCCGCCGGCCACGCCCTGGCCGAGGAGACCGCGCTCGCCGTCGCCGCGGAGGGTCGGCTCGTGCGCGCCGAAGAGGCGCCGAGCGAGCTCGCGCCCTTCGTACAGAGCTTCTCCCAGCGCACCCGCCGCCCGCTCGACACGCTCTGGGTCCTCCTGGACGGGGTGCGTCCGGCGGGCGAGACCTGGGCGATCCCGGTGTGGGCCCTGGCCGCGCTGGCGCCGCTGGTTTCCCTGTTCTTCCTGGCGCGCGCCGTGCAAAAACGCTGGGCCCGGCGCCGCGAGACCACGCGCGCACCGATCACAGGAGCACCGACATGACCGCACCCGAGCTCACCACGGAACGCGCCGCCGACGGCACGGCTCAGATCCCCGTGGCGCCCTCGCCCGGCGCGGTCGCCGAGGCGCTGGCGGTCCAGGCGAAGGTCGCGTCGCGCGCGCTCGCGGCCGCCCCCGGCGCGGTCAAGGACGACGCGCTCCGCCGGCTCGTCGTGAAGCTCCGCGCGCAGGTCGCCGAGCTCCAGGCCGACAACGAAAAGGACCTCGCCGCCGGCGCCGCCAGCGGGCTCTCGGCGGCCTCGCTCGACCGCCTGCGGCTCACCCCCGCGCGCATCGAGGCGATGGCCCGCGGCGTCGAGGAGGTGATCGCGTTGCCCGATCCGGTCGGCGCCATCGAGTCGCTGACCATGCGCCCCAATGGGCTGCAGGTCGGGCGCATGCGCATCCCGCTCGGGGTGATCTGCATCATCTACGAGTCGCGGCCGAACGTGACGATCGACGCCGGCGTGCTCTGCATCAAGAGCGGCAACGCCCCGATCCTCAAGGGCGGCAAGGAGGCGTTCCACTCCAACCTGGCGCTGACCGCGCTCATGCGCGACGCGCTCGCCGAGGCCGGCCTGCCGCCCGACTGCGTGCAGGCGGTGGCGACCTCCGATCGCGCGGTGATGACCGCGCTGATCCGCCGCGATCAGGAGATCGATCTCGTGATCCCGCGCGGCGGCGAGGGCCTCATCCGCTACGTCACCGAGCACGCCACCGTGCCGGTGATCCAGCACTACAAGGGGGTGTGCCACGTCTACGTGCACGCCGACGCCGACATCGCGATGGCGACCGCGATAGCGTTCAACGCCAAGGTGCAGCGCCCGGGCGTCTGCAACGCCATGGAGACCCTGCTCGTGCACCGCGACGCGGCGCCGGCGCTCTTCGCCGAGCTCGCGCCGCGGTTTTCCGAAGCTGGCGTCGAGGTGCGTGGCGATGCGCGCGCGCGCGCGCTCTGGTCGGTCGGCCCCGGCAAGGGCGGCATGCTGCCGGCCAGCGAGGAGGACTGGTCGACCGAGTACCTCGACCTGAAGCTCGCGGTGCGCGTCGTCGACGACCTCGACATGGCCCTGGCCCACATCCTTCGCTACGGTTCCAACCACACCGAGGCGATCGTCACGAAGGACTACGCGACGAGCCTCCGTTTCCTCCGCGAAGTGCCGTCGAGCTGCGTGCTCGTCAACGCTTCGACGCGTTTCAACGACGGCTTCGAGCTCGGGCTCGGGGCCGAGATCGGGATCTCGACATCGAAGCTCCACGCGTATGGCCCGATGGGTCTCGAGGAGCTCACCACGCGCAAGTTCGTCGTGCTCGGGGGCGGCCAGGTCCGCGGCTGAGAGCGCGCTGAAGCCATGCGCCAAGGAGTTGATTTGAAAGCTGTTTCTGCTGTGACTGAGGGCGCCGCCGCCGAAGCGCCGAGCCTGCCGGCGCTCGAGAGCGAGGCGATGGCGCGCGACATCGCCGCGATAGCGCACAACGCCAAGGCCATGGACATCCAGGTCCTGCGCGTGCTCGAGCTGGTCGAGTACACCGACTGGTTCGTGATCTGCAGCGCGCGCTCCGACCGGCACGCGCGCGCGATCTACGACATGATCTGGGACGAGCTCGCGCTCGAGGGCAAGAAGCCGATGTCGTCCGAGGGCGTCGAGGCCGGCCAGTGGATCCTCGTCGACTACGGCAGCGTGGTCGTGCACATCTTCTTCGAGCCCGTGCGCGAGTTCTACGCGCTCGAGCGTCTCTGGGCCGACGCGCCGCGCCTGACCGATCTCAAGGGCCAGTGATCCTGCGCCTCGTGCACCCCGGCAGCGCGCCCAGAGGCCCGCTGGACGAGGCGGCGCGCGACTATCGCCGGCGCATCGAGCGCGCGCTGCGCGCCGAGGAGGTCTGGGTCAAGCCCGCGCGCGGCGACGATCCCGCGCAGGGGCTCGCGCAGGAAGGCGAGCGCATCGTCGCCCAGGTGCGCGAGCGCGATCGGCTGGTCGCCCTCGATCGCACCGGCGACGCCTGGTCCAGCGAGCATTTGGCCGGCCGCCTCGCGGCGTGGATGCAGGGCGGGTACGGCGCGGTGGTCTTCGCGCTCGGCAGCGCCTGGGGCCTCGACGCGTCCGTGCTCGCGCGCGCCGACGAGCGCTGGTCCTTCGGGCCGCCGACCCTGCCCCACGATCTCGCGCGCGTCGTCTTGTGGGAGCAGCTCTATCGGGCGCACAGCATCCTGCGCGGCGAGCCCTACCACAAGTAGAGGCCGGCCCTCGTGGCCGGCCTAGCGGAACAGGTTCGAGATCGAGTCGCCGTCGTGGATGCGTCGGATCGCCTGCGCGAAGAGCTCGGCGACCGAGAGCACCTGGAACTTCGACGAGAGCTTGTTCTGCAGGGGGATGGTGTTGGTGAAGGTCAGGCTGGCGATGTCGCTCTTGTCGAGGCGCTCGACGGCGTTGCCCGAGAGCACGCCGTGCGTGAAGGCGGCGTTGACCGAGAGCGCGCCCTGGTCCTTCAGGAAGGAGGCCGCCTCGATGAGCGTGCCGCCGGTGGCGACCTCGTCGTCGATGAGGATGACGTGCTTGTCGCGCACGTTGCCGATCAGGTTGGTCGGCTTGGCGGTCTCGCTGTCGTCGTAGCGGCGCTTGTCGACGATCGCCATCGGCAGGTTGAGGCGGTTGGCGTAGCGCCCGACCTCCTTGGCCTCGCCCGCGTCGCCCGCGACGAGCACGGTGTTGGAGATGTCCTGCCTCTGCAGGTAGTCCGCGATGATCGGCGTCGCCTGCAGGTGGTCGACCGGGATGCGGAAGAAGCCCTGGGTCTGCGGTGCGTGCAGATCCATGCACACGACGCGGTCGGCGCCGGCGGTCTGCAGGAGGTCGGCGATGAGGCGCGCGGTGATCGAGATGCGCGGCTTGTCCTTCTTGTCGGAGCGCACGTAGGGCAGGTACGGGATCACCGCGGTGATGCGCCCGGCCGAGGCGTGCTTGAGCGCATCGATCATGATCAAGAGCTCGATGATGCCCTCGTTGACGGGCGGCGCGGCGGTCTGGATCACGAAGACGTCGGCGCCGCGCACGTTCTCGTCGATCTGCACCATCAGGTTCTCGTTCGAGAAGCGCACGACGTGCGAGCGGCCGAGCGGGATCGCCAGGTGGCGGCAGATCTCGGTGGCGAGGTCCGGGTGCGAGCGGCCGGCGAAGACCTTGAGCGATCCGTTCATCATGGCACCTCCACCGGCTCGGCGGGGCGCATCCCGATCCGGGTGGCGAGCGCCTTACCGCGTTGTGGCCGGACCGCCAAGCCATGCCTTTATCACCTTGACCCTGGGGCGCCTCGGGGCTAAGCCACCGCGCCACGAGGCGTGATGGCGCCGACGTCGACGACGGGAGGACGGCGAGCGATGAACGTGCACGAGTATCAGGCCAAACAGCTCCTCCGCGAGCACGGGATCCCGGTGCCCGACGGCGTGCCGGTCTTCAACCCCGACGACGCGCGCCGCGCGTGCGACGCGCTGCCCGGGCCGGTGTGGGTCGTCAAGGCGCAGATCCACGCGGGCGGCCGTGGCAAGGCGGGCGGCGTCAAGATCGCCCGGAGCAAGCACGAGGTCGAGGAGCTCGCCAAGTCGATGCTCGGCATGACGCTGGTCACGCCGCAGACCGGGCCCGAGGGCAAGGTCGTCAACCGCCTCTACATCGAGGCCGGCGTCGACATCCGTCGCGAGATCTACCTCGCCATGCTCGTCGATCGCGTCACGAGCGGCATCACCCTGATGATGTCCGGCGAGGGCGGGGTCGACATCGAGGAGACCGCGGCGCATCGCCCCGAGGCGATCATCCGCAAGCACATCAACCCGGCGGTGGGGCTCCTGCCGTTCCAGGTGCGCGAGGTCGCCAAGCAGCTCGGCGGCTCGGCGGCCTTCGGTCGCAACCTCGGGGACTTCCTCCAGAAGTTCTACAAGGCCTTCGTCGCGATGGACTGCTCGATGGCCGAGGTCAACCCGCTCATCGTCACCGGTGACGATCGCATCATCGCGCTCGACGCCAAGCTCAACTTCGACGGCAACGCGCTCTACCGCCACCCGCACATCCAGGCGCTGCGCGACATCAGCGAAGAGGCCCCCTCCGAGGTGCAGGCCTCGAAGTTCGACCTCAGCTACGTCGCCCTCGACGGCGACATCGGTTGTCTCGTCAATGGCGCCGGCCTGGCGATGGCGACGATGGACATCCTGCACTACGCCGGCGGCAAGCCGGCCAACTTCCTCGACGTCGGCGGCTCGGCCACCACCGAGCGCGTCACCGAGGCATTCAAGATCCTGGTCGCCGACGACGTGAAGTCGATCTTCGTCAACATCTTCGGCGGCATCATGAAGTGCGACACCATCGCCAACGGCATCGTGACGGCCGCGCGCACGCTCGACCTCACGGTCCCGATCGTCGTGCGCATGGAGGGCACCAACGTCGAGCTCGGCAAGAAGATCCTGGCCGACAGCGGTCTGGCGATCGTGTCCGCCGACACGATGGCCGACGGCGCGGAAAAGGCCGTGGCGCTCGCGAAGCAGAAGCAGGCCTGAGGGGGACGGACGATGGCGATCTGGGTCGACGAAAACACCAAGCTCATCGTGCAGGGGATCACCGGCAGCGCGGGCTCCTTCCACGCGCAGCAGATGATCGAGTACGGCACCGCCGTCGTCGGTGGCGTGACACCGGGCAAGGGCGGTCAGGTCTTCGAGCACGCGGGCAGGTCGGTGCCGATCTTCGACACCGTCAGCGAGGCGGTGGCCGAGACCGGCGCCAACGCGTCGGTGATCTACGTGCCGCCGGCCTTCGCGGCCGACTCGATCATGGAGGCGGCCTCCGCGGGGATCGCGCTGGCCGTGGCGATCACCGAGGGCATCCCGGTGCTCGACATGATGCGCGCCAAGCTCTTCCTGAAGGACCATCCGAAGACGCGCCTCATCGGCCCCAACTGTCCGGGCATCATCACGCCGGGCCAGTGCAAGATCGGCATCATGCCGGGCCACATCCACCTCGCCGGACGCATCGGCGTCGTGTCGCGCTCGGGCACGCTCACCTATGAGGCGGTGGGGCAGCTCACCGCCATCGGCGTCGGCCAGTCGACCTGCGTCGGCATCGGCGGCGATCCGATCAACGGCACCAACTTCATCGACGTGCTCGACGCGTTCCAGCGCGACCCCGACACCGACGGCGTGATCATGATCGGTGAGATCGGCGGGCAGGCCGAAGAGGATGCGGCCGCGTGGATCCGTGAGCACTTCCGAAAGCCCATCGCCGCGTTCATCGCGGGGCAGACCGCGCCCCCCGGCAAGCGCATGGGGCACGCCGGCGCGATCATCTCCGGCGGCAAGGGCACGGCGGCCGCCAAGATTGCGGCGCTCTCCGAAGCGGGCGTCGCGATCTGCCCGAGCCCGGCCGAGCTCGCCAAGACCCTCATGACCCGAATGGGTAAGTAATTCCAGGAGTATTCAGCGCATGGCCATCGAAGAGACCTTTGCGATCATCAAGCCGGACGCGGTCAAGGCGGGACACACGGGCCCGATCATCGCCGCGATCGAGGAAAACGGCTTCCGCATCAAGAACATGAAGAAGGTGCACCTCACCCGGGCGCAGGCCGAGGGGTTCTACTACGTGCATCGCGAGCGCGGCTTCTTCGGCGAGCTCACCGAGTTCATGAGCTCCGCGCCGTGCGTCGTGATGATCCTCGAGAAGGACAACGCCATCCTCGCGTGGCGCGATCTGATGGGCCCGACCAACCCGGCGCAGGGCGAGCCGCATCACCTGCGCAAGCGCTTCGGCCAGAGCATCGGCGAGAACGCGACGCACGGCTCGGACGCCCCCGACACGGCCGCCTTCGAGAAGGCCTACTTCTTCAGCTGCTTCGAGCGGATCTGAGCGCTCACTTCGACGACCTCCGGCAACGGAGGTCGCGCGGGTCACAGCGCTCGACCTCCTTGCTCTCGTCGGACTTGTCGGGCAGGCGCCGGCTGGTCTCGGCCTCGCGTCGCCGAGCTTCGTCGGCGCGTCGCTTCTCGGCTTCGAGCTCCAGCTGTCGCTCTCGCTCCTGGCGGCGCGTCTCTTCCACGCGGCGCGCCTCTTCGGCGCGTCGCGCTTCCTCGGCCCGCCGCGCCTCTTCTCGCGTGCGTGCCTCTTCGGCCTGACGTCGCGCCTCCTCGGCCCGCCGCGCCTCTTCTCGCGTGCGTGCCTCTTCGGCCTGACGCCGCGCCTCCTCGGCCCGC
>WYBB01000102.1 GCA_011526585.1 Deltaproteobacteria bacterium
CGCGCCAGGAACGGAAGACGAGGTAGAGCACGCCGATGATGACGAAGAGCACGGCCGGCACGAGCAGCAGCATGCGCTCGGTCGCGACCGCGAGCTGTTCGAACTTGCCGCGCCACGCCAGCCGATAGCCCTTGGGGAGCGTCAGGTCGGCGAGCGCGAGGCGGGCCTCGGCGACGAAGCCGCCGACGTCGCGGCCTCGCACGTTGCTCGTCACGACGACGCGCCGGCTGCCCTCGAGGCGGTGCACCACCGCGGGCGCCTCCAGCTCACGCAAGGTGGCGAGCTCGCCGAGCGGCACCGGCGGCATGGGCGCCGCCGTGCGCGCGGGCAAGACCACCGGCAGCTCGGCCAGCGGCACGCCGGCCGGCAGGATGAGCCGCACCACCACGTCGTCGAGGAAGCCGCCGCGCGGCACCTGACCGACGACGGTGCCACGCTGCACGCCGGCGACGAGCCCGAGCACGTCCTCGGGCGCGAGCCCGTAGCGGCCGACGACGGCCGCGTCGATCTCGACGTCGAGCTGGGGTGTGCCCTCGACCGTCGGCGCCACGACATCGGCCGCCCCGTCGATGCGCTCGAGGCGCGTCGCCACCTGCTCGCCGAGCGCGAGGAGCACGTCGAGGTCGGGGCCGAAGATCTGGATGCCCACGTCGGCGGTGATGCCCTCGAGCAGCTCGGAGAAGCGCATCTCGATCGGCTGTGTGAAGTTCAGCTCCGCGCCCGGCGCATGGCGCTGCAGGTTCTGCTCGATCTCGGCGACGATCGCCTCACGCCCGAACCCCTCGCGCCAGCGGTCGCGCGGCGCGAGGTGGACGAGCACGTCGGCCTCTTCGAGACCCATCGGGTCGGTCGCCACCGCCGGCGAGCCGGTGCGCGTCGCGACCGCGATCACCTCGGGGGTGAGCGCGATGGCGCGCTCGACGCGCGTCGCTTCGCGCAACGCCGTCTCGGGGTTGAGCGATGGCAGGCGCCGCGTCTGCACGACGAGGTCGCCCTCTTCGAGGCGCGGCACGAACTCGACGCCGAGCCCCAGCGCCAGCATGACCGCGCCGCCGATCGCCAGCGCCGAGACGCCGGTCGCGGCGAGCGGACGTCGAACCGCGGCCGCCAGGAGCGGCCGATAGCCGCGCGCGAGCCAGCGCATGAGCGGCGTCTCGTGGGCGCCGCGCGGCTTGATGACCAGCGAGCTCAGCGCGGGGATGAAGGTGAAGGTCAGCATGAGCGCGGTGCCGAGGGCGAAGAGCACCGTCAGGGCCATCGGCCTGAAGAGCTTGCCTTCGGTGCCCCAGAGCATGAGGATCGGCACGTAGACGAGCGCCAGGATCGCCACGGCGAAGAAGACCGGACGCGCCACGCGCTGCGCGCGCTCGACGACGCGGTCGGCGAAGCTCCGGCGATCGGACGCGGCGCCGACGGCGCCGAGCGCGACGAGGCTCTCGACGACGACGATGGTGCCGTCGACGATGAGCCCGAAGTCGATCGCGCCGAGCGACATGAGGTTGCCGCTGAGCCCGAAGATGCGCAGGCCGAGGAACGCGCCGAGCAGCGAGAGCGGGATCACCGACGCGACGACGAGCCCGGCGCGCAGATCGCCGAGGAGCAGGAAGAGGATGACGATCACGAGCAGACCGCCCTCGACCAGGGAGCGCGCCACCGTCGCCAGGGTCGCCGACACGAGCTTTTCGCGATCGTAGACCGGGATCAGTGTGATCCCCTCGGCGAGGGTCGGCGCGATCTCGGCGAGCCGCTCGCGCACGGCGGCGACGGTCGCGCGGGCGTCGGCATCGGCGAGCAGCTGCACCATGACGAAGAGGGCCTCACCCCGGCCGGAGTGCGTGCCGAGGCCGACGGTGAGCGCGCCGCCTTCGCCGAGCGCGGCGACGTCAGACAGGCGCACGCCATCGGCGATCGGAAGCTCGCCGAGCGCCTCGGGGCTGGCGGGGTAGGCGACGGCACGCACCTGGGTCTGCTCGGCGCCGGAGGAGACCGCGCCGCCCGGTGACAGCCCGAGCGCCTGGCCGATCGCCTCCTCGACGCGCGCGAGCGGGAGGCGACGCGCCGCGAGCGCGAAGGGGTCGACCTTGACCTCGATCTGCGGCGCACCGCCACCCCAGGCGTTGACCTCGACCACGCCGTCGACGGTGCGCAGGCGCGGCGCGATGTCGCGCTCGAAGAGGCGGTAGAGCGCCGGCATCTCGTGACGGTCGCTGGCGATCGCCAGCTGGAAGACCTCGCCGAGCCCGGTGGTCGGCGGCGCGATCTCGGGCATGCCCGCCCCTTCGGGGATCGCCGCGCGCGCCGCGTCGAGCCGCTCGCGCACGAGCTGCCGGGCGTGCCAGCGGTCGGTGCCGTCGGCGAACACCACCGTGACCGCGGACACGCCGTTGCGCGAGAGGCTCCGCACCTCGCGCAGGCCGGGCAGCCCACCCATCACGCGCTCGACCGGCGTCGTGACGAGCGCCTCGACCTCGCGGGTGCCGAGGCCCGGCGTCGCCGTCAGCACCTGCACCTGGATGTTGGTCAGATCCGGGAACGCGTCGAAGCGCATGGTCGAGAACGCGTAGAGCCCGACCCCGGCGAAGACCACGGTGCCGATCAAGACGAAGAGCCGGTTCTTGACCGAAGCGGCGATGATGAGCTCGAGGATCCCGCGCGGCGGAGGCGGCTCCTCCACGGCGTCGTGCTCGGTGTCGCGCTCGGCGTCGGACGGCTTCACGGCGCGTCTCCGGCGTCGTCGAGGCCGAGCACGTGCCTGCTCTTCAGGAGGAAGACCCCGTCGACCGCGACCTGCGCGCCGGGCTCGAGCCGCCCCGGCTCGCGGCTCCGCACGAGCACGCGGTCGGCCGTGCGCCCCACCCGCTCGACCGCGATCGGATCACCGCGCTCGGGGAAGAGCACCTCGACCCCCTCGAGCCTGGTCAGCGCCTCCGGCGGCACCGCCAGCGCCCCCGCCGGCGCCGGGCCGACGAGCTCGAGCCGCCCGCTGCGACCCGGCTCGAGCCGCGCGTCGCCCGCGAAGTCGTGGATCTGCGTCCGGCTCGTCGCATCCAGCGTCGGCGACCGGTGCACGAGCGTCACTTCGAGCACCGCGCCCCCTCCGGTCGGCACGAAGCGGCCGCGCGCCTCGGCCGGCAACCGCGCCAGCCACCGCTCCGGCACATGCGCGCGCACCCGTGCGGCATCGACGGCGATGACGACCAGCGCCGCCTCCTCGGGGCGAGCGCTCGCGCCGACCGGCAGCTCGAGCCGCTGCACCACACCGCGCACCGGGCTCAGCCACGCCCATGCGCCGGCGGCCTCGGCGCCTTCACCCTTGCCGGCGCCGAGCGCCCGACGCGTCGCGAGCTGGGCCCTGAGCGCGTCGCGTCGCGCCCTCGCCTCGGCCGCCTGCACCTCGAGCGCCTGCACCTCGGTCGCCGCCGCGAGTCCCTGCCGCATCGCCTCACGCTCGACGACCAGCGCCCGCTCGCGCGCGACGCTCACCCGCTCCGCCTCGGCCAGCGCCGCCGCGAGGTCGGCGAGATCCGGGGTCGCCATCGTCGCGAGCGGGGTCTCCGGCGCCACCTCGTCACCGACCGCGACCCGCCAGGTGACGATGCGCCCGGCGAGCGGCGGCGACAGCGACATCACGGCCTCGGGCGGCAGCACCACCTCGGCGGGCAGCACCCCGAGCACGGCCTCCGAGGCGCTCGTCAGCGCGGCGTAGCGCGGCTCCGCGGGGCGTGTGCCCGCGATCGAGACCGGCCCGGGGTGTAGCGGCGCCCCCTCCTCGCCCCCGCCGCACGCGGCCAGCGCCAGGACCCCCAACGACCAGAACCTCATCATCGCTCACCTCCCCCGGGGTCTTCTGGCGCGCGCAACTGCCCGAGCATCGCCTCGCTCTCGAGCGCGCTCGCGAGCAGACGTCCGATGAGCTGCGCCTCCTCGTGGTGCAGCTCCAGCGCGTCGCGGCGCGCCAGGATCAGCGCCTCGAGGCTCGCCCGACCCGCCCGGAGCGCGTGCGCGAGCCGCTCGGCCCGCCCGGCGAGGCGCGGCACGGCCCCGTTCCTGAGGCGCGCGAGCTGCTCGCTGAGCGCGGCGTGGTGCGCCGCCCGCGCCTCGATCTCAGCCGTGAGGCTCACGCGTCGCACCTCGGCCGACGCCTCGAGGGCGACCGCCTCCGCCCGCAGGCGCGCGGCATCGCTCGCGCTCATGCGCGTCAGCGGCCAACGCAGGGAGACGTCGAGGCCGCCCCAGACCACCTCCTCGCCCGGCGCCGTCTCGCGCCGCACGCTCGCGCCGAGGCCGAGCACCGGCCCCTCCGCGCGCTCGAGCGCCGCGGCCTCGGCCCGCACGGCCCGGGCGGCGGCCGCGAGCTCGACCAGCTCCGGGTGGCCCTCGAGGTGGGCGAGCACCTCGGCCCAGCGAGAGACCGGCGCCGTGTCGCCGGCCTCGCCACCATGTGCCGGGACCGACACCGGCGCTACGGCGCGCCCGAGCCACGCGGCGAGCTGCAGGCGCGCCTGCGCTTCATCGACGCGCGCCTGGTCGAGCTCGAGGTCCATGCGCACGAGCTCGACCTCGAGCCCCTCGCCGACCAGCTCGGCGAGCAGGCGCGCCTGCACGGCGGCGCGCACCGGCCCGAGCTCCTGGTCGACGATCGCGCGGTGGTGGGTCAGGTGCTCGACCCGCAGCGCCGCCTCCTGCCAGCTCACCCAGCGGGTGATCGCCTCGCGCTCGAAGGCGAAGCGCAGCGCCGACGCATGCGCCCGCGCCTGGGCGATCCGCGCCTGGGCCGCGCGTGTGCGAGAAGCCCCGACACCGAGACGCAGCTCGAGGACCGCCGCGAGCGCGACCTCACTGCGCTCGTGCGCGAGCTCGGGGCGGGCCTCGAGGTTCAGCCCCTCGAGCGCCCCGGCGACCTCGCGCGCGGCACGCTCCTCACCGCCGATCCGCGCGCCGGGAGCGCGCCCGGGACCGTCCCGCCACGCGCTCGCGGCGACCTCGAGCAGCGACGACCAGGGCAAGGGCGTCGGCTCGCTCGCCGTCGCCGGAACGCTCCACGCCGCAAGCGCCGCTGCGATCGTCGAGACGAGCGGGGCCCGCGTCCCGTTTCGGGTCACTCTCTGCAAGGTCGCCTCCCACCGCGCCCCCGTCGGCGCGTGCACAGCATCCGCACGGCACCCCCCCGCGCACCATCCGACATTTGCAGCAGGCGGCTCGGTGCCGCCTACGGCGCGGTCGGCGCACCTCGCAGCGACGATTGACGGAGGCCGGCGCCTCGCCCAAGCTGGCGACGTCCGTTGCCTATGACATCTGCCGGATGACCCCAGAAGAACCCGAAACAACAGAAGAATCCGAAGACGGCCGCGCCGCGCCGCGCGAGGCCTGGCGCTCCCTCCTCTTCTTCGCGATCACCGCCGTGTTCATGACCATCGACGTCATGAGCGACCTCGTCACGCACACCGCGCCGTCGCACCTCCTGCTCGAGGTCGTCATCGGCGGGCTCGCCTTCGGCGGCGTCTTCTACTTCTCGCGGCAGGCGCTACGGGAAAAGCGCAGGCGCCAGGCCGTCACGCTGGCGCTCGCCGACGCCCGGCGCGAGAGCGAGCGCTGGCGCAACGAAGCCGACGCCTGGCGACGCGAAGCCAGGGAGGCGTTGAGCGGGCTCGCCACGGCGATCGATCGGCAGTTCAAGCGCTGGGACCTTACGACGGCCGAGGGCGAGGTCGCGCTCCTCCTCCTGAAGGGCCTCTCGCACAAGGAGGCCGCGGAGGCGCGGGGCACCAGCGAGCGCACGGTGCGTCAGCAGGCGCTCACCGTCTATCGCAAGGCGAACGTCTCCGGCCGCGCCGAGCTCTCGGCCTTCTTCCTCGAGGACCTGCTCCTGCCCGACACCAGGCCGTGAGCGCCGGTCGAGGACCTCGGGTCAGCCACGGCGCGCGAGCGCGTGGCGCTTCATCGCCCGGCGCAGGTCGCGCATCGGGTTGATCCACTCGCGCCAGAGCACGGCGTTGGGTACGTCGATCGCGATGATGCGATTGGGCGGGCCGTCGTCCGGCTCCGACAGGTGGGCCTCGGCGATGGTCGGGCGCTGATCGATGGACGCCGTGAGCGCGGCGAGCGCGTCAGCGATCGCCAGGGCGACCCCGTGGCCCGAGCGCGCGAGGAAGCGGGTCGGTGACCAGGCGCTGTTCGGGATCCGGCCGAACGCGATGCGCGGCGTGCGGCTCCTGACGTGCACGGCGCTGCGTCCGGCCGCCTTGAACCACTCGACGTTGTTGCGCGCATCGTCGATCAGCACGCGCGCGTGCTCGAAGGCGCGCTTGCCCGAGAGCAGCGCGAGCTCGGGGATCTTGTAGCCCGAGTCGTCGGGGCGCGCGGCGAGCTGGCGCGCGATGGCGCTGCGCGCGGGCTCGGCCAGGGTACCCAGGCGGCGCTCGCGCTCGACGGGATCGAGCAGATCGCGCACGACGGCGACGTAGTCGGGCCGGGTGAAGACGCGCGGGTGCTCGCCGAGCACGCCGGCGTCGGGGTGGGCGAGCGACGACGGCGGGCCGAGCAGCTCATCGAAGCCCTCGATCTCGCGAAGGATTCTCCAGAGGCGCCACGGGTAGCCCGAGGTCCAGATGCGCACGTGGGGATCGCGGCCGAGCTCGAGCGCGGCGTGGCGCATGCCCCAGAGGAGCTCGAGCATGCCCGGGCGGATCGCGACGTACTCGCGGTGGCCGAGCCGGCCGAAGAGCGCCAGCGGCATCTGGCTCAGCAGGCGCACCCCCGAGAGCGCCCAGTCCCAGAGCACCTCGTCGGCGTCCCACACGAGGTGCTCGAGGCCGAGACCGCGGGTGACCAGCTCACGCCCGCGGCGATAGAGCGACTCGCCATAGGCGGTCGGTCTGAGCCCGGGGATCTCAGCGAAGCTCGGCGCCATCTCCGAAGATCGTTAGCTGACCGGCGCCGCCAGCGCCAGCCCGAAGCTCGCCGGCCGATCCCGGCGCGGCGCGATCGGCGACGAGCGCGGGGTCGTGATCGCCCGACGCGGCGAGCCTGCCGACCCATGACGCCGGAGGCGCGACGAGATCGTTACCGAGATAGGCGCGCTCGGCGACGAGGGCCGCCAGCCCGATCGCGCCCGAGCCCATGAACGGATCGACGATCACGTCGCCGGGCACGCTGGCCGACTCGATCAGCGCGGCGCACAGGGCGTCGGGCAGGCGGCCCGGCGGGTCGTCGCGGCGCGGGGCGACGACGAGCTCCGCCCCGGGGCTGCGCGGGCGATGTGGCGAGAGCGGGAGCGCGAAGGCCAGGCGCGCGCCCGGG
The DNA here is from genome assembly GCA_011526585.1 of Deltaproteobacteria bacterium. Lineage (GTDB taxonomy): Bacteria > Myxococcota_A > UBA9042 > PHBI01 > PHBI01 > WYBB01. The sequence continues at coordinate 7,300 of WYBB01000102.1, forward strand.
CCGTCGCCGCGATCCCAGACCAGCGGGGCGCCGATGGCGAAGCCGAGCCGGGTCGCGAGCTGCGCACACCTGAAGGCATGCGCCGTCTCGCTCAGCCACCAGCACAGGCCGTCGCGCCGGAGCACGCGATGCACCTCATAGAGGAGGGCGGGCAGGCGCGCCTCGGGGAAGGCGGGGATGGTCGGTTCACCGCGCCGGGACGGGCGGCGAGGCGCGCGCCCGGGCACGCCGGGATCGAGGATCACCAGCGGCGCCGAATCCGCGGCCATGCAGCCGAGCCAGGCGACGGCATCTTCAGTGCTCAGGAAGAACGCAGCACCCATGTGCCGGATCTAGCGCAACACTGAACGGATGTACAGATGCAGTACGCCTGTTGCTCGGATCGGCGCGCACCTGCGCTCAAGACTTGTCGATAAATCGAGCGAGGCGGGATGGCCGCAAGGAGGGAGGGAAGGAAGCGCGGAGGCGTACTTGAGTACGCCGCACAAGCGACCGACCGACCGACGCCGCGGACGCCCGCCGCAGCCGATTTGGCGACAGTCTTTCAGGTGAGCGCGGGGCGCATGACCTCCCAGGTGATCGCGGCGCTGTCGGTGAGGTGGCCGCGTTCGTCGAAGAGCAGGTAGGTCCCGTCGGTGTAGAGGCGCCCGGCGATGTGCATGTCCTCGACGAGCTGGGCGACCGAGAGCGTGCCGTCGGGGCGGAAGACGAGCGCGGTGCCGGCCTCGAAGGTGATGCCGTGGAGCTCGCGCGGCTCGGCCAGGGTGCCGACCGCGAGGCGGCCGGTCTGGTGCAGCTCGATGTCGGTTCCGCCCATGCAGGGCACGCCGTCGACGACGTGATTCCTGGCGAGGGTCACGCGCTCGGGCGAGCCGTCGGCGAAGCAGGTGACGATCGAGCCGGCCTGGCAGGGGATCTGGCCGACCTGCTCCTCGATGGGGAGGCGCCGCGACCAGCTCACGAGGTGGCCGCCTTCGTCCAGGCGCAGCGAGGCGCCGGCGGGGACCTCGAGCGCGCCGAAGGCGTGCGGCGTGGTGAGCTGCGCGCCGAGCGTGCCGTCCTCGTTCCACGACAGGATCGTGCCGCGCGAAAAACGCACGCCGCGCACCGTGTGCTCGCGACCGAGCGTCGCCTGGCCGAGCGCGCCCGAGGGCTGGAAGTGCACGAGCCCGCGCTGGCAGGGGATCCCGGCGATCTCGCGATCGGTCGGCAGCACGCAGAGCACGAGCTCGTCGGCGAGGCCGTAGAAGACCTGCGTACCGGCGTCGAACGGGATCCCTTGGATCTGGCAGGGAGCGCCGAGGGTCTGGGCGCGTGCATTGAGCGTGGCCATGAGGCATCTCCGCGAAGAGGAGGAGGAGGACGTGGGGCGCCGCGAGCCCGTCGTGTTTCGATGTCGTGTGCTTGGCGGCGGCGCGAGGGACCGACCTGGATGACTCGTCGTCGGGTGGGGCCCGACGAGCGGCGGAATGTAGTCGAGTCGGCGCGCGGCGCAAGCCTCTGGTCGTTTCCCGCGCGCATGGGCGCGCCCGGCCGCGCGGCTGGCTCGTGTGAGAGCGATTTGCGAGGCGCGGAGGGTCGTGGGAGAGTCGCGGTCCGGACGATTGGAGGTAACCGTGGCTGACGTGATCATCATCGGGGATGGACCGGCCGGGCTGGCGGCGGCGCTCTTTCTCGCCAAGAACGACATGAGCGTCGAGGTCTACGGCAAGAACGAGAGCTGGGTGCACCAGGCGCTCTTGAAGAACTACCTCGGTTTTCAACAGATCCCCGGGCCCGAGTTCCTGCGCCTGGCGCGCGAGCAGGTCGAGGCGCTGGGCGCGGTGCTGGTCGAGGCGGAGATCACGGCCATCCGCAAGGTCGACGACGAGTTCCAGATCGACGCCGCGGACGGACAGGGGTCGAGCGGGACCTACCTGGTGATCGCCGGCGGACCCAAGAGCGAGCTGGTCAAGCAGCTCGGGATCGAGCTCGACGCCAAGGGCTACGCGGTGACCGACAAGAACGGGCGCACCAACGTCGACAAGCTCTACGTCGCCGGGTGGTCGACGCGCGCCGACAAGATCCAGGCGCAGATCTCCGCGGGCGACGGGGCTGCGGTGGCGCTCGATGTGCTGTCGCGCGAAAAGGGTAAGGACTTCCACGATTTCGACTCGCTGGCCGACGACCCGGATCGCGGCTGAGGCCGGCGCCGGGGCGCCCTGACGACGGAGACGCGATGCACAGGCTGTCCATGTTGAGCATGTCCCGCGCGCTCGGCGCGTGCGCCTGCGTCGTCGCGGGCCTGGCCGGCGGCGGGGCGCGCGCGGCCGAGGCGCTGCCCGAACCGGGCGTCTACGTCGGCGTCTACGGTGGGTACAACGCGGTGCTCGGCGACTGGGACCTCGCCGAGGGCGAGGACAACGCCGTGGCGCCCGAGGGATCGTTCCTCGCGGGGCTGCGGGTGGGCCTGCAGATCCAGCGGGCGATCGCGGCCGAGATCGGGGTCGCGCTGATCCCGTTCTCGGCGGACTCGGCCGAGGATCTGTCGGGGATCGCGCTGTCCTGGCGCGCCGACGCGATCGTGTCGCCCTTCGAGCTCGGCGCGTGGTCGCCGCATCTCCTGGTCGGTGTCGGGCTCTATCAGCTCGCGTCGGGCGACCTCGGCGAAGACGCCGACTGGCACGTGCACTGGGGGCTCGGCGTGCGCTGGATGGCGATCGACTTCATGGCGGCGCGCTTCGAGGTGCGCCACGTGATCAGCGACGGCTTCCCGAGCGGCCTCGCGAGCAACCTCGAGCTGCACCTCGGCGTCGACTTCTGGGTCTGGGACGGCGGCGACCGGGCCCCCAAGGACGGTGACGCCGACGGCGTGCCGGACATGACCGACCAGTGCCCGGCCGTGCCCGGGGCCGAGACCGCGGGCGGCTGCCCCGACCGCGATGGGGACGGCGTCGCCGACTCCGGGGATCGCTGCCCCGACGTGCCCGGACCGGCGGGCCAGCGCGGCTGCCCCGACAGCGACGGCGACGGCCTCGCCGACGACCGCGACAGGTGTCCGACCGTCGTCGGCGTGGGTGAGCACGAGGGGTGCCCGCCGCCGCCGCCCGACCGCGACGGCGACGGCGTGCCGGACGCCGAAGACCAGTGCCCCGACGAGGCGGGCGCGAAGCACGCGGCGGGCTGCCCCGACCAGGACGGCGACGGGGTGGTCGACGCGCTCGATCGCTGCCCGACCCAGCCCGGCGTGGCGTCCGAGAAGGGCTGCCTGCCGCGGGTGATGCGGCGCTTCAGCGGCTCGGTGCAGGGGATCAACTTCGAGACCGGCTCGGCGGCGATCAAGAAGACCTCGTTCCGCCTGCTCGATCAGGCGGTGGCGGTCTTCCAGAAGTACCCCGAGCTCAGGGTCGAGATCGCCGGGCACACCGACGACCAGGGCGCGGACGAGGACAACCTGGCGCTGTCGCGGGCGCGCGCGGAGGCGGTGCGCAACTATCTGATCGAGAAGGGGATCTCGGCCGAGCGCGTCAGCGCGCAGGGCTTCGGCGAGACCATGCCGGTCGGGAACAACAAGACCGCGGCCGGGCGGGCGAAGAACCGGCGCATCGAGTTCCGCATCCTGGGCGCGCATTGAGCACGGCGGAGGCGGCGTTCTATCGCGCGCGGGGCGAGGGGCGCTTCGCGTCGACCGGGCTCACGCGCGGGCCGTGGTCGCCGGACGCGCAGCACGGGGGGCCGCCGATGGCGCTGCTCGGGACGCGCATGGCGCTGGCGGCGACCGAGGGCGCGCGCGCGGGGCGGGTGACCTGTGAGCTCTTGCGGCCGATCCCGCTGGCGGCGCTGCGCGTGGAGGTCGAGGTCGTGCGCGCAGGCCAACTGGTCTCGTGGATCGAGGGCGCGCTGTGGGCGGACGGACCGCGCGGCGAGAGGTGCGTGATGCGGGCGCGCGGGGTGTGGGTGCGCGCGCGCGAGGTCGAGGCGCCGGCTTTGCGCGACGCGGGGATCGCCGGGCCGGAAGAGGGCGAGCGCTGGGAGGGCGCGGCGTGGGGGCTGCCGTGGGAGGAGGGCTATCACACGGCGATGGAGCTCGTGCGGCGCGAGGAGGCGGGGCGGCGCGTGGCGTGGCTCAAGCCGCGGGTGGCGCTGGTCGAGGGCGAGGCGTGGACGGCGCTCGGGCGGGCGCTGGTGGCGGTCGATTCGATCGGCGGCGTGTGCGCGCGGCTGCCGTTTTCGGCGTGGAGCTTCGTCAACGCCGAGACGACCTGCCACCTGGTGCGCGAGGTCGAGGGCGAGTGGGTCGCGCTGGCGGGCACGCAGTGGGTCGAGCCCGACGGGGTGGGCCTGGCGGAGGCGGCCCTCCATGATGTGCGGGGCGCGGTGGGGCGCGGGCTGCAGAGCCAGGTCGTCGCGCGGCGCAAATGAGCGTGCGAGTCCGCACGATCGATCGATGTTGCGGGGCGGGGATCGGCGTGCTCAACTTCCGCGCCTCACGGGCCGGGAGGACCGAGCACGATGCGAACGCGCCAGATCAGCCCCTATTTCGACATCCTCGAGGACGAGCTCACCGGCGCGCAGCGCATGGTCGTCTACCTCGAGGGCATCGCGCTCCTGCGCCTGGTCCTGACCAACAAGGGCACGGCGTTCACCCCTGAAGAGCGCAAGGCCCTCGGGCTCGAAGGGCTCCTGCCGCCGGCCTTCAACACGCTCGAGCAGCAGGTCGACCGCGTCTACGCGGGCTACCGCGAGCTGGCGAGCCCGATCGCAAAATACCAATATCTACGGCAAGTTCAGGAGCGCCAGGAGATCCTCTTCTTCGCGCTCCTCTCGCGACACCTGACCGAGATGCTGCCGATCGTCTACACGCCGACGGTCGGCGACGCGGTCAAGCAGTTCAACGCGCTCTATCAGACCCCGCGCGGGCTCTCGCTCTCGATCGACAACATCGACGACGCCCAGCGCGTCGCCAAGAGCTATCCCTGGGACGACGTGCGCATGATCGTCGCGACCGACAGCTCGGCGATCCTCGGCATCGGCGACCAGGGCTACGGCGGGCTGGCGATCCCGATCGGCAAGCTCGCGCTCTACACCGCGGGCGGAGGCGTGTCGCCGTTCCACACGCTGCCGGTCGTGATGGACGTCGGCACCGAGCGGCAGGACCTGATCGACGATCCGTACTACCTCGGCACGCGCACGCGCCGCCTCACCGGTCAGGCCTACCTCGACTTCGTCGACAAGTTCGTGGCGATGGTCAAGGAACGCTGGCCGATGGCGGTGATCCAGTGGGAGGACCTCTCCAAGGACGTCGCCTTCGAGGTGCTGCAGCGCCACCGCGGCTCGATCGCCTCGTTCAACGACGACATCCAGGGCACCGGCGCCGTCGCGCTCGCCGGCGTGCGCTCGGCCTGCCGCCTGAACGGGCAGCGCCTCGCCGACCAGGTCGTGATCGTGCACGGCGCGGGCGCGGGTGGAATCGGCGTGGCCGAGGCAATCCGCCAGGGCCTGCTCGCGGAGGGCGCGTCCGCGGAGGATGCGCGCCGGCGCGTGCTGGTGCTGGATTCGGGCGGGCTCTTGTGCGAGCGGCGCGGCATCAAGGGATACAAGGCGCCGTACGCGCAGACCGAGGACGCGATTGCTCACTGGCCCGTCGCCGGCAAGGTGCCCGACCTGCTCGAGTGCGTGCGCGAGGGCAAGGCCACCGTGCTGCTCGGGCTCTCGGGGCAGCCGGGCGCGTTCCCCGAGGCGGTCGTGCGCCAGTGCGCGGCCAACTGCGAGCGCCCGATCGTCTTTCCGCTCTCGAACCCGACCTCGTCGTCCGAGGCGGTGCCGGCCGATCTCTTCCGCTGGACCGAGGGGCGCGTGCGTTGCGCCACCGGCAGCCCCTTCGACCCGGTCGTGTGGGACGGCGTGGCGCACCCGATCGGCCAGGGCAACAACGCCTTCGTCTTCCCCGGGCTCGGGCTCGCCGCCATCCTGGGCTACGTGCGCGAGGTGAGCGACGCGATGGTGATGACGGCGGCCGACGCGCTCACCGACTACACCGCGCGCCACCACCCCGAGCTCCTCTACCCGCCGGTCGCCGAGCTCGACGAGGTGTCGATCCACGTCGCCACGCGCGTGCTCGAGCGCGCGCTGGCCGATGGCCTCGGCGAGCTACCGGAGCGCTGGGTGAAGCAGGGCGCGCTCGAGGATCTCGAGGGCTACGTGCGCGGTCACTTCTGGCGGCCGCGCTACCTGCCTTTCGTCAAGGGTGAGACGCGCCCGTTCTGAGCGGCGATTCAGCGGCGCGGGTCAGGCGGCTTCGGCCAGGGCGCGCGCGGCCACGACGAGCTCCGCGAGCGTGTGTCCGACGAAGAGGCCGGGGCGCGGCGTGAGCGCGAGCCGGTCGACCGATTGGCCTCCGACGGCGACGGTGCGTCCCAGCGCGTGCTGCGAGGCGACGAAGCGCTCGAGCTCGCGTGCGAAGGCGTCGGTCGGCTGCGAGGTGATGCTCAGCGCCAGCAGGCGCGCGTCGAGCTCGGCGGCGGCGATGGCGATCATGGCCAGCGGCGAGTCCGCGCCGAGCGGGACGGCACGCCAGCCGGTCTCGACGAGGGCGATCGCCACGAGCGCGGCGGGAAGGAGGTACGGATCGTTGACCGGGGACGCGGTGACGGCGACGCGGCGCCCGTCGTGATCGGCCGACGGCAGGAGCTCGCGCAGGTCGTCGAGGGCGCTCAGGCACGCCCAGGTCGCGCGGTGCTCGACGAAGACGCCGTGCAGGCCCGCGCGCCAGAGCTCGCCGATGCGCTCCATCGCGGGGCGGATCACCTCGTCGGCGATCTGGGCGACCGGGTGCATGCGCAGGTGGAGCGCGACGAGGATGCCGCTGGCCTCGGCGTCGTGACCGGCGGCCAGCTCGTCGAAGAGCGCGATCGCCGCGCGCTCGAGCGAGCCGTCGCTCATGACGCCGAGCGCGCTGTGCGCGAGCCCGAGCTTGTCGGGACGCACGACGGTCACGCCGCGCTCGCGCACGAAGCGCAGCGCCTCTTCACGCTTGATGCGGCGATGTCCGCCGGCGGTGCGCGCCGCGTCGAGCGCGCCCTGGTCCACCCAGCGCTTGACGGAGGATTCGCTGACGCCGATCGCCGCCGCGAAGTCTTTCGGGGAGATCCCGACCCTCATGGCGGGCAGTGTCGCACGAAACGCGTGCCCCCGTCAGCACCCGGCACGCGGCGCCGGGGCGCGGGCCCGTCACCGACAGACCACCTCGGCGGCACGTCGGGCGTGACCTGGCGGAGCGCTCGTGCAAGAGGAGACCCGTGACCGAGCCGATCGACATCCTGTTCCGGGACGAGCACCTCGTGGCGGTGATGAAGCCGGCGGGCCTCGCCGTGCATCGCGGCTGGGCGGCGGCGCCGCACTACGCGCTCGACCTGGTGCGCGATCGGATCGGCGCCCGCGTGTACCCGGCGCACCGCCTCGATCAGCCGACGAGCGGGGTGCTGGTCTTCGCGCTCTCGCCCGAGGCGGCGCGCGCGCTCGGGGACGCCTTCGCGACGCAGCGGGTGCACAAGCGCTACCTGGCGTTGGTGCGCGGGATCCCCGCCGCGGCGGAGCTCACGATCGACAACCCCGTCAAGGACGACCGCGGCGTGCGCGTGTCCGCGGTCACCGAGGTGGTGCGCCGCTGGGTCTTCCGCGGCCGCTACGCGCTCGTCGAGGCGCGGCCGCGGACCGGGCGCACCCACCAGATCCGGCGGCACCTCAAGCACATCGCCTGCCCGATCATCGGCGACACGAGCTACGGCAAGTCCGAGCACAACCGCCTCTTCCGCGACGAGTTCGGGCTCCGTCGCCTCGCCCTGCACGCGCTCGCGCTCACGCTGCCCCACCCGCGAGACGGAGCGCCGCTGACGCTCGTTGCGCCGCTGCCGCCCGATCTCGCGGAGCCGCTGGCGCGGATCGGCTGCCCGCCGGAGCTCCTCGCCGCGGACATGGTCACGGACATGCTCACGCCCAGCCCGAGCGCATGAACGACGACGCCCCGCTGATTTGCGCCGAGGTTCGCCGCGAGCCGCCGCGCGTCGCCACGTTGACGCGCGATCTCAGGCGCGAGCTCAGGCGCGGCCACCCCTGGGTCTTCGCCGACGCCGTGCGCCTGCCGGCCGACACCGAACCGGGCGAGGTCGTCGCCGTCGCGGGCAAGGACCGCCGGGTGATCGGCCTGGGCTACGCCGATCCCGGAGGCGCCCTGGCCGTGCGCATGCTCACGACCGACGCGCGCGCGGCGCTCGACGACACGCTGGTGGCGCGCTTCGAGGCCGCGCTCGCGCTCAGGGTCACGCTCTTCGACGACGCCGAGGTCGACGGCCAGCGCCTCGTCAACGGCGAGGGGGACGGACTGCCGGGGCTGGTGATCGATCGCTACGCCGACGTCTTCGTGATCAAGACCGACGGGCCGATCGCCGATCGGGTGTGGCACGTCGAGGCGATCGCAGAGCGCCTGGCGAAGCGCTTCCGGGCGCGCTCGATCTATCTGCGCGCACGCTCGCGCGGCGGCGCCGAGGGCCGCCTGCTCCATGGCGACGAGCCCGGCACCGCCACCTTTCGCGAGGGATCGGCGCGGCTCGCGGTCGACGTCGTGAGCGGCCAGAAGACCGGCATGTTCCTCGACCAGCGCGAGCATCGCCTGCGGGTGGGGCGCCTCGCGCGCGACCGGCGCGTGCTCAACGTCTTCGGCTACACCGGTGGGTTCTCGGTGCACGCCGGGCTCGGAGGGGCGCGCCACGTCACCACGGTCGACCTCGCCGCGCCCGCCATCGCGCAGGCCGAGGCGAACTGGCGCCTCAACGGCCTGCCCGCCGAGGGCCACGCCGGAGTCGTCGCCGACGCGTTCGCGCTCCTCGAAGGCACCGACGAGCGCTGGGATCTGGTCGTGCTCGACCCGCCCGCCTTCGCGCCGTCGAAGAAGGCGGTGCCCCAGGCGCTCGCGGCCTACCAGCGGCTTGCCGCCCTCGGCGCGCGCGTGACCACGCCCGATGGGATCCTGTTCATCGCGAGCTGCTCGGCGCACGTCACGCGCGGCGAGCTCGTCGGCGCGATCGAGGAGGGGATCGGGACCGCGCGGCGCCGCGCCGACGTCATCGCGCTCGGCGGGCAGCCGCCCGACCACCCCTACCCGCTCGTGTGTCCGGAGCTCGGCTACCTCAAGGCGGTCTTCCTGCGCCTGCGCGGCTGAGCGTGCGGCGGGCGCACGCCGGCGCGCGCAGCGAACTCGAACCTTGACCGGCACCGCGCCGCGGCGATATGGCCCGCGTCTGGCCAAAGCGCGATCACGTTCCAAAGCAGCGGAGCTGCGCTAACCGTGTGTCGGATCTTCGTCGGGGGAACAAGATGAGCGGCGTTGGAGCATTCACACTGACGATCGGCGTGGCGCTTTCGCTGGCGGCCTGCAACGACGAGCCCAGGCGCCCCCTCGGCGCGAGCTGCACGAGCGACCAGCAATGCGAGTCGGGCCATTGCGTCAACGGGGTCTGCGTCGCGCCGTTCCTGGAGGACGCCGACGTGACCGAGGTCGCCGACGCGACGAGCGCCGAGGTCGTCACGAGCGCCGACCTGACCGTCGTCCCGCGCGCGCTCGACAACGACCGCATCGCGCGCTTCGAGTTCGTGTCCGACCCGCCGGGTGCATCCTTTGAATGCAGCTACGACGGCGGGCCCTTCGAGCCGTGCGTCTCGCCGTTCGAGATCGCCACCTCCGAAGGCGAGCACACGCTGGTGATCCGCGTCTACTGGCCCGACGGCAGCGCCGAGGAGACGACGCTGACCTATACGTGGCGCGTCGATCTCACCGCGCCGCTGACGACGCTCGTCACCGTGCCGCCGCCGTTGGACAACGCCAGCGAGGTCAGCTTCGGCTTCGAGGTCAGCGAGGTCGCCACCTCGAGCTGCCGCATCGACGCGGGCGCCTGGGCGGCGTGCACCTCGCCGCACGTCGTGTCGGGGCTCGGCGACGGGCCGCACCACTTCGAGGTCGCGTCGACCGACGAGGCCGGCAACGTCGAGGACCCGCCGGCATCGTACCGCTGGACGATCGACACGAGCCCGCCGGACACGCGCATCGAAAGCGGCCCCGGGGCGCTGGTCGCCGAGACGAGCGCCACCTTCCGGTTCTCGTCGCCCGACGCCGTCGTCGCCTTCGAGTGCACGCTGGACACCGAGGCGTTCGCGGCGTGCACGTCGCCCTGGCAGGTGCGCGACCTCGCCGACGGCGAGCACACCTTCGCGGTGCGCGCGATCGACGCCCTGGGCGCGAGCGACCCGACGCCGGCGGAGTGGACCTGGGTCGTCGACACGGTCGAGCCGATCGCCGGCGTGTGCGGCGCGGCCGCCGGCGGGAGCACGCAACAGCGGCCGAGCGTCGGTCTGTGCAGCGCGGGGTCGCCCAGCGCGGTCAGTGGTGAGGGGCCGTTCTCGTGGACGTGCCAGGGCTCCGGCGGGGGAGCGAGCGCGAGCTGCACCGCCAATCGCAGCTGCGCCGAGGGCGCGCTCGAGTGGACGGTCGACGCGAGCACGTGCAGCGCGCCGGTGGCGACGACGAGTCACGGTGAGAGGCTGGCGGCGACCGACGCGAGCCAGCCGACGACCGGGAGCCAGACCTTCGACTGCCTCCAGGGTGTGTGGGCGGCGGTCGGGGCGGGCACGTGCGCGACGGCGGTGCGCGGGACGTGCGGAGCGGCGCACGGCGGGGACAGCATCGCCGCGCCGACGAGCGGGCTCTGCGCGAGCGGGACGCCGACGAGCGTGAGCGGCGACGGACCGTTCGTGTGGAGCTGCCTCGGCGCCGACGGCGGCGATGACGCGCTCTGCGAGTCGGACCGGAGCTGCGCCGACCAGAGCCTGACGTGGGAGGTCGACGGCGTGACGTGCAGCGCGCAGGTGGCGACGGCGGTCAACGGCGCGAGCAGGAACGCCACCGACGTCAGCGAGCCGGCGGTGGGCAGCCGCGTCTTCACGTGCGACCAGGGCACGTGGGAGGCGGCGGACGCCGGGAGCTGTGATGCGGTGATCCGCGGGATCTGCGGCGACGCGCACGGCGGCGATAGCCTCGCGCCGCCGACGTCGGGGCTGTGCGCGCTGGGCACGCCAACCGCCGTGACGGGAGAGGGGCCGTTCAGCTGGAGGTGCCTCGGCGACCACGGCGGCGCGGACGCGGACTGCGCGTCCGATCGGAGCTGCGCGGCCCAGAGCGTGAGCTGGAACGTCGATGGGGAGAGCTGCGGCGCCGCGACCGCGGCCGGGTTGCACGAGGAGAGCCGCACCGTGACCGACGGCAGCGAGCCCGCCGTCGGCAGCCAGACCTTCACGTGCGACCAGGGGAACTGGGTGCCGTCGGCTTCGGGCACCTGCGCCGCGGTGGTCCACGGGGTCTGCGGTGGGGCGCACGGGGGCAACAGCCTCGCGCCCCCGACCCAGGATCTGTGCGCGAGCGGCACGGCGACGAGCGTCGCGGGTGACGGGCCCTACACGTGGAGCTGCCTCGGTGAGAGCGGTGGGGACGATGTCGGCTGCTCCTCCAACCGCAGCTGCGCCGGAGAGAGCCTGAGCTGGAGCGTCGGCGGTCTGAGCTGCGGCGCCAGCGTCACCGGCGCGCCGAGCGGGGAGAGCCGCAGCGCCAACGATGGCACGGAGCCCAACGTCGGCAGCCAGGCCTTCGAGTGCGCCCAGGGCGAGTGGGAGGCTTTGGGCGCCGGGACCTGCGACACGGTGATCCATGGGAGCTGCGGGCCCGCGCACGGAGGCGACAGCCTCGCGGCGCCGACCCAGGGCTTGTGCGCGAGCGGCAGCCCGACGGCCGTCAGCGGCGATGGCCCCTTCACCTGGAGCTGCCTCGGCGCGATCGGCGGCGACAGCGACAACTGCTCGTCCAACCAGAGCTGCGCGGGCACGGGGCAGACCTGGACGGTCGACGTCAGCACCTGCGGCGGCGATGTCGCCGAGGCGGCGCACGGCGAGAGCAGCACCGCGGACGACGTGCAGGAGCCGACCGTCGGCAGCCGGAGCTTCGACTGCGACCAGGGCGACTGGGAGCCGGTGCACGCCGGCACGTGCGTGACCGTGATCCACGGGGCGTGCGGCGCGGCGCACGGCGGTGACAGCCTCGCCGCGCCGAGCGCAGGCCTGTGCGCGAGCGGCACCCCGACCGCGGTGAGCGGGGACGGTCCCTTCACCTGGAGCTGCCTCGGGCAGAGCGGCGGTGACGACGAGGACTGCACCTCGGACCGGAGCTGCGCAGGCGCGAGCGTCACGTGGGACAGCCCCAACAGCGCATGCGGCGGCAGCGTCACCGCGGCGAACGACGGTCAGAGCCGCAGCGCCAGCGACACGGGCGAGCCTGTCGTCGGGAGCGAGACCTTCACGTGCGACCAGGGAGAGTGGGTGGCGTCGGGCGATGGGACCTGCGTCACCAACGGGGTCTGCGGCAGCGCCGCAGGGGGCGACAGCGTCGACCCGCCGAGCACCAACCTCTGCGCGAGCGGGACTCCCTCCTCCGTGAGCAGCGACGTGGGCAAGCCCTTTACGTGGACCTGCAGCGGCAGCGACGGCGGAGCGAACGACAGCTGCTCCTCCAACCGGAGCTGCACGAACGCGAACCGCACGTGGACCGTCGGCAACAGCACCTGCAACGACACCATCAGCGGCATCGCCCACGGAGGCAGCAGCACCGCGACCGACTCGACGCAGCCTACGACCGGCAACCGCACCTACAACTGCAGCCAGGGCAGCTGGAGCGGCTCGGGCAACGGCACCTGCGTCACCAACGGGGTCTGCGGCAGCGCCAACGGCGGCAGCACACCCGGCGCGCCGACCACCAACCTCTGTTCGAGCGGAAACGCGTCGAGCGTGACCGGCAACGGCCCCTTCGACTGGACCTGCACTGGGTTCGACGGCGGCAGCACCGCGACGTGCAGCTCGAACCGAAGCTGTGGACAGGATCGCGCGACCTGGGGTGTGGACAACGCCAACTGTAACGCCAGCCTCTCGTCCGGCGCGCACGCGGCACTGCGCCAGGTTCGCGACGACGATGTGTCCACGCTGGGCAGCCGTCCCTTCAAGTGCGAGCAAGGCCTGTGGACCTTCACTGGCGACGGGACCTGCTTCGAGATCTGGTTCGAGATCCCGCAGGATGGCGCCCGCTATCCGGGCCTGAAGTGGCTCGACGCCCAGTTCGGCACCTTCGGTTCGCAGAACGGAAGGAATTGTCGCCTCTACCGCGACGGGAGTTCACCGCCAGGGTGGAAGGAATGCGAGCAAGGCTTCAGCGCGGCGCTCGACCCTCAAGGTGTCTCCTGGATCTTCGAGGTACAGCTCAAGGACGATTACGGCGAACTGTGGATCGTCAGGAACAAGTTCTCGAACTGAAGGGCCTGCCGAGGGATCGAGCGTGGCGCCGTCCCGGGCGACCAGGACCCATCCCTGCGATCGGCGCGAGGTAGCGGCGCTGCTGATCAGCGTGGTGCGCTGACGGGCTGCGTCGCCTGATAGGCGCGGCGATCCTCGACGCGCTCGGCGCCGAGCGCGACCTCGATGTGGGAGATCGACGGCACGGGCAAGGCGGTCTCCGCGGGGGCGAGCGCGGCGCGGGCGTTCTCCCAGCGACGCCAGGAGGCCTCGGCGTCGGCCTCGGCCCAGGCGGCCAGCGGCAGCGCCTCGAGCGCGGCGAGGAGCGCGCCTGCGTCGGCGTAGCGCGCCTTGGGATCCTTGGCGAGGCACTTGAGGATCAGCGCGTCGAAGGTCGGGCTCACGCCGAAGCGTTGGGAGGGGGCCTCGGGCTCGAGCCCGAGGTGCGAGGCCGAAGTCGAGGACCTTGACGAAGTCGTGGCGCCCGCCGCGCACGGTGACCATGAGGTTGGCAGGCTTGACGTCGCGGTGCACGAAGCCCTGTCCGTGCGCCTCGGCCAGCGCGCCCACGACCTGCACGAGCAGGTGCTTGACGCGCTCGGGCGTGAGGCTGCCCTCGAGGCGCACGAGCTCGTCGAAGCTCGGGCCCTCGATGAACTCCATCGCGTAGTAGAACTGGCCGTGGCCGCTGCGCCCGTAGTCGTAGACGACGACGGTGTTGGGGTGGGTGAGCAGACTGGTCGCGTGCACCTCGCGCTCGAAGCGGCGCAGCGTGTCCTCGTCGGCGGCGGCGTGGTCGACGACCTTGAGCGCCGTGCGCCGCTTGAGGAGACGGTGGCGCGCCTCGAAGACCTTGCCCATGCCGCCGGCGGCGACGAGGCGCGTGACCTCGTACTGTCCCAGACGACGGATCTGCCTGACTTCGCGACGAAAACGGCGCGACTCCGCCAGCGCCCCGAGCGCCACCGCGAGGAAGAGCGACAGCGCCGCGCCGAGCGCGAGCACGATCCAGGCCGTACCCGCGGCCGCCTCGAGCGGGGCGCGGATGCGCACGAGCCAGGTGCGACCGGCGAAGGTGAGCTCGCGCTCGGAGACGGCGTCGTCGTCCTGCCGCGACGGGTGCGCGCGCGAGGGGTAGAGGCGCGCGCGATCCTCGCCGCCGTCGAAGGGCGTGGCCCCGGTGGCGGGCGGCGGGGCGGTCGCGGCGGCGCCGAGCTCGTCCTTGTCGAGCACGACGAGGTCGAGGCCCTCGGTGTCGAGCCCGTCGAGGGCGCGCTGCACGAGCGGGTCGAGCCGGAAGAGCGCGATGGCGTAGCCGCGCACCTGACGGCGGCGCTCGATCGGATCGGAGGGCGGGGTGGCGCGCTCGAACTCCGGCTCGTAGACGACGACCGAGTAGACGCCGGGCGGGTCCTCGACCAGGCGGATGCGGCTACTGCAGAAGCGTTCGCCGCGCTCGGCGGCGCGCTCGAGGGCGGCGCGGCGGTCGGGCTCGAAGCCGACGTCGAGGCCGATGACGTCATCGTTCCAGGGCTCGAGCGAGGTCAGCACGGTGTAGCGATCGCGGACGGGCGAAGGCACCATGCGGCCGTCGGCGTCGGGCTCGCGGATGCTGATCGGGCGACCGGCGTCGGCCGAGATGCGGGCCTCGAGCGCGGCGCGCTCGGCGTGCGGCACGACCTCGGCGTATTCGAGCGCGGCGACGCTCGGGTGGCGCGCGAGGAGCGTGCGCGCGAAGACCTCGAAGGTCTCGCGATCGGGGGGCAGGGCGCGGCGGTAGGCGACGACCGCCTCGAGCGACTGCAGAGGCAGCGCGACCTTGGCCTCGATCGCGCGCGTGATCTCGCGGGCGCGCTTGTCGAGGGCGCGCTGCGAATCGTCGAGCGCGGTGTGGCGCAACACGAAGAAGGCGGCGACGCTCGCGACGAGCCCGGCGAAGAAGGTGATGGCGGCGGTCTTGCGGCCGAGCAGCGAGGCGGCGTGGGCGACCTGGGGTCGCGTCGGTTGTGGAGCGCCCGGCATGGCCAATCATCCCGTCGGCGCGAGCCGGCGTCAACGTGTGCGCGTTGAGGCGCGTTGAGGCGGACGGAAGGCCGGGATGGCGTTGCCGGAGCGTTTGAGGCAGGGTCTGGGGATGCGTGTCGGGCGAGTCGGTGTCGGTCTGGCCATCGGCGCGGTGACCTGGCTCCTGGCCGGGTGCCGTTCCGAGGGGCCGACGGGCGGGCGCGTCGACGTCGGCGCGCGCGAGCACGAGGACGTGAACGTGCACGAGGACGTGAGCGTGCTCGAGGACGTGAACGTGCTCGATGACGTGAACGTGGACGAGGACGCGGGCGAGCACGTCGACGTGAACGTGGATGTAAGCGTGGACATGAATGAGCGCGTGCACGTGGACGCCGTGAACGGGCACGCGGATCCGGAACCGCCCGTCGCGACCAGCCTCGCCGTCTCGCGCTCGGCGGGATCGCTCATCGAGGCGAGCGGCTTCCCGGGGATCAGCGCCGACGGCATGCACGTCGCGGTGCTGCTCGGTGATCCGGCGCGCGGACCGCTGCGCATGCGCGTCACGCGGATCGACGGCTCGGTGCTGCTCGAGCGCACGCTCCTGGACGAGGGTGACGATGTCCGCGAGAGGCGGCTCGCACAGCGCCTCGCGCCGGCCCAACGCGTGCTCGACAAGGCGCGCATGCGCGCCATCAGGCCGTGGTCCGGCCCGGGCATCGATGCGCCGGTCGCCCTGGACAAGGACGCGCTGCGCGTCTCGCTGCCGGGCTTCACGGCCGCGACCTTGCCGGTCACGACCCTGAGCGCGGCGCCGTGCGCGCAGGCGTCGATCGCCGAGCTCTTCGCCGACGACGAGCACGGCGTGGTGCTCGCCCGGGTCCAGCATCGATCCGACGAGCCCTGCGACGTGCCCGAGCACGACTGGCGGGTCTTCGCGCTCTCGCCGCTCCCATGAGCGGGCATGCGCGGACGCCTCGGCGCGTCGCTTGACGCGAGTTGACCTCGTGCCTATCTGCCTCGCACTTCGCGTCCCTGGGGTTTGGGACCGACACGACAAACGGAGACGACAATGAGCTTGATCGGCAAGAAGGCCCCCGAGTGGACGGCCAAGGCGTACCATCAGGGCAAGGAAGTGACCCTCTCGAACAAGGACTTCGCCGGCAAGTGGCACGTGCTCTACTGGTATCCGCTCGACTTCACCTTCATCTGCCCGACCGAGATCAAGGGCTTCGAGGAGCTCAGCGGTGAGTTCAAGGACGAGGGCGTCGCGCTGGTCGGTGCGTCGACGGACAGCTACCACAGCCACCGCGCCTGGTTCGCCGATCGCGAGACCTTCCCGCGCGAGATCACGCACCCGGTGATCGCCGACACCAACCACGCCGTCAGCAAGGCCTTCGACGTGCTCAAGGACGACGAAGGCATCGCCTATCGCGCGACGGTCGTCGTCGATCCCGAGGGCGTCGTGCGCTCGGTCGCGGTCAACGACACCGGCGCCGGCCGCAGCCCCAAGGAGACGCTGCGCACGGTGCAGGCGCTCATGTCGGGCGGCCTGTGCGGGGCCGACTGGCACAAGGGCGAAAAGTTCGTCAAGTGACGCCCGCGCGGCGTCGACGCGCACGTGTGTGAGCCGTCGCGACGGCTCCGACCACAGGCACCGTGAAACCCCGTCGCCGAGCTCGCTTGGCCGGCGGGGTTTCGTGTCTCTTCTCCACCCGACATGCGAGGTTTCGATGAGCGAGCTACAGACGATCGATGGCGGCAACTGGCGCGACTTCGTCGGCGACGGCGTTGCGTTCCTGATGCTCGGCAAGTCCGACTGCGGCGCGTGCGCGACCTGGACCGAGGAGCTCGTCGGCTTCCTCGAGAAGGACGAGCGCTACGCCGGCCGCGTGCGCTTCGGCAAGATGCTGCTCGACCAGCGCGGACTCACCGAGTTCAAGCGCGAGCACGGCGAGTGGCTGCGCGACGTGAACGACCTGCCCTTCAACCTGATCTGGGTCGGCGGTGAGCGCAAGAAGTCCTGGCCGGGCGGCGGGCTCGAGCGGCTGACCAACCGCCTCGACGGGCTCATCGGGTAGCAAATTTCGACAGCGCCGGCGAGTCGTGGTGGATCGGGGGCGTGATGCATCGTTTCCGGCGCGCGGCCCTGACCCCGCTTTGTTGTCTCGGTCTCGCGGCGTGCGGCGAGGGCATCGAGGTCGAGCCCGAGCCCGAGGTCGCGCTGGCGCTCGGCGCCGCGAGCGAGCACGCCGACGACGAGCTCGGTCCGCCTCGAGACGAGCCGCAGGACGAGCCCGGGGACACGCCCGATCCGGACGCGCCGGAGACCACCTTCGAGGCGCCGATCGAGGCCTGGCCGATCGAGGTCGGGGACGAAGAGCTCGCGGTGATCGACGACGCGCTCTTCGTCGGCGATGCGCTCTTCGTCGCGGGGCGCGCGGGCGACACGGTCGTCGTCCTGCGCATGCGACGAGGCGTGGCCGAGGTCGCCGCGCGCGACCGCTTCCGTGAGCTGCGCGCCGGCGCCTCTCCGGTCCACCTCGTCACCATCGACGATCACGCGGCGGCGATGTGGCTCGCGGACGGACACCTCGAGGCGGTGCGGCTCGACCCGACGCTCGAGATGGCGGCGCTGTCCCCGACGCGCGCCTCGGGCGCAGAAGGCGGACGGCTCACGCCGCCCCTGGTGATCGCGGCGGCGACCGACGCCAGCGGCGCGTTGGCGTGCGCGATCGACGAGCTCGGACCGACCTGCCTCTCGATCGACGGCGAGCTCTCGCTGGCGGGCATGCACGTCATCAAGCGCCGCGTGGCGATCGGCGAGCCGCAGGCGCTCGTCGCCATCGACAGCGGCTACATGCTCGTGCTCGGGCATTGCCGGAACGAATCGTGCTCGCGCATCGACCTGGGCGCGCTCGCGCTCGACCCCACGGGCCGCCCCGGCAAGCGCCGCGATCTCCCGCTCGTGCAGCTCGACCGCGGCACCGCCTTCGTACGCGACGGCGACGGCTTCGTGTTGATCGCCCGCCGCGTCGCCGCCGGCGAGCACTCGGCCTGGCGCGTCACCCCGAGCGCCACGCGCGAGCTCGACGGCCGCTTCTCGCGCGTCGTCGGCGGCTTCGCCCACGACGGCGAGACGCTCTTGCTCGAGCGCGCGCACCTGCGCATGCGCGCCGGCTTCCCGGTGCGCGGCTACAACGTGCGGCCGCTGACCGAGCGGGTGCGCGGCAAACACAAGAGCCGCGAGGAGACCGAGCGCCACGCCATCCCCGAGGCGATCGCGCGCCAGCTCCCGACCGATCCCGATCAGCGCTTCACGGCCAACGGCGATGCACTCCTCTTTGCGCGGCCGGCGCGCAAGGGGCGCGTGGCGGCCACGGTCCTGCGCCTGCCCTGAGGGCGCGAGTCCGGATCCCCGGACGGCACCAGTCCGGTCGCGCCGCAGCTTGTGTGATCGAGAATTTCCGAATGCTACGTAACCGGATCATTGCCTTCCCCCTCAGGCTGTGAGTATCTTTCCGCCGTCCTGCTCGTTGCGGAGGAGGACCCCTCTCTTTGACTGCGCAGCCCTTGCGCTTTGAGCTTGCTTCCCACTGCAGGCTCCATTATTAATCCGACAATCAATTCAGTGGTCACCCGGCAGCTAGAGCGCTGACCAGAAACCTCATGCTGCGGTTCTCCAGAGTGCATCGAGCACGAAGCAGTTACCGACAACCGCGGTGCGCTCGGAATCGAACTCGTTCTTGTCGAGGCCGCGGTAGCGCGCGCG
>WYBB01000013.1 GCA_011526585.1 Deltaproteobacteria bacterium
CGGACGACGCGCCCGTGTTCCTGGACCTGGCGGGCGGCGCGACCCCCTGGGGCGTCATCGTCTTCGACGGCGATCCGACCGCCGGCGGCGTGCCTTTCTTCGGCAACCAGGACAACATCTCGCTCGCACCCACGCCGGGCACGACCTATTACTTCATGGTCGTCGCGCTCGGCTCGCCGGAGCTGCTCACCGTCTCGGCCGACCTCCTCAACGACGAGCCCGAGACCGCCTGGGACATCGCCTCCCTGCCCTTCACCCAGAAGGCCGACATCTCCGCCGCGAGCTGGACCCCGGTCGACCCCGCCTACGAGGTCCCGCCGGTGCCGGACGTCTGGTACACGCTCACCGCCGCCGACGAGCGCCCGATCCTCTTCGACGTCAGCCAGAGCAACGGCACCCTGGTCGTCATCGCCTTCGACGGCCCGCCCGACACCGGCTTCCCGGTCACCGGCGGCATCGGCACGGCGACCCTCGAGGCCCCGACCCCGGGCACGACCTACTATGTCATGGTCTTCGTGCTCGAGGCTCCCGCCCCGCCCGAGCCGACGCTCCTCGTCTTCAGCGCCGACTACGTGCTCCCTCTGCACGACGAGCAGGACACCGCCATCCCCTTCGGCCCCACGTTCCACCCGCCCACCGTCGATGTCTCGGCCGCCACCCCGTCCCCGAGCGACCCGTTCTTCCGCGGCGAGCTCGCCACGGTCTGGTACCGCTACACCGCCGAGACCGACGGCGCGGTCGCGCTCCGCGCCACCGGTGACGCCACCAGCTTCCTCTTCGTCTTCGCGGTGCCCGACGAGGGCATCGAGCTCAGCGAGGTCGACGCGGTCGCCTTCGGCTATGACGAGGTCCTGCTGCGCGGCGAGCTCGGCCGCACCTACCTCGTGTGCGTCGGCTTCGAGGCCCTCCCGAGCGCGCTCGCCTTCAGCGCCGATCCCTTCGCCCTGCCGGCACCGCCGCCCAACGACGAGCTCGACGCCGCCACCGCCTTCGACGCGCTGCCCTTCTCCGACGCCCTCGACGCGGGCGGCGCCACCCCGAGCCCGTCCGACCCGGGCCTCACCTTCCTGCTGCCCTCGGTCTGGTACCGCTTCAACTCGAGCGTCACGGGGAGCATCACGCTCGACGCCAGCGACGCCGCCTCCCCCACGCTGATCACCGTGCTCGATGCCGGGCTCGCACCCATCGCCGAGGGCCTCGGCCAGCTCGGCCTCGACGTCGAGGCGGGCCAGGACTACCTCATCCAGGTCGCCTTCCAGGGGCTGCCCGGAGCGCTCGTCTTCTCGGTCACGGCCGGCGAGCTCGTGGCGCCCCCCGACCACGACGAGATCGGGGCCGCGGACATCGGCTGGGAGCTACCGCGCACGACCGACTTCGACGTGCGCGGCGCCACCGCCAACCCCAGCGATCCGGTGCAGAGCGGCGGCCGCGCCACGGTCTGGTACGCCATGACCGCCCCGTTCGACGGCACCTTCGTCTTCGACACCACCGGCAGCGACGGCACCGTCGACCTCGCGCTCTTCGAGATCGACCGCCCGCAGGATCCGTTCTCGGTCACGCGCCTGCACTTCATCGACTACGCCAGCGGGCAGATCGTCTGGAGCGGCCTGAGCGGCAAGGGCTACATCATCATGGCCATGCCCAACGAGGCCACGCACCTCGTCGCGCGCCTGGCCTCGGTCCCCCCGCCCAACGACGACATCGCCGACGCCCTCCCGATCGATCCGGCCGCCCTGCCCACGACGATCATCGCGGACACGCGCGGCTCGGTGGCCGGCGACGACGCCGCGTTCGTCACGAGCTCGGTGCAGGCCAGCGTCTGGTACCGCATCACCCCGAGCGCGCCGACCGCGCTCGCCATCGATACCAACGTCGGCGCCGCGCTCCAGCTGCTCATCTTCCGCGGCTACCCGACGACCGACAACCCGGCCTTGTCCATGGGCAAGACCGCGCTGCTCCCGCTCGCGGCCGGAGAGACCTACTACCTCGGCGTCATCACGATCTTCCGCGGCGATCTCCCCCTCGCGTTTTCGCTCGCGCCGCCCGCCCCCAACGACGAGCCCGGCACCGCCACCCCGATCGCGTCGCTCCCCTTCCGCGCGAGCATCGCCAACCCGGGTCCGACCCCGGGGATCGCGGATCCGACCCTGCCCCTCACCTTCGTCCCGGTCACCTACGGCACCGTCTGGTACACGTTCACGCCGGACCGCGACCTGCAACTCGGCATGGGTTTGTCGCTCGCGCAGTCGGTCGCCGTCTTGTCCGGCGGTCCGGGCGCCTGGGAGCTCGTCGGCGCCAAGGGCCCCACGGTGATCGGCAGCGTCGACAGCGTACCACTGGAGGCCGGGCTGACCTACGCGATCATGGTGACGAGCGGCGCCGGCTCGGCGCCATTCACGAGCACGCTCGATCTCGTCGAGGGCCCGACGGCCGCGGCCCGGTTGAGCGGCACCGTGACCTGGGGCAACTTCATCGCGAAGAGCGGTCGGATCGAGGTCACCGGCAACGGCACCTCGCGCTTCGTTTCCCTGGCGATCGCCGCCGACGGCCGCTCCGGCACCTACTCGGTCGAGCTCCCGCTCGGGGGGAGCTTCGCGGTGAGAGTCCGGACCTCGAGCTGCACCAACGTCGCCATCTGCGGCGACCTCGGTTTCGACTTCGGCACGAGCCCGCCGACGCCCATCGTGACACCGGGCACCACCATCGCCTACACCGACGAGCTCGACGTCGTCTCCGGCGCGGTGCTCACACGTGACTTCGCCCCCCCGGCGGACAGCGGCGTGGCGCTGGCCTGCGGCGTCGTCGACACCGGCGAGCGGGGCCCCCTCGCCTGGGTGCAGGGCACCTGGTCGGTCGCCGGCCTGAGCGGCCAGGTCACGAGCGCCGTCGCGTCCGACGGCAGCTACTGCGTCGCCGCGCCCGTCGCCCACTCGGCCGCGTTCACCGTCTCGAGCGCCCCGACCCAGTGCACGGTCGAAACCTCCACCGCCACGGCGCAGGTGAGCATCACCGTGCCCGCGGGTGACGAGACCGCCACCTTGCCGCCGGTGAGCTTCGCGGACCGTGACGGATCGCTCGACCTCACGACCGGTATCGCCGGTGAGGAGCTCTACCAGTTCCTCGTCGTCGAGTGCGACGGCGAGAGCTGCGGCGACGGCTGCAACGCGCCCGCCGGCGCCACCATCGAGGCCGCCTCTCCGACCGGGATCCAGAGCGGCCAGATCCTGCTCAAGGAGGGCGACAAGCACGTGCGCTGGACCGCGCTCAGCACGCCCTTCATCGGCAGCCTCTTCGCGCCATGGCTCGGCGGTGAAGGCCTGGGCGTCGACCCGGACTCCCTCCAGGAGGCCTTCGACGCCATCGGCAGCGTCTCGATCTACGAGGCGGAGACGACGGCCTCCATCGCCGCCGGCGCGACCACGCCCGTCGACCTCTCGACGAGCGCCGTCGGCCACCTCACCGCGAACCTCGACCTGCCCGAGCACGAGGGCGGCTTCCGCGTCGCCATGGGCCTCGTCGCCTTCTCGCACGCCGCCGATCCGGAGCTCGTGCACACCGCCATCGGCCAGTCGCTCAGCCTCGAGGGGCTCGAGACGCTCATCGACGCGAACGGCTCCGGGGTACCGCCCGAGCTCGAGGGCGTCGACACCGTGGTCGAGCCCCGGCCGATCGAGCTCGCGCTCTCGGCCGGCGACGACTGGCGCCTGCGCCAGGTGCTCGGCGTGACGGTGCAGATCCCGACGGTGACGCTACGGACCGACGACCAGGGCGGAGAGGCGCTCGAGGAGTTCGACCTCCGCGTCCGGGTCGACGCGCTCGGCGTCGAGGACTACGGGCAGCTCCTGATCTTCCCGATCGATCAGTTCGCCGACACCTCGCCGGGCGGAGCGATCCCGGTCGACGTGCCGATCGAGCCGCTCGCGGAGGGTGAGGTGCGCGAGATGCAGTTCTCGCTCCTGCCCCCGACCACCGTGAAGCTGCGCGTGCACCTGCCGCCGGTGCCTTCCGGCGAGAGCGCGGTCGGCTTCATGCTCTTCGTCGACGAGACCGCGACCGAGCTGCCGGGGAACCCGCTGCGCGTCTCCGCCGCGCTCGAGCTCAGGCTCTCGAATGAGCCGATCGACGTGATCGAGACCGGGCTCACCGCGGGCGTGCACGAAGGCCTCGCCTTCGGTGGCGACGGCTCGGTCGGACTCGACGAGGCGCTCGCGATCGGATCCAACCTCGAGCTCTTCGACACCAACATCGCGGTCGACGCCGCCGACGGCGACGAGATCGACCAGACCATCGGCGCGCCCTTCACCCACGAGCTCGCGCCGCTTCCCGGCGAGACCTGCGCGGCGACCGTCGTCTTCAGCGGCGTCGCGAGCGACGACGACGGCGTCGTCGGGATCCTCGTCGACGACGTGCCGGTCGACTTCGACGCCGACGGCCGCTTCGCGGCGACCATCGCGCTCGCGCCGGGCGACAACGTCGTGAAGCTGGCGGCGTGGGACGCGCTCGACAACTGGGTCGTGCGCACGCGCCACCTGCAGCGCAAGGACCCGCTCATCGACACCGACGGCGACCAGCTCGGAGACTGCGACGAGAGCGCCATCGGGACCTCGCCGACCGACACCGACAGCGACGACGACGGCTGGAGCGACGCGCTCGACCCCGATCCGCTCGACCCCGACGTCGGCGCGAGCCTCGTCGCCCTCCTGGACACCCTGCGCGCCACCCTCGCCGGACTGCCCAACGGCGCCTTCGAGGGCCGCTTCACGGCCGGCCGTGAGCTTCGCAGGCGAGCGCTCGTACTCGAGGTGGAGGGCGCCTCCTGGTGCGCCGAGCGAGGCCTGTACCCCTGCGCCGGATTCCTCGTCGGCCGGGTCCTCGAGCGCAGCGACGGCGGCTCCAACGACTGGGTCACCGATCCGGCGGCGGCGGCGCTCGTCGCCGACCAGTGCGAGATCCTGCTCGAGCTGCTCTCGCTCCTCTGAGCCGCACGACCGATCGAACGGCGATGCCGCGCGCCGCCGCCGCGAAAGCTCAGCGCCGGGTGGCGACGACCTCGAGGTACTCGGCCGGCACCACCAGCGCGTGCTCGCCGCCGCGATCGAAGCGCGTCACCAGCGCCTCGATCTCGGCCTCGAGCAGCGAGGCGCGGAGCGGGTCGAGCGCGGCGAAGGCCTTGTGGGTCGGCCCGTAGAACCTGCGAAAGACGTCGATGAAGTGCGCGGCCGAGGCGTAGCGGAAGTTGAACTCGCGGCGGGTGGCGACGACCTCGGCGACCTCTTCGCCGAAGAGCTCGACGACGTGAGCACGCACGCCCCAGGCCGACGGGCGCACGAGCCCCGGCGGCGGCGGCACGTGGTGGCCGACGGTGGTGAGCAGCTCGCCGACGAAGCCCGACGGCGTCCAGCTCGCGAGCGCGATGCGTCCGCCGGGGCGGCAGACGCGCACGAGCTCGGCGGCGGCCTTGGCGTGGTCGGGCGCGAACATCACGCCGAAGGTCGACATGACGACGTCGAACGATGCGTCGTCGAAGGGCAGCGCCTCGGCGTCGGCCTCGATGAGCTCGAGCGCGAGCCCCTCGGCGCGGGCGCGCTGCGCCGCCTTGTCGAGGAGCGCCGGCACGTAGTCGACGCCGGTCGTCCGAGCGAAGCGGCGCGCGGCCGCGAGCGCGGCGTTGCCGTTGCCGGTGGCGACGTCGAGCACGCGCTCGCCGCTCCGCACGTCGGCGGTCTCGCACAGGGTCTCTCCGACGATCTGGAGCGTGGTGCCGACGACGGCGTAGTCACCCGAGGCCCAGGTCGCGTGCTGGCGCGTCTTGAGGGCGTCGAGCTCGAGGGCGGGTCGCGCGGGGGTGTGCGCGGGCATGTTGGGGAAGGCGTCGAACATGGTCTCTCTCCGGGGATGTGGGTTCATCGGTCGAGGCCCGTGCATCGCGGGCCGTCGCCGTCCCCATCTACGGAGCCGGGCCGCGACCGATCATGACCGCGCGTCCGAAGGAACCTACCGTGCGTCCGAA
Source organism: Deltaproteobacteria bacterium (assembly GCA_011526585.1). Taxonomy (GTDB): domain Bacteria; phylum Myxococcota_A; class UBA9042; order PHBI01; family PHBI01; genus WYBB01. The sequence continues at coordinate 6,011 of WYBB01000013.1, forward strand.
CCGACGGCCGCGTCAGCGCGCTCGCCCGAAGCGCGCTTCGATCGCCGCGCGCAGGTGCTCGTAGGCCCGGTGCGCGCGCATCTTGATCGTCGTCTCGCTCGCGCCGAGGAGCTCGGCCGACTCGGCGACCGAGAGCCCGTCGACCTTGAGGAGGCGGAACGCGGTGCGGTGGGCCTCGGGCATCGCGGCCAGCGCCTCGTCGACCACCGCCGCGAGCTGGCTCGCCTCGAACGCCGCGAGCGGGCTCGCCTCGGACCCCGCCAGCGACACCAGCAGATCGTCACCGAGCGCCTGCTTCGCCGCGTGCTTGTGCTTGCGCAGGTCGTCGATGAGCAGGCGCCGCGCGATGGCGAACGCCCAGGGCAGGACCGCCGAGCCGCGCAGGAACTGGCCGCGCGCCCGGTGCATCTGAAGGAGCGTCGCCTGGGTCAGGTCCTCGACCAGCGCCGCGTCGCGCACGCTCTTGCGCAAGAACGCCATCAGCCGCGGCGCGAGCAGGTCGTAGATCACGGCGAAGGCTCTGTCGTCGCCATCGGCGTAACGATCCATGGCCGCGTCGAGCTCGGATGCATTGTCGCCGGGCGCGGTCACGTTTCCCCCCGCCATGACGGATAAGCGAAGCCTATCCATTCCGTGACCACGCGTGAAGCCCTCGTGACAGGCTTCTTCGAGAAACCGCGAAACCGCTCGACGCGCGCTCCGTATCCTCTAGAGGCGCACGTGCGCCCGGACCGCCATGGCCATGGACGACGATCTCAAGAGCCGCGTGCTCCAAGCCGCCCGCGACGCCCCCGCCCCGACCCGGCGCGAGGTCCGCCGCCGCACCTGGCTCGTGCTCGCGTTCGGCGTCGCGTCGATGCTGACCGTGTTCCTCGCCATCGGCGGCGTGCGCCTGACCGAGCGGCCGCTGTGGGTCGTGCTCCTCACCTCGATCGGCGCGACCGCGCTCGCGTTCACCGCGCTCGTGCTCGCCTTCGGGCGCGGCGCCTCCATGCTCGGGCGCCGCACCGCGACCCTGATCTGGCTGGTCATCGCGGTGCCGCTCCTGCTCTTCGGCTGGAAGCTCGGCATCAGCGCCGGCTGCGAGCTCGCCCAGTGGTGGCCCGAGCGCCCCGGCCTCCGCTGCCTCATGTGGACCTTGCTCATGGGCGCGGGCCTCCTCGCCTCGCTGCTCTTCGCGCGCAGGCGCACCGTCACCCGCCACGCGGCCCTCCTCGGCGGCGCGCTCGGCGTCGCGGTCGGCGCCGCGAGCTGGGCGCTCACCGACCTCTGGTGTCCGGTCGGCCACGCCGCGCACCTGGCGATCGGCCACCTGGCCCCGCTCATCGCGCTCGGCGTGCTCGGCGCCGTCGCCGGCCACTTCGTGCTCCCCATCGCGCGCTCTGCGCCACCGTGAGGCCGCCATGACCACGCCCGAGATCGCGAGCGAGACGGCGGACGTGCTCTCGCAGGTGCTCGAGTCCGTGCGCCTGCGCGGCGCGGTCTACTTCTCGGTGACCGCGTCGGCGCCCTGGGTCGCCGAGGCGCCGCCCGCGAACCAGCTCGCCCGCCACATCATGCCCGGCGCCGAGCACGTCATCGAATATCACGCGGTCGTGTCGGGCACGTGCTACGCGAGCCTCATCGACCGGCCGGCGATCGCGCTCCACGCCGGCGACATCGTGCTCTTCCCCCAGGGCGACGCGCACGTCATGTCGAGCGCACCCGGCATGCGCGGCCCGCGCGATCTCCCGCATCGCCGCCGCGCGCAGCACGAGCGCCTGCCGATCAACGTCGACTTCACGCACGCCGACGCGCACGACGCGACCCGCCTCATCTGCGGCTTCCTCGCGTGCGACGCGAGCCCGTTCAACCCGCTGCTCACGGCGCTGCCGGAGATCCTCCACATGCCGCGCGGCGAGCAGGGCCACGCGATGCTCGACCACCTCATCGCCGCGGCGCTGGCCGAGTCGAGCGCGCCTCGCGCCGGGGGTGACGCCGTGCTGGCGCGCATGAGCGAGCTCATGTTCGTCGAGGTCGTGCGCCGCCACCTCGCCGACCTCGAGCCCACCCGCATGGGTTGGCTGGCGGGCTTGCGCGAGCCGATCGTCGGCCGCGCCATCGCCGCGCTGCACGCCCGGCCCGCCCACGACTGGTCGCTGGAGGCGCTGGCGCGCGAGGTGGGCGCCTCGCGTTCCTCGCTCGCCGAGCGCTTCACCGCCTACGTCGGCGTGCCGCCGATGCAGTACCTCACGCAGTGGCGCATGCAGCTCGCGGCCAGGCTCCTCACCGAGGGCGCCACGCTCGCGGTGATCGCGAGCCAGGTCGGCTACGGCTCCGAGGCCGCCTTCAGCCGCGCCTTCAAGAAGGTCGTCGGGATCGCGCCCGCGGGCTGGCGCGCCGCACGCGAGCGCATCCGATCATAGAGCGCGGACGGGATCTCCGAGCGCGCGCAACGTCGGACGCTCGGAGATGACACTCGGACTCCCGGTCATGACCGAACCCGGAGCTGCTTCGTAGAGGGGGGCGCAGGTCATCGAGCGCATTCGCCTCGAATGCACTGCCAACCCAAAGCAAAGGAGTTTCCGAGATGAAGTCGAAGACCAACGTGAAGGCCGGCCTGAGCCTGAACTTCGCGAAGATCTGCTTCTAATCCGAGCAGTTGAAGGCCGAGTGGCGACCGCGGGGGCGCCCCTGCATCACGTCGCAGGGGCACCTCGTGGTCGTCCGCGTGCCTTGCACATCGTGCACGTCATCGCCGTCTGGCACATCCAGCGTCCATCCCCACGGAGATCCCCATGTCGAGCTCCTCGCGCGTCGCCCGCTCGGCGCACGCCCACACCCCCAACACCGCCAGCGCTCCGGAGCAGGACCGCGCCGGCGCACACCACGTCCAGCTCAAGCGCACCCTCGTCGGCATGGACTTCGCCGCGCAGGAGGCCGCGCTCTCCCCCGAGCGCGGCGTCCAGATGAAGGAGGCCGGCACCGGCTACACACCCGTCGGGCCCAGCGTCGAACAGATCGTGCAGGACGCCTACACGCTCGGAGGCCAGAGTCGCTACCAGGTGACACCGCAAGAGGCGATGCGCTGGGTCGAGGACCACATGCGCAACGCGCGCCCCGAGCACAAGTACGCCTTCATCGAGGCGATGAAGCGGATCAACAAGCGGCTCTGATCCGAAGGCGCCGGGTCCTTCAGAGCGTCAGGCGGTCGACCCATTCCGGATAGCGCACCTCGCCGCTGGGGGTATCCATGCGCGGGGTGTACGGCTTGAGGTCGAGCACCGGTGTGCCGGTCACGGCGTCGAGGCCCTCGACGACGAGGCCGGACGCGTCGACCGAGATGATGCGCGCGGTCGTCACGGCGATGGGGTTGGCGCGATAGGGGCAGCGACACGCGAACATCCCGACCTGCGGCACGACGCCGACGAGCCCCTGCGGCGTGTGCCTGACCTTGGTGGTCTCGACGAGGTGCAGCCAGGTCAACACGACCACGTGCGAGTAGTCCTCGAGCCCGGCGAGCGCCGCCTGCTGGGCGGGGTCCACGATCTCGATGCGCAATCGCACCGTGGCCCACTCGATGTAGGTCGGCTCGGAGATCGCGTTGTGCACGACACCCAGTGGCGTCACGCAATAGGACCCGGCCGCGCCCGTCTCCCGCCGCGACTCGTCTTCGGCCGCCGCGACCTGCGTGCGTCCTCCGCGCAGGCGCTCGGCGACGGCGATGATCGCATCGGCCGCACGCTCGATCTCCTCGCTGGTGGTGAAGCGCCCGACGCACAGCCGCAGCGTCGCGCGCGCGTCCTCGGGCGAGAGCCCCAGGGCGGCGAGCACGTGGCTGGTATCGCCCCGGCCGGCGCTGCACGCCGCGCCCGAGGTCACGGCCACGGACTCGCACACGCCGGCCAGGAGCGCGTCGCCATCGACGTCCGGCAGGGTGATGTTGAGGTTGCCCGCGACACGCGCGCTGCGAGAGCCGTTGACGCGCAACCCCGGGATCGCGGCTTCGAGGCGCGCCAGCAGGCGATCGCGCAACGCCCCGACCCGCGCCTGCTCGGTCTCCAGCTCGGCCCCCGCCAGCTCGCACGCCGCGCCGAGCCCGACGATCCCCGCCACGTTGAGGGTCCCACCGCGCAGCCCGCCCTCCTGTCCACCGCCGGGCATCAACGGTCGCAGCGACCCGCGGGCCCGCTCGGACACATAGAGGGCCCCGACGCCCCGCGGCCCGTAGAGCTTGTGCGCGCTCAGCGCCAAGAGGTCGACCCCGAGCGCGCCGACGTCCACCGCCAGGCGCCCCACCGCCTGCGCGGCGTCGCTGTGCAGGAGCGCGCCGGTCCCCGCCAGGCGCGCGGCGATCTCCGCGAGGGGGTTGATCGTGCCGAGCTCGTTGTTCACGAGCATGATCGAGACCAGCGCCGTGTCGGGCCGCAGCGCCGCGCCGACCGCGTCCGGGCTCACGAGCCCGTCCGCGTCGGGGCGCAGCACGGTGACCTCGTGGCCGAGCGCCTCGAGCTGTCGCATCGCGTCGAGCACGGCCTTGTGCTCGATGGCGCTGGTGATGACGTGCCGCCGCCCGGTCCAGGCCGAGGCCACGCCGAGCAGCGCCAGATAGCTCGCCTCGGTCGCCCCGGAGGTGAAGACCACGCCGGCGGGGCTCGCGCCGATCAGGCTCGCGACCGCCACCCGCGCCGCCTCCACCGCGTGCGCCGCGCGGCGCCCGGGCCCGTGCGCGCGCACCGAGGGGTTGCCGACCCCGGCCCGAAGAGGGGCAGCATGCGCTCCAAGACCCGCGGATCGATGGGCGTGGTCGCATGGTGATCGAGGTAGATCGTGTCCCGCTCTTCACGTTCGCCCATGCTTCGATACATACCCGAGCGCGGATGCGTTGTCGATGGGAGACCATCGCAGAATTCGTGACTTACAGCGCGACGCGCGCGGGATCTTGGCGGCCGCTCGGGCGGAACTGGGCGCTGGTGCAACCGCTTCGGAGCGCCCGCCTCACATGTTCAGGGGCAGGACCAGACGCTCTCGGGATAGAGCGAGCCGGCGCCGAAATCGGCGGTGACGTCGAAGCCGAGGTCGTCGCCGGTGATGGAATAGGCGATCTTGCCGGTGAGGCCGCGCGCGCCGTGGGCGTAGCCGAGGTCGGCGACGTCCGAGGTGAGCGCGAGATCGCCGGAGCGCGCCGACAACTCGACGAGGTCGAAGCGCATCCGCCGCGAGCCGGCGATCTCGGCGACGGTGGCGGTCCCGCCATCGAACTCGTAGGCGATCGAGAGCGCGTCGGACGGCGTTTCGCTGAGCTCGACGTGCGAGTCGAGGCGCACGTCGCCGAGCGACTCGAACGGGCCGAAGGACGGGGGCGGCTCCTCGCCGCTGTCGAAGCCGAGCACGACGCTCGCGATGTCCCAGATCGAGAGCTCGAGCACGAGGAACGGCGGGTGCGGCTCCGGCAGATCGAGCAGGTACGCGAGCGGACCGGGCTCGTCCCAGGTGATGAGGTAGTGGTTCCTGCGCTTGAGGTCGGCCATCATCTCTTCGTGGGTGAGGCTGGCGGTGATGCGCGCGCCTCGCAGGTACGAGGCGATGTCGAGCGGGTCGTCGCCGAGATAGCGCTCGCCGTCGTGGAACCAGACCTTGAAGAGCACCGAGCGCGAGCCGCCGGCGTTGCCCATCACGAACGAGCCGTCGCCGTCGCGGATCATCGCCGCGCCTCCGCCGAAGACCCCGAGCAACGACTCGAGGGATTCACGCGTCTCGGGGTCGAAATCGATCGCCTCGGGGTTCGAGAGCAGGACGCGCGCGAGGAAGGTCGTCGCCATGCCGACCTGTGCGCCACCGCAGGCGACGAGCTCGTGCACGGAGTCGTCGGTCGCCCGGTAGAGCTCGAGCGCGCGTGACCATGCGAGGTCGCCCGGGTCGCAGGCGCTGACGCCCCGGCGCCAGGACCACCCCTCATCGCCGGAGGGAAGCGATGCGTCGGCTCCCGGCGGCGTCGGTGCGGAGGCGTCGCCGCCGATGGCGTCCGCGTGCGGGTCCCCCGGCGCGGCGTCGGCGTCGCCGAACGAGAGATCGAAACAAGCGCCGAGCATGAGCGGCGCGACGATGGCGATGACGATGTGCGTGTGCATGAGCACCTCCTTCCGCCACGCCTGTGCAGCGCTCATGCCACGCGCGGGGCGGGCGCTCGGGCGCCGTCTCTCCGCTGCGGGGCGCACGTCCTCGGAGTAGACCTCATCCGGTCGTGGATGAGACGTCTGCACCTTCGCCGCGCGCAGCGGCTTGCGCCCACCGCTGCACCTGATCCAAGCTCGCCCCATGCCATCGCCGCGCTGCTGGAAATGCAAGGCTCCGCTCGATCTCATGGCCGGCCGCCCGGTCGGTCGCACCGAGAGCTGCCCCGAATGCGACGCCGACATCCGCTCGTGTCGCGGCTGCGCCTTCTTCGTCCAGGCGCACGGCCTCTGCCACGAGCCGACCGCCGAGCCGCCCCAGGACAAGGAGCGCGCCAACTTCTGCAGCGCCTACCGCCTCGCCGCCGCGCCCGATCCGGAGAGCCCGAGCGCACCGGCGACGTCGGACGCCGAGGAGGCGAAGCGCCGCCTGGAGCGCTTGTTCAAGAAGGAGTAGCCGCCGCCGCGACGAGACTCGATAGCGCTCACGGTGCTTGTAGAGCAGCCCACCTGACACTATATGTCGGCGTCGAGGCGACCCCTGACGAGGTTAGACGATGGCGACCCGCTACGACGACGAGCTCGGAACCTACACCCGGTGGGCCGAGGCCTTCAGCGACCAAGGACTCGAGCGCGCGCTCGCCGACCAGGCGCTGATCCACCGCGGCCAGCTCAACGACGGCGACGACTTCACCCGCTACACCCCGGCCCAGGGCAACCGGCGCGCCTGCGACACCGTGCGCGCCGCGCGCGACGACCTCGAGTTCCGCGACTGGAACAGCGACTTCGGCTTCTCGGGCGCCAGCCGTCCGCTCACGGCCCCCGGCATGCTCGGGCGGGCGGGACGCGTCGAGTCCGACGGCGAGGCTCGCCGCCGCGCCCAGAAGCGGGTCATCGACGAAGGGTTCTGAGCGCGCGCCGATGGGCCTGCGCTCCCGCAACTCGACCCGCTGCTTCGCCTGCCGCATGGTCAGCCCGCACTGCGTCTGCGCCCTCATCCCGCGTCTGCGCCTGCGCACCCACCTCACGCTGGTCATGCACCAACGCGAGTGGACGAAGACGACCAACACCGGCCACCTCGCGCTGCGCGCGCTCGAGCGCTCGCACCTCCTGCTCTGGGGCGAGGACAACGCCGCCCCGCCCGCGCCCGAGTCCGTCGTCATGCCCGGCCACGTCGGCTACGTGCTCGCCCCCTCCGGCCTGCCGCTCACCGCCGAGCGCGTCGCCTCCCTGCGCGCCGGTCCACCGCTCACGCTCGTCGCCACCGACGGCAGCTGGCGCCAGGCGACGAAGATGCTGCGCCGCGTGCCGGCCATCGCCGCCCTGCCCCGCCTGGCGCTGCCGCCCGGCCCGCCCAGCGCCTATCACCTGCGCGCCGAGCCGCACCCCGAGGGCCTCGCCACCTACGAAGCGATCGCGCGCGCACTCGGGCTCCTCGAGGGCGATCACGTGCGCCGCGCGCTCGAGCCGGCCTTCCACGCCATGGTGCGCGGCACGCTCATCACGCGCGGGCACCTGGGCCACAAGAGCCCGCGCGAGCGATGACCGCACCCACCGGTGCGCGATCGGTTACGCACCGCGTGCAAAGCGCCTTTCACACACCGCTGCACCTCCGAACGACCTTCGCGGATCGGCCAGCCACGCGGGCGAGCGGACGCTCGGTCGCGCTCGGTGATCATGAGATGAACCGGAGCTTTGCACGCGATCCCGCAAGCGCTAAGGGAGCACCCGAGCCCCGGACCCCCTCCGGGGCGGAGGTCCCATGAGCGAAATCGAAGCCAAGAAGCCCGCGGCGTATCGCGTCCAGGACGACGAGCTGCTCCTCGATTTCTACAAGAAGCTCTTGTGGAACCGCATCGTGCCGCGCATCCCCGCGTCGGTCGCGCCCAACACCCTGACCATCCTCGGCCAGATCTGCGGCGTGCTCTCCGCCATCGCCACCGGCGCCGCCATCGCCGGCGCCCCGATCTTCTACCTCGTCTCGGCCGTGCTCCTGCTCGCCTACCTCACCTTCGACAACATCGACGGCGCGCACGCCCGCCGCACCGGCCAGTGCTCGCCGCTGGGCGAGTTCCTCGACCACGGCCTCGACGGCATCGCGTCGGCCGCCATCCTCATCGTCACCGGCCTCGTGCTCACCCTCGACCACACCTGGCTCGTGCTCCTCTGCGTGCTCGGCGCCTTCGGCTTCGTCGCCCTCTTCTGGGAGCAGTTCCGCACCGGTCTCCTCGTCATCCCACGCTTCTCGTCCACCGAGGGCATCACCGTGCTCATCGTCTACCAGTCGGTGCGCTTCTTCGCCGGCAGCCCCGACTTCCTCGCCTTCTCGACCGACGAGATCACGGCCGGCACCGTGCTCGTCGCCCTGGTCTTCGCCGGCTACATCGGCGCCGCCATCCCCTCGATCAGCCGCGCCGCCAAGCTCGGCGTCTCCGCCTGGGAGCTCGCCCCGCTCTTCGTGCTCATGGCCGCGCAGCTCGGCTTCTCCTACTTCGGCTCGCACCCGCTCGTGCCCGCCGCCACCGCCGGCCTCATCGGTGCCAACGTCACCTGCCGCCTCATCCTGCTGCGTCACCGCGGCGAGACCGGCCCCTTCATCGCGCCGGTCCTGTGGCTCTCGATCGCGCCGCTCTTCGTGCCCGCGATCTCGACCGAGCTCTGGACGCCGACCGGCTGGGCGCTCATCTCGCTCGCCATCGTCACCCTCGATTACGGTCGCAACCTCTGGTTCGGCGGCAGCGAGCTCCTCGGGCGCACGCGCGAGGCCCGCACGGCATGAGCCGCCCCGCGCGCGCCCCGATCCAGCTCGCGCGCGCCGACTCGGTGCTGATCCGCGGCCGCGGCTTCTGGTCCGGACGCGGCGGCATCGCCCTCGTCGTGCTGGCGATGGGCATCGTCATCGCGCTGCTCGTCGGCTGGGTCATCACCTGGGCCCTCGACGATGACGGCCCCAACGCGATCTGGCTCACGCTCGGCCCGATCGCCTTCTCGATCGTGCTGGCCCTGCTCGCCGGCCTCTTCTGGTCCTTGCGCCGCACGCGCCGCCTGCGCCAGGTCGAGATCGCCTTCCTCACCGGCGCCTCGCACAACCTGCGCACGCCGCTGACCGCGATCCGCGCCGGCCTCCAGACGCTCGGCTCGGCCGGCGACCAGCTCGCCCCCGCCGACAAGCAGCTCCTCCACACCGCCGTGCTCAACGAGACGCACCGCCTCGAGCTGCGCATCGAGAACCTCATCGAAGCGGCGCGCCTCGACCTCGAGCACCGCCCCTACGACCTCGGCCCGCTCGACCTCGTCAGCCTCGTGCGCGACGTGCTCGACGAGGCGCGCTGGGCCTTCGTCGCGCTCGGCGGCAGCGCCACTCCGCCGTCGGCCGACGAGCCGCTGATGATCGTCGGCGACCCGCGCGCGCTCCGCCTGCTCTTCGAGAACCTCGTCGACAACGCCCTCAAGTACGCCGACGGCCCGCCGCGCGTCGAGGTGAGCTGCGCGCGCAGCGCCGATCACGCCGTCGTGCGCGTGCGCGACCACGGGCTCGGCTTCGCCTCGTCCGACGCGCCCTCGGTCTTTTCGGGGCGCCGCCGCGGCGACACCCAGCGCCGCGGCACGGGCCTCGGTCTGCGCCTCGCGCGCGCCATCGCGCGCGGTCACGGCGGCGAGGTGCGCCTCGACTCACCCGGCCTGCACCAGGGCGCGACCGCCGAGGTGTGGCTGCCGCTCGACCTCTCGACCCAGGAGCCCTGAGGTGGCCCGCCTGCTCTTCGTCGAGGACGATCAGACCCTGGGCCTCTCGCTCCGGCTCGCGCTGACCGCGCACGGCCACGACGTGCGCGTGGCGCCGAGCCTCACGGCCGCGCGCCAGGTCCTCGGCGCGGGGCCCGTCGACCTCGTGCTGCTCGACCTCGGACTGCCCGACGGCGACGGCCTCGAGCTCGTCACCGAGCTGCGCAAGCGCGGCGACTTCACGCCGATCCTCGTGCTCACCGCGCGCGCGACGCTGGCCGATCGCTGCGAGGGGCTGCGCCACGGCGCCGACGACTACCTCGGCAAGCCCTTCGACCTGCCCGAGCTCGTCGCGCGCATCGACGCGCTCCTGCGCCGCCATGGCTGGACGCGCACCCCCTCGGCCCGCCCGCTCTCCAACGCGCGCATCGGCCGCCTGACGATCGACTTCGGCGCGCGCACCGCGACCTGTGACGGCGAGCCGGTCACGCTCTCCGATCTCGAGCTGCGCTTGCTCCAGCACCTGCTCGGCCACCCCGGCCAGGTCGTCTCGCGCGAGGCGCTCCTGACCGACGTGTGGGAGCTGCCGCCGACGAGCAAGACGCGCAGCATCGACACCTTCGTCTACCGGCTGCGGCGCCTGATCGAGCCCGATCCGAGCCGGCCGACCGTGCTCGTCTCGGTGCGCGGCGCGGGCTGGAGGCTCTGCCCCGATCAACAGTGAACGACGTTCACGGGTCCCGATGACGCTTTCCATCCCGCCCCCGAGCGGGCATGGTCGCGCGATGCGAGCCCCACCCTCGACGTCGCGCGCCCTGGCGCCCCTCATCGCCTGCCTGGCGATCGCCGCTCCCGCTACCACCCCGGCCAACGCCGCCGAGCTCACCCTCGAGCGCGTCTTCGCCGACCCGCCGCTCGGCGGTCGCCAGCCGATCGCGATCAAGCTCTCGCCCGATGGCGCCGCGCTCGCCTACCTCCAGGCCAACACCGAGGACTCCGAGGTGCTCGACCTCTGGGGCCGTCGCCTGCCCGGCGGCGAGGCGACCCTGCTCGTCGCCAGCGCGTCCGTGCTCGGCGCGCGCACCCAGCGCCTCACCGAGCAGGAGAAGATGGCGCTCGAGCGGCGACGCATCAGCCAGCGCGGCATCACCTCCTTCATGTGGTGCGGACCCGGCTCCGACGCGGCGCTCTTCCCGTTCTCGGGCGACCTCTACTGGGCGCGCCTCGGCGCCGCCGGAAGCACGGCCACCGAGGTCGTGCGCCTGACGCGCGACGAGGACGCGCCCGAGCTCGCGCCCCGCTGCTCTCCGCGCGGCACCTTCGTGTCCTACACCAAGGGCGGCGACCTGCACGTGCTCGAGATCGCCACCCAGAAGGAGCGGCGCCTCACGCGCGGCGCCTCGAAGACGCGCACCTTCGGCCTCGCCGAGTTCATCGCCGAGGAGGAGATGGGCCGCCACGACGGGCACTGGTGGTCGCCGGACGAGGCGCGCCTCCTCGTCTTCGAGGTCGACGAGAGCCCGGTCGGCGTCAAGGTGCGCCCGCAGATCTTCGCCGACCGAACCGAGCTCTTCGAGCAGCGCTACCCCGCCGCGGGCGAGGCCAACGCCAGGGTCTCGGCGCACGTCTACGATCGCGCGAGCGGCCGCAAGGTGACCCTTAAGACGCCGAGCGAGGACGGCTATCTGCCGCGCGCCGGCTTCTTCCCCGACGGCGTGCCCTGGCTCCAGTGGCAGAGCCGCGACCAGACGCGCCTCGTCGTCTTCGAGGCGAGCGAGAGTGGCGCGCTCCGGAGCGTGCTCGAAGAGCGCGACGCGACCTGGGTCGAGCTGCACGACGACCTGCGCCCGCTCGGCGACGGCCGCTTCATCTGGTCGAGCGAGCGCAGCGGGCGGCGCCAGCTCGAGCTCGTCGTTCGAGCCAGTGGCGCGCGCACGACGCTCACCGACGAGCCCGAGCCGGTCGCGGGTCTCGCCGGCGTCGACGAGGCGCAAGGCCTCGCCTACTACGTCGTCTGTCGCGAGCGCGGGCGCGAGCGCCACGTGCACGCGGTGTCGCTCTCCGGCGGTCCGGCGCGCCCGATCGCGACCGAGCCCGGCTGGCACGCGCCGACCTTCTCCAGTAACGGCAAGCGCTTCGTCGACCTGCACTCGCGCTGGGCGCACCCGCCGACGACGACCTTGCGCGAGCCGGGCGGCGCGAGCGTCGTGCTCGACGCCAACCCCACCCCGGAGCTCGACGCGCTCAGCGCGCCCACCGCGCAGTGGCACGACTTCAAGGCCGAGGACGGCACGGTCCTCAACGGCCTCCTCCTGCCGCCGAGCACGCGCGTCGCCGGCGCGCGCTACCCGGTCATCGCCTGGGTCTACGGCGGCCCGACCCACCAGATGGTCGCCAACCGCTGGATGCGCCACTACCCGCTGCTCGTGCACCTCACGCAGCGCGGCTTCGGCGTGCTCATGGTCGACAACCGCGGCACCGGCGGGCGCGGGCGCACCATCGACCGGGCCCACCACCTGCAGGTCGGCGACGTCGAGGTGCACGATCTCTTCGCCGCCATCACGCAGGCGAAGGCGGTCGACTGGATCGACGCCACGCGCGTCGGCATCTGGGGCTGGAGCTACGGCGGCTACCTCGCCGCGCGCGCCGTGCTCGACGACAAGTCGCCCTTTGCCGCCGCGGTGGCGATCGCGCCCGTCACCGACTGGACCCTCTACGACACGCACTACACCGAGCGCTACCTCGGCCTGCCCGACGGCGGCAAGGCCGGCCCCTACGCACGCTCGAACCTCCTGCCCCGCGCCGCCATGCTCACCCGCCCGCTGCTCATCGTGCACGGCACCGCCGACGACAACGTGCTCTTCGAGCACAGCCTGCGCCTCATCGACGCCCTGCAGCGCGAGACGCGCCCCTTCGAGCTGATGATCTACCCCGGCAAGGCGCACGGGATCGCCGGCCGCGCCGCGCAGCTCCACGTCTACGACACGAGCTTCCGCTTCTTCGATCGCCACCTCGGCCCGAGGCGCTGAAGCGCATCATCAAAGGAGCGGCGCTCCCTCGACCCCGACCTCGACGCGCTCGAGGCCGCGCGGGCTCCCGGGCACCAGCGCCACCCGCAGCATCGCCAGGTAGATCGTCGACGCGCCGAAGGCGCCGCGCCCGAACGCGAGGTTGGCGTAGACCTTGCCGCGCGCGCCCCAGGCCCGCACGAGCGGTCCGCCGCCGGAGGGCCGCACGAAGACGATGCTCTCGTCGAGCGCGAGCCCGCTGACGGTGTCGAAGATCGCGTACAGGTTGTCGTGCGCGTCGAACGCGAGCCCGTCGCCGAAGACGCCGACCGCGCTCGCGATGACCTCCTTGGGTCCGAAGCCCGCGTCACCGCCGAGTGGGATCCGGAAGAGTCCGGCGACGCTCGCCGTCAGCGCGACCGAGTCGTGCCCGCAGAAGAGCGCGGTGTTCTCGCTGGTCATCCACAGCGCGCCGTCCGGCCCGACGACCACCCCGTTGGGGCCGCCCTCGGTCGCCGGATCAAAGGCGATGCGCGCCAGGATCTCACCGCTCTGCGGGTGCACGGCGTAGACCTTGCCGGTACACGTATCCGACAGATAGACGGTGCCGTCCGGTCCGACCGCGACGTCGTTCGGCATCAGGAAGGCCTCGACCCCGTCGCGATCCGCCAGCCGCGACACGACCCCGCCGACCACCTTCATCACGGCCCTGTTCCCGCCGTCGGCCACGAAGAGCGCGCCGCCCTGATCGAAGGCCAGCCCGAGCGGGTTCACCAACGCCTCGCCGCGGGTCTCCAGCGCGCTCACCGCGCCGTCGGCCCCGACCTCGAAGAGCCCCGCGCCCGCCCCGCCGTGCGCCATCACCAGGGTCCCGCCCGGCGAGAACGCGAGGTCCTCCGTCGAGCCGTCACTCCCCCGGGCCGCGATGAACGCTTCGACCGCGCCGAAGGGCGCGCTCTCGATCGACGCCGCCGGATCGACCACGACCTCGATCGCCGCCGCGCCGAGCTCACCGGTCGCCTCGACGCGGTTGGCGATCGGCAGCGCGCCGAGCGTCCACGAAAAACGCGCGACCCCGGCGCCGTCGGTCGTCACCCGCGCGGGCGTCACACCGCCGCCGCCGACGACCTCGAGATCGAAGCTCACGCCGACGGCCGCCGCGCCGTCGCTCCAGCGCGCCTCGAGCGCCACCTCGCCGAGCACCGTGCGCCCGGCCGCGCGCGCCGGCAGCTCTCCGAACGCGACCTCCAGCGTGCGCGCCTCACCGCCGCCGTCGTCACCGCACGCATGCAGCAGGAACAACGAGGTCAGAAACAGGATCGACGACGACGCGCTTTGCAGGTGACGGTTCATGGCGCGGCAACCTCGCAGGAGCGTGCTCGATCGGCAAGCCCCACCCGCATCGCACGCATCGGGCCCATCGGCCCACCCGAAGCTTGCATCCCGGCGCGGCCTCTGTTAGCAGGCCGCGCACTTCGGGCTGGTCCCCCAGCCCCGCGCCCACCCACCGAGGAACCCATGCGCCAGCTGCTCTTCGCCACCTTCGCCGCCTCGCTCGTGCTCGTCGCCTGCAAGCCCGATGACGACGACAACACCTCGCCGCCGCCCGCGCCGACCTGCACCTACGACGGCGTCGGCTACGACGAGGGCGACTCCTTCCCGGCGACCGACGGCTGCAACACCTGCTGGTGCGACGCCAGCGGCATGGTCGGCTGCACCAAGATCGGCTGCCCCGCGCCGAGCTGCGATCCGGACGTCGAGTACGGCCGCGAGTACGTCGGCGAGTCGCCCAGCGAGTGCGCGGTGATCCGCTTCACCTGCCCCGAGAACACGACCTACTTCGCCAACGACTGCGGCTGCGGCTGCGAGCAGGCCGACACCTGCCCCGAGTACTTCAACTGCATGCCCGGCCCGCAGGTCGCCCCCTGCGACATCCCGACGCTCTCGACCGAGTGCCCGTACTCGGAATTCGCCTTCTGAAGAGAAACTGATTCGTATCTGTCTGAGGAACCCAGGAAGTGAGGAAGCCGGGAACTCCTGCCTTCCTCAGTTCCTGGGTTCCTCAGAAGGCACTGACCTGCCTACGTTTCATCGCTGCGGGTCGCCCCAACAGGCGGTCCCCAACTGATCCGATCCCTCCCCTTCCCGCTCCTGCTCGCATGCGCTCGGGATGGGGAGGCAGGTCGGCCCGCCCCTACTGGATGCCGTGCTTCTTCGCGGCGTCCGGGCTCTGCTGCTTGAGCAGCTCGAAGTTCGCGAACTGCGTGAGCACGTTGGCCTGCGCGATCAGGTTGCCGACCTCGCGATCCGCCTTGCGATAGTGCGACGCGATCGCCGCGTACTCGTCGAAGGTCTTGCTCTTCAAGCCCTGCATCGACGACGTCAGCTTCTGATCGAAGGTCGCCTTGTCCGCGGGCGACATCGCCTCGCGCTTCTTGCCGAGCTCGACGAGGCGCTTCTCGGCGTCGTCGAGGAGCGCCGTCAGCTTGGCCTTGGCGTCGGCCGGCTCCGGCTTGGGGCCGAGCTCGCGCACGATCGCGTCCATCGTATCCTTGTAGATCTGTCCGGCCGCATCGCCGAGGCCCGCTGGGGTATCCGCCTGCATTGCCTTGTCTCCTGCCGGGTCGTCCGACGTCGCCTCGCCCTTGCTGCCACAGCCGACCGGCGCCAGCGCCAACGCGCCCGCGACCAGCGCGGCGGCGAGCATCTCACCACACCTCACGATCATCGTTCCTTTCTCCCTCGTCCATGGTCCGAGCGTCGGGCGACCTGCGCCCTCCTCGCCCCTACCCCAGCACGGCCGAGCTGTCGAACGCCGCTCCGCGCCGACGCCCTTCAGCGGACCACCATCCTGAGAGGGTTCGAACTTTCGGACGCGGCGCGCCGCGCCGCTGGGATAAGTTGCGCGCCGCGGGCCGCTACCAGGCGAACGCTGGGATCATGATGCGAGACAAGACGCTGCACCTCTCTCTCCTCGCCTTCGTGGCTTGTGACGGCCCCTCGGCCTCGTCCGGCACGCCCGACGCGACCGCGACCGACGCCATCGGCGCAGGCCCCGACACCGCCCCGGGCGAGCCCGACACCACGCCGACGCCCCAGGAAGAGGTGACACCCACCCCCGAGTGCGTCGACGACGGCGGCTGCGCCGCCTTGTCTGATCGCCCGCTCTGCAACGTGGCCGCCGGCGTCTGCGAGGCGCTCCCGCCCGGCCACCTCATCGGCTACCGCGACGGTGCCGCGAGCTCGGTCACGCTCACGCGGATCTACCAGCCCAACAACGCGATCGAGTCGACCGACCTCGACTTCCACCCCGACCGCGACGAGCTCTGGGTCGTCAACCGCCGCTTCGAGGTCGCCGGCCTGTGCAGCCAGAGCAACCCCGGCAGCGCGCGCTGCCGCTCGCTCGGCAGCACGACGACGATCATCTTCGCGCCCGGCACCGAGGCGCAATCGGTCAAGACCCTCGAGGACGAGAACTCCTGGCACTTCATGCGCCGCGCGCCGTCCCTGGCGATGGGCGCGCTCGACACCTTCGCCACCTGCGGCGAGGCGGCCACCGGCAACTTCGAGGACGACCCGGTCACCTACATCGGCCCGAGCCTCTGGTCGGCCGATCTCGAGATCTACGCGCAGCCCTCCGGCGGCAACGGCTCGCACCTCGACATGCTGCACGAGACGCCGTGGTGCATGGGGATCGCGCACGAGCGCGACAACGTCTACTGGCTCTTCAACGGCGACGCCGGCGCCATCGATCGCATCGACTTCCACGAGGACCACGGCCCCGGCGCCGACGACCACTCCGACGGCGAGGTGCACCGCTACCTCGAGGGCTTCGTCACGCGCGTGCCCAACGTGCCGAGCCACATGGTCTTCAACCCCGACGACAGCTTCCTCTACATCGTCGACACCGGCTCGACGCGCGTCATCCGCATGGACACGACCAGCGGCCGCCGCGGCGGGGCGCTCTCGCCGATCTGGGAACCGCTCGCCAGGAGCGGCACCATGGTCGACGTCTTCGCCGAGGAGGTCGTCGCGCCCGGCACGCTGACCGAGCCGAGCGGCCTCGCGCTGCACGAAGGCGTGCTCTACGTCTCCGACCACGCGACGAGCGAGCTCTTCGCCTTCGATCTCGCCGGCAACCTCCTGCGCAAGCTCGCGACCGGCCTGCCCGAGGGCACGCTCGCCGGGATCGCCGTCGGCCCCGACGACCGCCTCTACCTCGTCGACATGCTGCAGGGCGGCGTCTACCGCATCGACCCGCGCTGAGCCATGCGGCGCGGCGCCCCATGCGCGGCCACGACGCTGTTCGCGCTCGCGCTCGGCGCCGACCTGGCGCGCGCGCACAACGGCTACGGGATCGCGCCGATCTACAGCGAGCCCTTCGGCCTCATCGTCAGCGACGGCCTGACGCCGATCGTGCTGCGCTGGACCGCGCGCGAGGCGCACCCCGAGCAGTGGTATCGCATCAAGGCGCAACAGAGCGACTTCCCGCCGACCCCCTCGCCGCCCTCGCGCATGAGGCTCGGCCAGGAGCTCACGCGCCTGCCCGCCGAGCACCTCGAGTACGCGGTCACCGTCGACCCGAGCGCGCTGCCGACCGGCGCCTGGCGCCTCTACGCCGAGTTCGACGAGCCGCCGAGCTGCGTCGAGCTCGAGCAGGTGCCGGCGCTCTTCGTCGTGCGCAGGGACGGCGACCCGCCGCCCTTCGGCGTCATCGTCGGCGAACCGCTCCTCGACTCGCCGATCGTCGACGAGCGCGCGACGATCGCGATCGAGGCGATCTCCGCCGAGCCGCTGAGCGTGACCATCGAGGCCGGCGAGATCGTGCGCGACCCGGACTTCCCGCCGCTGACCCTGTGCGTGGAGTTCACCTGGAGCGAGACGCTCGAGGTCGTGCGCGACGTGCCGCTCGTCGCCGATGATATTGCCGGTCCCGACCGCTGGCGCGCCGAGCTCGACTGGGACACGCGCGCGGTGCCCGACGGCGCCTACCTCCTGCGCGTCACCGCGCGGCAGGACAGCGGCGCGACGCAGACGATCTGGGCCAGGCGCTGGATCAACGTCGAGCACGCCGTCGTCGCCGACCCCGGCCCCGAAGCCGGACCCGAAGCCGTCGAGCCCGACCCGAGCGAGCCCGATGCGAGCGCGCCCGATCCGAGCGAAGGCGCGGTCGAGGTCGAGTCGATCGACGCGCGCGACGGCTCGAACGACGACACCGGCTGCGGGGCGGGCGCCGGGGTCGGACCGCTCGCCCTCGTCGCTATCGCAGCTGCGCTTGCAGGAAGTCGACGACGCGCTCGAACGGGTCGAAGCCGAAGGCCTGGCCGATCGGCAGCCGCAGGTTCGAGTTCGCGTTGACGTCGTAGTAGACCGGGCCGGCCGGGGTCTCGATGCACTCGATGCCGCAGACGTCGAGGCCGCCCTCGCGCGCGATGAGGCGGGCCCCCGCGACCGCGGCGTCGCTCACCTCGGGGTACGGGTGGAACTCGACCGGCGGCGCCGGCGCGAGATCGACCTGGCACTCGCCTTCGCCGTCCTCGGGGTTGCAGACCTCGGACGGGCAGAGGTTGAAGCGGCCGTGCGAGACGACGCGCATCGCGTAGAGGAGCTCGCCGCCGAGGAGCTCCATGCGCACGATCCCCCGATTACGATCGTAGGGAATGAGCTCCTGGAGGAGCAGCAGGTGATCGGGCTGCCACAGATCGGGCTGCAATCGCAGGATCGTCTCGACCTCGTCGACGCTCTCGACGAGGAACATGCGCGCGCCGCTGCCACCCTGCTCCGGCTTGAGCAGCGCCGGGAACGGGAAGCCGCCCGCCACCTCGCGTAACACATCGATATCATTGAACGCGATCGTGAGCGGCCCGGCGAGCCCGAGGCGCCGCAGCATCGCCGCCTGGGTCGTCTTGCTGAGCTCGAGCAGGAACGGACGCGAGCCGTTGAGCACGCGCGCGCCCGACTCCTCGAGCGCCCGGATCAGCGCCAGCCCGAGCGGCACCGCACGCACGTTGCCGCGCACGTAGGCCGAGGGGCTCGCCTGGTTGAAGTACAGACGCGCCGCCGGCAAGCGGTCGACCGCGAAGGCGTTCTTCTTGAGGTCGAAGGCCTGCCAGCTCAGCCCGCGGCGATCGAGCGCGGAAAAGAGCGGCTTCTGCCACTCGGGGTGCTCGTGGATGATGACGAGATCGAGGCTCATGCCCGAGCCTTCACCACGCGTGCGTGCGATCGTCAACAGCGAGCGCGTCGGGTGACCCTATCTAATGACCGACCGCCCGGCAGATCGACATGACGCCCAACATGAAACCGATGTCTGCCCCACAGTCGGAAAAGCGTCCTTCGATGACTTGACGGGCGGACGAACCACCGCGAGCATCACGGTCTCGTTTCAGGTCATCCGAGCCTCGCCCCAGGTGGCCCGAGGTTTGGAACGCGATCGATGAAAACGCGGACACCATCTCACGCCACTAAAGCTCGGCGCGCTCGGATGCGAGACTCGACTCAGAGCGCCCTCGATTGCAGTCGATGCGGTACCACGTAGGATGGTCACCCTGCGGACGACCAGCATCCCCATCCAACCTCGACGAGGACAACGCATGCCTTGGTACTATCGCGCCGAAGTGAAAGGCATTCAGAGATGGATCATGATGACCTCGAAGCTGCGAGACCTCAAGGGTGGCAGCATGGTGATCGAGCAGATCCCCGACGCCGCAAGAGCTCTGGTCGCCCAGGGAGGGACCACCTTCGAGACCCTGCAGTGCGCCGCCGGCGCGGTCTCGTTCAAGTTTGACGATCGCTCCGCGCTCGAGGCCTTCGCCGCAGAATGGCCGATGCGCATCGCCGAGATCGCCCCCGGTCTGCAGGTCGTGCACGCCTGGACCGACCGTGAGGACTTCGATCGCGTCCTGGCGTCCGACCTGCGAGCCCGGCGCAACATGCCATCCATCGAGCTTCCGGAAGCAGGCCCTTGGCTCGCGCGATCGGGACGCTCTGGTCTTCCTGCGCTCGCGCCCGATCGCGCTCAATCCCGCGCGGGCTGGCTGCACGAGGACGCCGCCCTACGGAGGAAGGCCACGACCCTCCGGGAAGCCAACGATCGCTTCAGGGAGTTCGGCGCCTTGGCCGAGACCGGTGAGGGTCTGATCGCCTTCGTACACATCGACGGCACAGGCATCGGGAGGGTCTTCACTCGCTGCCCGCCGGGCGAGCGCTCACAACTCTCGAGGGCGCTCAGCCAGGCCGCAGAGGATGCACTCCGGCAGGCGACGAACCATTTCGGCCTGGGTACACGCCTTCCGCTCCAGGTGATCGTCGCCGGCGGCGACGATGTCACCTTCGTGTGCGCTGCAGACATCGCGCTCGATCTCGTCGAGCGATGGCTTCATGCGTTCGAGGTGAACACCTCCCGACTCATCGGCCCTCCCGGTCTGCGAGCCGGTGCAGGCATCGCCATCGCTTCGCGTCGATATCCCTTTCGACGCTCCTATCAACTCGCCGAGGACCTCTGCAAGCGCGCGAAGAAGCTGGCCAAGACCTCCGACCACCAGCCCATCGATAGTGTGCTCTCACTCCAACGAGTCACCACCTCGACATCTGACCTGACCGTCGACACCGGAGTCTGGCGACTCGACCGCGACGCGCTCGCGAACACGCCCACTCCCATCCCGACACTTGCCCAACTTCGCGCGCTCAAGCAGGCCGTACTGCGGCAGCCGCGCGGCGGCCTCCGCGGCTGGCTGACCGCTTTCGAGTCCGCGCCCAGACCTGCCGACGGCACGCGGCGTACCGTCCCCGAAACGGCGAGCCGCCTGTGGCGTCGGCTCGAGGAAGTCAACCGGGGCTTCAAGGCCGTCGAGACCGCACTGAGCGCCACTGGCGCGGACCCCGCGACCGGCCTCGGGCCGGCCCTCGAGTCGGACTGCTACTGGTCGCCGATCCGCGACGCACTGACCCTCGTCAATGTCGATCGCCGCAAGGAGCCTTGACGTGTCCACCCATCACCTGGTCTTCGACATCCACACCTACTGGCATGCGGGTTCGGGTCGGGGACGCGATGCCGTCCTCGACGCCGAAGTGATCCGCGACTCCGACGGCCTGCCCTACCTGCCCGGAAAGACGATCAAGGGCCTCCTCAAGAAAGCCATGATGACCTCGCTCCTCGCGCGCGGCGAATCGACGGCGCTCGTCCACGAGCTGCTCGGGTCGGACGTTCCCGGAACCGCAGATGCGGCCAACGGCGATGAGCAGACCTCCAAGCTGGAGGAGGGCCGCTTCAGTACGTCGCCCGGCTGCCTCTGGATCGGCTCGGCCACGCTGCCTCCGACATGGGCCCAATGGCTTCGCACCGCGCCGGACCGGACGAACGCACAAGATGTTCTCGCCGCGCTCTTTCGGACCGTCGCATCGACCGCCATCGACGGTGAAGGTGTTGCACGCGAGCACACGTTGCGGGTGAGCGAGGTCACGGTGCCCATGACCCTGCGCGCACAGATCACCAACACCGCCCCCACGGATCGTTGGCCCGCCGATCGGTGGCTCCCACTCGTGCGCAATGCCCTGCCACACCTTCGCTCGCTCGGCGTGCGCCGCCGCCGCGGCTACGGCCGGGTCACGGTGACACTCGAAGCGCCCCCGAAGGAGGTGCGGTGATGCTTGCCACCGACATCGACATCGAGCTCCTGACCCCTGTCTCCTTGCCTGCCCGGTCGCGCTCGCTCGACGACGCAGGCTCGCGTCGCACGATACCGGGGGCAGCCCTGCTCGGCGCCTGCGCGAAAGCGCTACACGATGCCCTCTTCGCCGACGACGCCTTCCGCATCTTCCAGACCAACGCCGTCATCTTCGGCGACGGATTCCCCGTCTTGGGAGACGACGCCCTCCGACCCCTGCCGCGCTCACTGCACGTCGCCAAGCACGGCGACGCCGAAGAGCTGCTCAACCTCGTCGATGACGACGTTCGCGCTCAGCTCTTGGATACCAACACCCAGATCGAGCCGGTCGGCGGCTTCACCTTCATCAATGATGACGCCACCGCTGGAGCCCGTATCGAAACGGAAGTCACGATGCGCACCTCGGTGCACCCGGGAGGACGCGCGGCGGAGGGGCTGCTCTTCACCATCAGCACGCTACCGGCGGGGCTCGTCTTCCGGTCGTCCATCCGAGCCCGTGACGCCGCGGATCTCGACCGGGTGCTGGCTCATCTCGAGGGTGATCGTTTCATCGGGCGCGCGCGCGGAACCGAGCTCGGGCGCGTACGGATCCGGCGCCACGGTACTGCGCGACCCTCCGCCGCCCCGCCCTCCGGGGCCAGCCGTCTCTGCTTCTTCGCGGCCAGCTCGCTGGCCTTGCGCGATCGGCTGACGGGCATGCCGACGCTCACCCCTCGCGCCGTGGACTTCGGCCTCCCCGCGGACTGGCGACTCGATGCCCACGCGAGCTTCATCCGCGTCGAGCGCTACACGCCCCACCATGGCAAGCGCAACCTGCCCGACCTCGAGCGTCAGCTCATCGAGTCGGGCTCGGTGCTCACCTTCTCCGGGCCGTCGCGGTTCGACCCCGAGGTGCTCACACGCGTTCTCGAAGGCGGCGTCGGCGAGTACCGCAACACCGGTCTTGGGGCCGTCCGGCTGCTGGCGGGCCGCTTGCTCGAGGGACGCCTGCCCCGACCGGGAGTCACCTCGCTGTTCCCAGACAACGCGGCTGCTCAGGCGCCCTCTCCGAGCGACGAGCTCTTCGATTGGGCGCGAGCCCGTGCAACGGATCTCGGCAGGGCGCGCGAGCTTTTCGCATGGGCCTTCGACAAGGCCGATGCGGCCGCGCGGTGGGGACTCCCACCCGCCCAATGGGGCGAGCTCAGACGGCGGGCCAGAGAGGCACGGATCCGTGACGTCGAACCCAAGCGTTTCCGTGCGGAGATCAGGCGCCACCTGGAGACCGGCATCGCCAAGCTGGACAAGCTGTGGGGACAGGCGCTTTCCGGCCGCAAGCTCAGCGACCATCTCGACCAGATGCTCTTCGAACAGCTCGCAGGCCACCTGGATCCCGCTGGCGCCCTCGAACAACTCGCCGAGCTGACGGTGCGCAAGATGCCCAAGGAGGACCGCGATGAGTCTCGCTGATCAGCTCCGCTTCGAGCTCGCCCGCGTCACCATCGAGACGCGTTCGCCCCTGCTCATCGGTGTCGAAGGCGGCGACGGCTTCCACGATGCCCTCTTCACCACCGACGCCAACGGCCTGCCGACGATCCCGGGCGAGAGTCTCGCAGGGATCCTGCGGCACGCGCTCGCAGAAGGACGCGATCCCTCCACCGCCGAGCGATGCAAGAAGGC
This sequence comes from Deltaproteobacteria bacterium, assembly GCA_011526585.1. Classification (GTDB taxonomy): domain Bacteria; phylum Myxococcota_A; class UBA9042; order PHBI01; family PHBI01; genus WYBB01. Next base: position 29,219 of record WYBB01000013.1, read on the forward strand.
CTTCGGCTATCAGGATGGCGATACCGGGGACAGCTCTGCGGTCGAGATCTCCTGGGCCCAGGTACACGGCTCGGACGACCGCCCAGTCGCCTTCCGCGGCGCAACTCTCGATGACGAGGTGCTCGCCTTCCTCGCGGCCGGTGCGATCCGCGACCACGTGCGCCTCGACATGAACGGTGTCGCCTACGAAGGCGCCAAGTTCGATGAGCTCGTGGTGCCCGCAGGCGCTCGCTTCACATTCGAAATCCGGGTCCTCGAGCGCGCTGGCCTTCCTCTCCACGAGTTGCTCCGCTTCCTCGATCGGCCCGAGACGGCCATCGGCCGCGGGAGCCGTCGCGGGCTCGGACATCTCGCCATCGTCCGCGCCGTCGGGCGCAAGTTCGATCTGACCCGCCCGGAGGACCGCAAGATCTGGGAGACGCTGCCCGTGGCGGTCCACCTCCCGCTCCCCAGGGGCTACCTCGAGCCTCTCGACCATCGCGACAAGCTCCAACCCCCCGCCGGCGGCGCACCCGAACCGATTGCACGCCAGTGGCACAGCGGCGTGCTCGAGCTCTCACCGATGGGTACCTGGTACGTGGGCGGCACGATCGACCCTGGCCTGCCGGATCGCCCGCGCAAGGACGGCACCCTCAAGACATCCGATCGATTCCCGATGGCCGAGCGTTTCGTGACGTGGGAAGGGGGCCAGGGTCGGGTGAGCGCGCGCCACCGCTGGCTCCTGCCCGCTTCATCGCTCAAGGGCGCGCTGCGACATCGCGTCGCGTTCCACGCAAGGCGCCTCTCACGGCAGTTCGCGCCGGGCGACGCGAGCTCCCCCGGCTGGGCACCGGAAGCGTCCCATCCCTTCGAGACCTACTGGTTCGGGCAAGCCCGTGGTGACGATGAGCTCGATGCGTGGGGGCGCGAGCGGCAAGGACCTCCTGGCCGGGTCATGCTCTCGGACGCCTGTATCGACATGGCCGAGTCGCCGGACAAGGACCTCCACGCCTTCGAGCACGTGAGCCTCGATCGCTTCACGCAGGGCCCCATCGACGGTCGCCTCTTCGACGAGCTGGCGCTCAACAAGCCCGGTCTCAAGCTCAAGATCCCGATTGCCGTCGCGGACTCCTCCGCCACGCCCGAAGAGCGTGCCGCGCTCGCGGCTGCATTGCAGGACCTGTGCGAGGGGCGTCTGTGGATCGGAGCCGCGGGCAGCCGAGGTCATGGAGAGCTTCGCGGAAGCATCAAATGGGACGGCCCCGATCCCCTGGCGCGGAGGTAGTTGATGCCTGAGATCCCAACCGATTGGCGCACCTGTTCCCTCGAGATCGAAGCCCTTGGCGGCTTCGAGACGTGGGAGGACGCGTGGAAGACTCTGCCGCACCAAGGCCAGGGCTGGGTCATGGCGCCGGACGCCGTGCTCCGCTTCGCGCCATCGTCCGCGCGCCGCTTCCTCGCGGCCGAGGTCTCGGACGGCGGTGACACCTCGGTTAACGTCCGCTTCGATGGAGACCGCTGGAATGCGTGGCGCTACGGACGGCGCGACGGGACCACGCACCGCGAACGGATCCGCAGATTTGCGGCCGTGCGTGTCGAAGGAGGGCCGCCGGGCGCGCTCGAATACGCCGAGTACTGGCACTTTGCCGCCGATCCGCTCGACCCGGCGATGAAGGTCTGGACCCCCTGCGCGGCGCGCTTCCTGCGCTTCGTCACCGAGGAGAGCTGACATGACGCAACGCGGATACCCGCCTCGCGGGGGTCGATTCGGTGGACATGGCGGTCGCGGCAGCGGCGGTTTCGAGCGCTCCGATCGCCAGGAGCAGCTCGCCGAGATCACGGCACCGTACGGCTTCGTGCCCCTGGGTCCGGTGGTCGAGCCGCCCTGGCTCCAACGCGCAACGGAGGTGCCCTTCCTCCACGACGTCCCATTCGAGGATGGGCTCTGCGGCACCTTCGACGTCGTCGTCGAGGCCGAGACACCGATCTGCGTCGCTGGCCGAAGCGATGAACGTGAGCGCCGCCCATGCCGGATTGGCAGCACGTACGCGATCCCTGGCAGCGGGCTCCGCGGCGCGCTGCGCAATGTGGTCGAGATCGCGAGCTTCTCACGCATGACGCTGGTCAATGACCACCGATACGCGGTGCGCGACCTGCAGAACCGCGAGCTCTACCTCGGCCACATGGCCGACATGCTCACCAACCTGCGCACCCACAAGAAGGAGCCGATGCCGCTCGTCAATGCCGGTTGGCTTGAAAAGCCAAAGGTCGGCGAGGCCGAGGGCGACGATTCCCCGGCCATCATCCGCCCCTGCCACTTCGGCAAGATCGAGTACGCCCACCTCCAGGACGAAGCGCGCAAGCGCGGCATCAGCGGCTTCAACCCTGGCGAGAAACAGTCCTCGGTCGACAAGTACAAGAAGTGGGGCGACAAGTCCTTGGAGATCCAGACGCAGATCACCCTGGCGCGGATGCCGCAGCCGCCGCAGATCATCTCCGAGTTCGGCAAGATCGACGGCCAGGGCAAATCGATCCATGGCACCCTGGTCTTCACCGGCCAACCCAACCGCCACGATCCGGAACGCAAGTCCAAGGGCAAAGGCGCCGGCAACGCCAAGCACCACGACTTCGTCTTCTACGGCGAGGTCACGAAGAAGATCCGCATCAGCAAGAAGGCCTTCGCGGACTTCGAGTTCGCCCACGCGGACCGGGGTCAACAGCACCGCATGCAGGATGCACCCAACGCGGAGTGGAAGTACTGGAAGGATCGCTTCGAAAGAGGCGGCCGTGTCCCGGTCTTCTTCCTCCTGACCAAGGACGGCGAGTTCCGGGCGATGGGCCTGGCGATGATGTTCCGCTTGTCCTATGCCTTCAGCATCCACGACGTCCTGGAGCGCAGCGGCCACTCCCCCAAGGCCCCCGGCCTCGATCTCGCCGAGGGCCTCTTCGGCACCGTCCGCAAGCTCACTACCAAGAAGACGCTGACCCTGCGGGGTCGGGTACAGATCGGCCACGCCTATGCCCAAGGCGCACCGAAAGAAGAGCCTTCGCGCCAGGTCGTGCTCGGCGCCCCCAAGGCGAGCTACTATCCCAACTACGTCACTCAGTCCGGCCCCAACGGTCGAGCCGCGACGACTCGTGACGGCAAGCCCCTCTACGAAACCTACATGTCGGAGGGGTCGCGCCTGCGAGGCTGGAAGCGATATCACGCTCAGCAGCGCCCGACGCAGCAGGTCCACCCCCGCAATGTCAACCTCGCAAACGTCGGCACGACCTTCCGCCCCCTCGCCGCGGGCACGCGCTTCACGGCCACGGTGAACATTCACAACCTCCGGCCGGCCGAGCTCGGCGCGCTCCTCTGGGCGATCGACTTCGGCGGCGACGCCGGAGCGCGGCACACCCTCGGCCTCGCACGTCCGCTCGGCTATGGTCGCTGCCGGCTCCACGTAACCAACTGGCGTGTCCGACGCCTCATCGACGGCGAGGACGCCGACCAAGGGGCAGCGGTCACCGCCTTCACATCCTTCATGGAGGCGCAGCTCGGCGGACAATGGGCCGCGTCCCACGCGATCCATGAGCTCATCGCCCTCGCCCAACCCAAGGATCCCGATTCGGTCCGCTACCAGCGCCTCGACTCCGAAGCGCGGATCAACGAGTTCGCAGACGCCAAGAAACCGGGTCTCGGGCTCGCTCTGAAGGCCTGGGCCCAAGGGGCAGTACCTCGATTGGCGCTCTCGGGAGAGCTGGAACCTCGAGGTGGGCGTTCGAAGGCCTCACAATCACAGGTCCCCGAGGTGGCACGGGCCGCTCCACCCAGGGCCCCTCCCCCAAAGTGGCGGCGAGGTGACCGACTCGAGGTCGAGCTCCTCCAGCTCAACAAGAAGGGCAAGTGGCAGAGCGAGGCCATTCACTTCGACGCGAAAGGCACGATCGAAGGAAGTCCGCCCGCAGATGCCGAAAAGGGCAAGGTCTACTCAGTCGAGGTAGTGGTCGGTAGTGACCCGAAGAACCTCAACCTGAAATGGCCATGAGGTAGCGCCGCATGCGCCACCGGAGTCCGTGTTCATTAGGACCGTCGTTAGCTACCGCGCGGCGCCAAGTGTATCTTCGCCGTGGAGGACGCACCATGACACACGTCCGCACGTTCCGCTCGACCGTCACCTTTGATCGAAGCCTTCAGGTGCCCGACAACGCCCTGACAGTCGGTGCGATGAACATCGTGTCGTCACCGAGCAACCCGCAGCTCGACGAGGGGCGGGCGGTGCGGCGCGCTGATCGGACGCGGTTGGCCGGAGAGCTCGAGGGCAGGATCCAGATCGCGGACGATGCCTTCGCGCCCCTGACCGAAGAGGAGCTCGAGGTATGGTACAGTCCGTTGGACCCTTACACATGAGGCTCCCCGTCGACTCCCAGATCAGAATGACACCTTGGCCATCGGGCGCCGGTACCATCGGGCGCGGAGGCGATCGTCGAGTCGCGCGGCGATGCTCGACATCGCAGGAGGCACCATGACCCAAGCTCGCAAGTTTCGCGCGACCATCACCTCGGACCGGACCCTTCGGGTCCCCGACGACGCTCCGACTGGTCCCGTTCTGGTGACAATTGAGTCGTCGCTTCCGGAGGGCGATACCGTGGCACAGCCTGAAATGGCAGCAAAACCGCGACCCGGCGAAGGCAGCTGGCGCGGACTCGTCACGGTGGCGGACGACTTCGACGCCCCACTGCCCGACGACATCCTGAACGACTTCGAGGGCGAATCCGAAAACGCAGGCTCTTGACATGAAGTACCTCCTCGACACGCACGTGCTCATCTGGCGACACCTTTCGCCCGAGCGATTGGCGCCGGAGGTTCGCGCTGTGCTCCAGGAGACGAGCAACGACGTCTGCGTCTCGATCGCTTCGGCGTGGGAGATGTCGATCAAGGCCCGCATCGGCAAGCTCTCCGTCCCTGACACGGCTGCGCGCTTGTTCCGAGATACGGTCGCCATGTCGGCGTATGACGTGGTCGACATCTCGCTCGCACACATCGCCTGCCTCGATTCGCTGCCCCTCCATCATCGCGATCCCTTCGACCGGCTCCTGGTCGCACAGGCGATCGTCGAGGAGTGCGTTCTCGTGACTGCGGACGTTCAGCTTCGAGCGTACCCGACGTCAGTACTCTGGGCTCCGGCATGACGACGCGCCTCGTTTCCGTCCTCGGCCTAGGTCCTCATGCCGAACCGCCGCACTACGCCGCAACCGCCTACCAGAGCTCGGACGGCCTAACGACGTCGATCACGCCGCTGGTCCAGCGTGCACTCGTCGAGCTCGAGCCGGAGATCGGCTCGGTGGTGCTGTTGGGCACGAGCGAGGTGAAGACCCGCTGGATCGACACCGGCCTTGCACGCAGCGTCATCGGCCGCGACTTCGGGTTCACGTCGCTCCCTGCTGGCGCGACCTCCGACGAGCGGTGGCAGATCTTCCACAAGGTCGCGCGCGTCCTGCGCGCCGATCCCATCGACGACCTCGAGGACGTCGAACCCGACGCCATCACCTTCGACGTCACCCATGGCTATCGTCTCCAACCCATGCTCGGCCTCGCGGCGTTGGCCTACGTCCGGTCCGACGAGGCACGCGACGGATTCGACCCGACGCCCGTGCGAGTCACCTATGGCGCCTACGAAGCGCGCGACGTCGTCACAAACGTCGCGCCGATCTGGGATCTCACCGAGCTGATCGTCGCCGCCGAGTGGAACGCCGCCTTCGATGCATTTCTCCGATATGGCCGTGCCGACGAAGTGCATCGGCTCGCCTTCGATACCGCCCGCACCCACCGCCGCGATCCGCCTTCATCCAAAGCGCTCGAGGCGTTCGCGAAGGCGGCGCGTCGCTTCGCTGACGACGCCGCGCTCGCCCGCACCTCGAGCATCTTCCAGACATCAGCCGAGGCGCTGCGCCGGGCCATTTCGCATCCAGATCTCCAGGGCTGGCTTGCGCGTCTCCCCGTGCTCGCAAGCCCGCTCGAGACGCTCTCTCTTCGTCTCCGCCGCCTCCGTAGCGCGACGGTCGTTTCCAGGGAGGGCCTGTTGGCCCAGGCGGCGCTCGCCAGAGCTCAATTCGAGACCGGCCAGTTCGCCAGCGCCGCCGTCGCCATCCGGGAAGGACTCACGGACCTCGCCGCCGTGGTGATCGGAGAGGGCTCCACCCTCGAGCCGGATCTGCGACGTCCCACCCATCAGGCACGTGACGCCGTCGAGGCACGGCTGAAGAAACTCGAGGGCGATCCGCAGCGCTCGGCGCTCCGGCCCATTGGAGAACTGCGACACCGATTCAAGAGAGTGCGCAACGACATCCTGCACGGCGGCCGCGACAGGCCTCGCGCAGCTCCCGACATTCGTGAAGAGCTGCGGCGCGCAGTCGACGAGTTCTCCCACCTGATCGAGCGGCTCTTGCGCTCGGGCTGAGGAGTTTCACGCTATGAACACGATCCTCATTGCCACCGTCGGCGGCTCCATCGACCCCGTGGTCCATGCGATCCGGCAGACCAGACCCAACCATCTCGGATTCATCGCGAGTCGGAAGGGTGAAGGCACCACGACCGGGAGCGATGTCGAGATCCCGAAGATCCTCGGCGAGCTGCGGTGGAACGGACCGGCCCCTCTCATCGAGACCACCGATCGTCCAGACGACCTCGGGGCGATCTGGGAGGCCTGCGTCCGCCTGCACGACCGGCTTCCGAGCGATGCCCGCGTCATCGCCAACTACACGGGCGGCTCGAAAAGCATGAGCGCCGCGTTGGTCTACTTCGCTCTGCGCCGCGGCTGGGAGCTTCAGCTTCAGGTCGCGCGGCGCACGGATCTGGTCCGCGTCACCGCGCAAGACGCGGCGCGCAGAGTGGCGGTCGGTGCGATCATCGCCCATGATGTCCGCCAACAGGCAAGGATGCTGGCAGAGCGTCACGATCATGAAGGCGCTGCGCTCCTCCTCGAGGGCATGCTCGCCGAGCACTCGCTCGAGGGTGCGCTGCAGGACGTGGTGCAAGACGAGATCGCCGGCTATCGCTTCGAGGAGGCTCTCGAGGCGTACGACTTCGAGAGGGCCGTGGCGCTGCTCTCGAACCGGTCCACCTCACTGTGCAGGACACACGCGGCGACCTGGGCGCCCAAGCTCAAGAACTTCCGCCGAACCCTCGGATGGCTCGCGTCCACGAGCGAACCAGCCCCGCCCCGGATCGGCGACGCCCTCGAGCTCGTCGACTTCCTCGTCGAAACGGCGATTCGTTCGGCGAACCGCGGCCGCTTCGACGATGGCTTCTCGCGCCTCTACCGCGCCACCGAGCTCCTGGCGCAGGTGGTCTTGCGTCACACCTTCGAGCTCCGCACCGCGGACGTCGATCGTGCCAGGCTCCCACCCGATCTTGGCGTCGAGCTCACGCTCGGGCGCGATGGCAAGCTCAAGGCGGGGCTGACCCAGAGCTACGAGATCCTTTCGGCCCTGGGCCACCGAGCGGGGCGCCGTTACACCGACAACCCCTCGCGCCTCCTGCACCTCCTCGAGAATCGCAACGAGTCGTGGCTCGCACACGGCTTTCGCAGCATCACCCCGAGCCTCTGGCGTGCCCATGGCGAGCCCTGGATCACCTGGCTCCGCGAAGCGGTCGCTCACGCACGATGATCGAACCCGTCCCGCCAGGCCCCAGGCCGACCCTCGAGGTGCCGCGCATCCCGATGCAGATCCTGCACGTGCGCGCGCGCGCGACGCGCGACTCGCCGACCCCGCCGTACCTCGGCACGACGCTGCGGGGTGCCCTCGGCCAGGCGCTGCGTGCCATCAGCTGCACCACCGGCGCGCCCACATGCGACGGCTGTCCGCGGGCGGCGCAGTGCGGCTACGGGGTCATCTGGGAAGGTCACGGCGCGGCCGACCTCGGTGAGCTCGCACGCGGTGCCGACGCACCAAAGCCCTATGTGCTCTCGTGGGATCGCCCGGCACGGCGCCCCGACCGTTTGAAGCGTGGCGACTCGCTGCGCTTCCGAGTGACCTTGCTCGGGCGCACCGACCCATGGGTCGCCCCAATCGTACTGGCCATCAGGAACGCCTTGGCGTTTGGGCTCGGACCCGCCCGCGCGCCGTTCTCACTCGAGCGCGTGCTCGTCGCCGGCCCGCAGGACGAGCTCGATCAACCCTCCGGGCGCGCCATCCCGGTCTGGGCCGAGGACAGCCTGATGCCGTGGCACGCGCTGCCATCCCAGACCCTCTGGTCGCTCGCGCAACGCCACGCCGAGCGGCTCGGCGACAAGATCGTGCTCCGCTTCGAGACACCGCTTTGGGTGACCGTCGGCAACCGCCGGATGGATATTCCGAACCTGCCGCTCATCGTGCAGCGGTTGGCCGAACGTGTGGAACGCCTCCGTCGGGCCTGGTCTCCCGATCCAGGGGATCGATCGGCGGCCCTCGACTGGCAGACACTCGTTGACCTGGCCCATGACGTCCCCGTCATCGCGGTCGACGCGCGCCTGCACCGGTTCGAGCGTCAGTCGAGGCGCTCGGACGAGCCCGTTCCGATGTCGGGCCTTGTCGGGAACATGAAGTTCAGTGCCGTCCCCGCTCCCCTCGTGCGGCTGCTCGCCGCCGGCACACTCATTCACGTCGGCAAACAGGCGACCTTCGGCTTTGGGCGCCTCGGACTCGCAGGGCGCGCATGAGCCAACTCGCACCTTCGGTCGAAGCCACACTCGCCGCGCTCGAGACACTCGCGACCGAGGGACGGCTAGAGGCCGCGCGCGCGGGTCTCGAGGCGTTCGCCGGCGCGCGCATCGACGCCGTCGGCGGCCACGGCCCCTCAGGCGAGCTCGCCCAGACCCTGGGGCTCGCACGCCTGGCCGAGCGCGAGCTGCGCCTGGCGATCCGAGACGCCCGTGGTACCCCCGACGAGGCGCACTGGGCCTCCCGCCTCGCGGCGCTTCAACGCGATCTCGGGCATGCCGCGGCCGAGGCCAAGACCCGCGCACGCCTCGTCAAGTTGGGCGTCGGCAACCTCGAAGGTCCACCCCCGGAGCCCGAACTATCCGCGTCCGCGCCGACCGGACCGGCGCCGCGGCGCCCCACCTCCGTCATTCCTCAGACTCGCGGCTCACCGAACGAACCGCGCCTGGTGCCCCCGAGCTCGGCGGACATCGCGCGGTTTCTCCATCTCTTTCAGGGACGCGAAGACGTTCACGCCCGCCAATGGCTCGCCTCGGATGGGCGCATTGGCTATGCCCCGGTCCACCGACCACTCACGCGCGAGGCGCTCGAGCGGCATCTGGCCGGCTCGGAGACGCTCGGTGTGTATGCGACCCGTGCCGATCTCACGGCCTGCTTCTTCGCGATCGACATCGACCTCGCCCGCCCCGCGCTCGACGAGGCGCGCCGCTCCGTCGAGGCGACACGCCGCCTGCGGCGCCTCCTGCACGACGAGACTCAACGCATGCTCGCGGTCGCCCTGAGCCTCGGCCTCGAGCTGGTCGCGGAGGACAGCGGCTACAAGGGTCGGCACCTGTGGGGCTTCCTCGCCGAGCCGATGCCGGTCGGGTTGCTGCGCAACTTCGGGCGCGCCCTCGCGCGGGCGCTGATGCCCGAGAGCTCCGAGATCGTGCTCGAGTCCTACCCCAAACAGGCGCGCCTCGAGCCCGGCCAGATCGGCAACCTCATCAAGCTGCCGCTCGGCGTCCATCTCCGAACCGGTCGACGCGCCTGGCTACTCGACGCGGACGGCCGACCGGCACCTGACCCGTGGACCATCTTGCGCGAAGCACGCCGTCATCGACGAGACGAGGTGCTCGACGCGATGGCGCGAATGCGGCAGCCCACGGAGCCCGCGGCGGAGCCACCATCACCTGGCCCCAAGGGGCCTCGAGCCGCCGGTTTGCCAGCAAGCGCGTCCTTCGTCGAAGCCGATCTGAAGGTGGACCCGGAGCTCCGCGTTCTGCTTGGCGGTTGCGCGGTACTCCGTGTCCTCGTCGAGCGAGGTCTCGAGCGAAGGCGCCTGTCCCACGAAGAGCAGATGGTGCTTCGTCACGTGCTCGGCTATCGTCCGAGCGGCCTTCTCGCCACCAACTACGTGTTCCGGCGCTGTCCGGAGGTCGGCCCGGAGAGCTACCTCCAGAGTATGCTCGCCGGTCACCCGATGTCGTGTCCGAAGATCCGCAAGCGCGTGCCCGAGGTCACGGCGCGCGTGCCGTGCAACTGCGAGTTCAAGGTGCGGACCGACCACTACCCGACACCGCTGCTCCACCTGGACGAGGCGCGCGCGCGCGGCCTCCTCCCCGAGCGCGCCCCACATCAAGAGCGTGTCGAGCCCAGGGTCGTCGAGGACTGGGCGCGCAAGGTCGCCCACACGAGAGAGCAAATCCAACGGCTGCAAGCCGAGCTCGTCACCACCGAGCAACGCCTGGCGGCCGAGCTCGCACTGATGGAGTCGGGGCGCCTGCGCCTCGACGACGGCGAATGGAGTCTGGACGCAGAGGGCAAACCCCACTGGACGCCGAGGACGTGAGCCGTGGCCGATCTGCGCGGCATCGTCGCCATCCAGGATCCCGGCACGCTCATCGGGACCAAGTCGGGCGTGCTGGTGCTGTCGAAAGAAGGTCACGAGCTGCGCCGGATCGCCTTGGGGCGCATCGCCGAGCTGCACCTCTACGGAGACGTCGTCCTGACACCCGCCGCGCAGGCATTGCTGCTGCGAGAGGGCTTGACGGTCGTCTTCATGAGTGCGCGTGGCACCTACCTCGGTCGCCTCGTGGGCTGGGAATCACGTGCGGGGGAACGACGACTCGCTCAGGTCCGGAATCTTCTTCGACCCGAGCTCAGTCTCGCCCTCGCCAAGAAGATCGTCGCGGCGAAGATCGCGAACCAGCGAACCTATGTCGCCCGGCTCGCGCGTGAGCGCGAGGGGCAGGCCGCATCCGAGATGCGCTCGGCGATGGCTGCCATCGCGGCGCTTGGGCGAAGCCTCGCCAGAGCGGAGAGCGTCGCCGAGATCATGGGCGTCGAGGGCCGCGCCAGCGTGCTCTACTATCGCGCGCTGGGTCGCGGGTTGCGCCATCCCGAGATCACCTTCGATCGCCGTACCCGACGTCCCCCCCGCGACCCAGTCAATGCCTGTTTGTCATTTGGCTACACGCTCCTGGGGGTCAAGGTCGAGAGTGCCGTTCGCCGCGCAGGCCTCGATGTCAACGTCGGCGCACTGCATCAGGCCGGACGCGGCAAACCTGCTCTGGCCCTCGACCTCATGGAGCCGTTGAGAGTCGTCGTCGATCGCATGGTCTGGCGGTGCTTCAACCGCGGACAGTGGACGCGCGCCGACTTCGAAGAGGTGGAGCGCTGGGACGAAGAGCTCGCCGGTCCAGAAGCCGTGATGGGAGGCGGCATCGAGGTACGCGATGGCGACCTCGTCGTGAGCCCCGGCCCTGCCGTCTACCTCGGGACCACTGGCCGCGCGGTCTTTCTTCGAGAGTGGGGGCGGCTCTGGCGTAAGAAGTTCGAGTACGCGGCCTACGGAATGCAGCTTACCCTCTCACAAATCCTCGACGGGGAGGCACAGGCCCTGGCCCGCGATCTCGAGGCCGGCGAGCTTCGTTGGGAGCCATTCGTCCTGCGATAGTGTGGATCCGACGCTTGACCCCGCCCCTCGGAAACGCCAGCCTTGGCCTCGGAGGTCGAGATGATGCACCTTGTCGTGTGCTACGACGTGACCGACGACGGCCGCCGCAGCCGACTCTTCGAGGGCCTCAAGGGCTTCATCGAGCATGTTCAGTTCAGCGTTTTCGAAGGCCAGGTCTCTCCTCGCGACTACGCTGCCTTGATCCGCCACGTCGAGAAGACCATCGATCCGAACGACGACGACGTCCGGATATACCGCCTCTGCCCTCGCTGTCGTGGCGAAGTGGACCTCTACGGCCAGGCGGGACACGTGCAGACCCAGGCCGAAGACATCATCGTCGGGTAGACCGATGAACGCGAACCCCCGACACACCTCCCAACGCCGCATTTCACCGTCCAGGTCCGCGCCACATGACCACGTTAGTTTTCAGCACGTTAGAGACGCAGGCCAACCGGGGGTCGAGGATCCGGTCGAAGTCCGCGTCAGCCGCCTTGCCGCGCAAGCAACGATGCGCTATCCAGAAGACGGACGCGCACGACACTCAGCCCGGACAACGGGATTGAAACGTGGGTGAAGCTGCCGTCCTGGTAGACGATGAACGCGCACGACACTCAGCCCGGACAACGGGATTGAAACAGCTCGCGGTCAGCGACCGCAGGCACGTCGTCGCACCAGGCGGCGCGCACGACACTCAGCCCGGACAACGGGATTGAAACGATCGAGGTCGAACGCATCCACACCCGCACACCCGAGCACGCGCACGACACTCAGCCCGGACAACGGGATTGAAACTGCCCTTATAGGGCTCTCGCCTTTTCAAGATGTACTCACGCGCACGACACTCAGCCCGGACAACGGGATTGAAACTAGGCCGGTAGCTACCCGGGCATCGGCTCGTCAGTGGCGGCGCGCACGACACTCAGCCCGGACAACGGGATTGAAACGCGACCGCGACCGACCGCGACCGCGACCGCGACCGCGACGCGCACGACACTCAGCCCGGACAACGGGATTGAAACATGCGCGCAGTGTGCGCGTCGGTTCGTGGCATCCGGCTCAACCGCGCACGACACTCAGCCCGGACAACGGGATTGAAACTTGAGCGCCGCCGTGAGCGCCGCCTTGGCCTTGGCCTTGGCGCGCACGACACTCAGCCCGGACAACGGGATTGAAACGCCGTGAGAGCGGCCCGCGCCTTGGCCTTCGCCGTCTTCGCGCACGACACTCAGCCCGGACAACGGGATTGAAACCCCCGGGAGCGCGAGGAGCGCGTCCAGGTGGCGCCGGCCGAACGCGCACGACACTCAGCCCGGACAACGGGATTGAAACGTTAGGGGGTTCATGCCATCGCCTCGGCGGCCTGGGTGCGCGCACGACACTCAGCCCGGACAACGGGATTGAAACCGCAAAACGGCACCGTGCCGTTTTGGCCTTTTTGGGCTCCGCGCACGACACTCAGCCCGGACAACGGGATTGAAACTGGAAGCTGCCCCCGTAATGGCATACGGCGGGATAATCGCGCACGACACTCAGCCCGGACAACGGGATTGAAACCTCGGCGATGGCGTAGTCCTCGCCGATCTGCCACTGCAACGCGCACGACACTCAGCCCGGACAACGGGATTGAAACTTCGGCCGATGCGCGAGACACTGGCAGATCCAGTTTCCGCGCACGACACTCAGCCCGGACAACGGGATTGAAACACGGCGAGCCCGCCGCGGAGCACCGACAGCGCCCAACTGGCGACGCGCACGACACTCAGCCCGGACAACGGGATTGAAACGAGTCGAAGAAGAAGATGCTCTTGTTCATGATGGTATCTCCGCGCACGACACTCAGCCCGGACAACGGGATTGAAACCAGTCGGTGTCGCAAACGTTGCCGATGCCGTCCTCGTCGCGCACGACACTCAGCCCGGACAACGGGATTGAAACACCTGCGCGAGCATAGTCGGGGTAGCGGGGGCGCCGCGCCGCGCACGACACTCAGCCCGGACAACGGGATTGAAACCGCGCCCTGAAGGGTGCGGAGAGCATCCCCCACCTGCCGCGCACGACACTCAGCCCGGACAACGGGATTGAAACCGTCATGTCTTTTCTCCTGTGTCAGAGTGTCAGAGCGCGCACGACACTCAGCCCGGACAACGGGATTGAAACACGGGCGTACACGGGATCACCGACGCGATGGTTCTCGGACGCGCACGACACTCAGCCCGGACAACGGGATTGAAACAGACGCGGGCGACAGTGGCTTGTCGTAAGGCTCGGAAACGCGCACGACACTCAGCCCGGACAACGGGATTGAAACGCCGCCGAGAGGATGGCGCGGTCGAAGGCGGCGCCGTGCGCGCACGACACTCAGCCCGGACAACGGGATTGAAACACCTAGCCCCGTCGATCGGTAGCCAACCGTGGATCCTCATCCGCGCACGACACTCAGCCCGGACAACGGGATTGAAACCCGACTCACGCCGCGGGGCCCGAACGCGCAGGCGTTCGCGCACGACACTCAGCCCGGACAACGGGATTGAAACGCTCTGCGCGCAGAGTGCGGCCGTCGCGATGGTCTACGCGCGCACGACACTCAGCCCGGACAACGGGATTGAAACGCGGCCCGGGATTTCGGTGATCATCTTGCGGGTGCCCCGCGCACGACACTCAGCCCGGACAACGGGATTGAAACCGTTACGAATTCGGTTGCCCTCCTTTCGGGAGCGTCGGCCGCGCACGACACTCAGCCCGGACAACGGGATTGAAACCTTGCGGTCTCCCTTTCCGGCTCGTCGCATGACGCGCGCGCACGACACTCAGTGCGAAAAACGGACGATCATGAGCGCGCGGATCGGTTGATGGTGAACGCCGGGATCGGCGGATCGTGAACACCTGGATCGGGGATCGTGAACGCGCAGATCGGTGATGGTGAACAGCCGGATCGGTC
>WYBB01000103.1 GCA_011526585.1 Deltaproteobacteria bacterium
ATGTACATCACCTTCACGTCCGAAGTAGAATCCATCTCCCGAGCCGTCCAGAACACCGTTCGCATGGCACCCTCCTGGTTAGAAGAGTGAGGATGCCAGGACGGCTCGGTCTTCATAGGATCTACGATCGATGTCGGCCCTTGTGGTCGCCTGCTGGCACCGATTCAAGAGCGGCGCAGGGACTCGATGGCGGCCTTGAAGTCATCGGGCAGGCGACAGACGAGCTCGATCTTCTTGCCGGTCGTCGGGTGGGTGAAGGTGATGCGCTCGGCGTGGAGCATGTGGCGCGTCACCGCGACCGGGTCCTTGCGGTCGCCGTAGCGGGTGTCGCCGAGGAGCGGGTGGCCGAGCTCGGCCATGTGGATGCGGATCTGGTGGTGGCGGCCGGTCTCGGGGCGGACCTCGACCAGCGCGCCCCAGTAGCCGACCTTGTCGACGACGCGCCAGCGGGTGATCGCCTCCTTGGCGCCAGCGCCCGAGCCCGAGCGCCAACGCTCGATGCCGGTGCCGCCGCCGACCTTGACGAAGAAGCTCTTGTGCGTGCCCTCGGCGCGGGGTTGGCCGCGCACGAGCGCGAGGTAACGCTTGTCGACGGCGTGCGCCTTGAAGGCCTCCTCGAGCGCGGCGCGTACGGTCGGGTTCTTCGCGAAGATCACGAGGCCCGAGGTGTCGGCGTCGATGCGGTGCACCGGCTCGGCCGTGGGCACGACCTCCTGGACGAGCGCGCTCAGGTGCGCGCCCTTCTTGCCGTCGGCCTGCACGACCATGAGGCCGGGGGGCTTGTCGTAGACGAGCAGATCGTCGTCCTCGTAGACGACGCGGGCGCGGTCGAAGGCCTGGCGACGCCTGGCCGGGCGTGCGGGCAGCGCGAGCTCGACGACGTCGCCCGCCTCGAGCACGCGTGAGCCGAAGGTCTCGAGGCGCCCGTTGATGTGGCAGCGCCCCTCCTCGAGGAGGCGCTTGGCCTCACGCCCGGACAGGGCGCCACCGGCCTCCATGACGACGAAGCGCGCGAGCGTCATGCCCGCCTCGTGCTTGACGACGTGCGCGTTGCCGCCGGGCTTCTTCGGCGGCGGAGCGCGCCGCCTGGCGGTCGGGCGCGGCGTCTTCTTCGGGGGGCGGGGCATCGCTTGCGGAGCTCGGGGGCGCGGGAGAGGGAGAGGGGGAGAGAGGGAGCGGGAGCGGTCACGAGTGGGGAATCGCGAGGGCCGCGCGTAGGGGCGGCCCTCGTGGCCGCCCGGAAGCACGATCCGGCGCGGGCACGGGGTTGGGAGGGTGCAGGGCGAGAGACCTGTAAGCCGAGTTTTGTCCCGGTCCGTCGTCGCCTCGGGGCCGGTGATGGTCATTCATCTGGGCGACGCATTGCTGCGCCGCTCGAGCGATACACCCGCGGGGACTCGGGCGGGCCACCCGAGGACCGCGCCGCCGTGGAGACCACGACGACCCGACCCAGCCCCGCGTTCGATCTTGCTCCAGGTGGGGTTTACCGGCCCCCCATGTCACCATGGGCGGCCCGTGAGCTCTTACCTCACGCTTTCACCCTGACCTCCGAGGCCCGAAGGCCGGGAGGCGGTCTGCTCTCTGTGGCACTTTCCCTGAGGTCACCCTCGCTGGACGTTATCCAGCACCATCGCCCTACGGAGCTCGGACTTTCCTCCCGCTCCTCCGCGCCCGAACCGACCGGAGCCGGCCCGCGCGCGGCCGGCGAGCGACCATCCGTTCACTCGCCCTGCACCACGCCGCCATTAGCAACCGCGCCGGCCCCGGTCAACGACCGTCGACGACGCTTGCGAGCACGGGCACGGGCGGGCTGGGAAAAATGACGACCGAAAGGTCCTCGTTCTTTGTCGGCGCGGCGAGCCGTGGCAGAAGCGCGCCTCATCGTCATGTTTGGGCGCAAGGCCGAGGGGCGCGGACGGTTGGGTCCCGGGCGCGGCGCGACGTGGTCCTTATGGACGGGTCCCGCTCGGTGTTATAGAGCGCGGGTCGCTTGCACGGAGCGAGGAGGGGACCATGCCGCCGAAAAAGTCCGGCCCGATGACCTGGGATGACTTCACCGCGCGCCTCAAGGAGATCTACTGGCCGAGCCTCGCGCCCGAGGCGCGGGAGCTCTCGCGGCCGCTGCGCGAGGGCGAGAGCGAGCAGGTCGTGCCCGACGACGTCTGGCAGGCGGCGATCACGGTGTTCCCCGATCCCGAGGGCTGGCTGCACAACCCGGTGCCGCAGCTCAAGGGCAAGACGCCGCTCGAGGTGCTGGCCAGGGGCAAGGCGACCTCGCCGGAGGCGGCCGCGACCGCCGCGAATGACGTGCGCTCCATCATCATGGGGGTCGCCGACTTCTTCCTGCCCGAGCCCGACGAGGTCGTTCCGTGGTCGGAGCTCGAGGCCGCCGAGCGCGAGGCCGAGGCCGAGGCCGAAGCCGAAGCGCGCGCCGGCGCGGCAGGCTCGAACGAGGCCGGTTGAGCGCGGCGCTGCAGAGCGCGGCCCGCGAGCTGCGGATCCTGGTGGCCGAGCCGTCGCGCACGCTGGCGTCGCTCATCCGCGCCGCGCTGGCCGAGCTCGGCGCCGAGATCGAGCTGGCGCCCGATGGGGCTCAGGCCCTGCAGCTCGCCCGCCAGCGCACGCCCGATCTGCTCATCGCCGACCAGGGGCTGCCGGGGCTCGACGGCTACGCGCTGGCGCACGCGCTCAAGCAGCTGGCGGGCTCGAGGCAGGTGACCACGCTCCTGCTCGTGCCGGAGTACGCGACGCCCGATCCCGAGCGCCTGGCCTACGTCGGGATTCAGGACGTGCTGGCCAAACCCTTCGAGCGCGCCGTCCTGCTCGAGCGCGCGCGCAGCCTGCTCGGCTTGCCCGATCGCGCGCCGCTGGGCTATCGGGCCGGGCACGAGCTCGCGCCCGCGCCGGGGCCGCTGGCCGGCGGGGTGGGCGCCCCTGCTTCCGCGCAATATCGCCGCCCGGAGGAGCCGCCTTCGCCAGAGCGCGCGCGCGCGACGCCCGATCCAGCTTCGCCTTTCGCGGGGCGGGCGTCCGAGGCGACGGCGCTGGCGGAGATCGAGGAGCGCCTGGGCGCGCGGCTCGGGACGCTGGTCAACGAGCGGCTGCCGGCGCTGATCGACGGGGCGCTGGCGCGGCTCCTGCCGACGACGGTCCTGGCGGTGACCGAGCGGGTCGTCGCCGAGCGCGTGCCGGCGGCGGTCGATGGAGCGGCCCAGCGGGCGCTGGCCGAGGTGGCCACGCCGACGCGCATCGACAAGGTCGTGTCCGAGGTGGCGAGCCTGTCGGTCGAGCGCGCGGTCGAGCAGGGGCTGGAGCCGCTGGTCGCGGCCGCGGTCGACGCCGCGGTCGGGCGGTCGGTCGCGGAGGCGGCCAAGGAGATCCGGGCGCGCGTCGAGGGCGAGCTCCTCGCGCGGCTCGATCGCTTCGTGAAGGACGAGCTCACCGTGCGCCTCAACGCGCACGCCGAGCAGATCGTGTGGAAGGTGGTGCCGGCGATCGCCGAGGACCTGGTCAAGGAAGAGATCAAGAGGCTCACCGCCGAGTGAGCCTTTTCGGGAGCCGAATCAGAGATGCCGATCGAGATGCCCAAGGCCTACGAGCACGCCGCGGTGGAGAAGAAGTGGTATGCGCGCTGGCTCGAAGACAAATGGTTCGCCGCCGCGGACACATCGGATAAGCCTCCGTATTGTATCGTGATTCCGCCGCCAAACGTCACCGGCTCGCTGCACATCGGGCACGCCCTCACCGTGACCATCGAGGACATCCTCATCCGCCACAAGCGCATGCAGGGCTTCAACACGCTGTGGATGCCCGGCACCGACCACGCGGGGATCGCGACCCAGATGGTCGTCGAGCGCGAGCTCGCCAAGGAGGGCCGGTCGCGCTTCGAGCTGGGACGCGAGGCGTTCGTCGCCGAGGTCTGGCGCTGGAAGGAGAAATACCACGCGCGCATCACCGAACAGCTGCACACGCTCGGGGTCTCGGTCGACTGGGCGCGCGAGCGCTTCACCATGGACGAGGGGCTCTCGCGCGCGGTGCGCACGACCTTCGTGCGGCTCTACCGCGACGGGCTCATCTACCGGGCGAATCGGCTGGTGAACTGGTCGCCGGGGATCCACACCGTGCTCTCCGATCTCGAGGTCGAGCACAAGCAGGTCAAGGGATCGCTCTGGCACATCGCCTATCCGGTAAGCGACGGCGACGGCGAGCGCCTGGTCGTGGCGACGACGCGCCCCGAGACGATGCTCGGCGACACCGCGGTGGCGGTTCACCCCGACGACGCGCGCTACCGCCACCTGATCGGGCGCACCGTCGACCTGCCGCTGACCGGGCGCAGGATCCCGATCATCGCCGACCCGATCCTCGTCGACATGAGCTTCGGCTCGGGCGCCGTCAAGGTCACGCCCGCGCACGACTTCAACGACTTCGAGACCGGCAAGCGCCACGGGCTGCCGTCGATCCCGGTGCTCGACCAGGACGCGCGCCTCAACGACAACGCACCCGCGGCGTACCGCGGGCTGGATCGCTTCGAGGCGCGCAAGCGCATCGTCGCCGATCTCGAGGCGCAGGGCCTGCTGGTCAAGGTCGAGGATCACACGCTCAACCTCGGCTACTGCCAGCGCACGCAGGTCGTCGTCGAGCCGATGCTCTCGACGCAGTGGTACGTCGTCGCCAGGCCGCTGGCCGACAAGTGCGTCGAGGCGGTCGAGGCGGGCCGGACCACCTTCACGTCGGAGGAGTGGAAGAAGGTCTTCTTCCACTGGATGACCAACATCAAGGACTGGTGCATCTCGCGGCAGCTCTGGTGGGGGCATCAGATCCCCGCCTGGTTCTGCGGCGACTGCGATCACGTCACCGTGAGCGAGACCGATCCGAGCGCGTGCGAGAGGTGCGGCAGCGCGAAGATCGCGCAGGACCCGGACGTGCTCGACACGTGGTTCTCGTCCGGGCTGTGGCCGTTTTCGACGCTGGGCTGGCCCGACGACACGCCGGCCTTGCGCACGTTCTATCCGAACAGCGTGATGGAGACAGGCTTCGACATCCTGTTCTTCTGGGTCGCGCGCATGATGATGCTCGGGATCTACTGCATGGGCGACGTGCCGTTCCGCACCGTCTACATGCACCCGATGGTGCGCGACGAGCGCGGCCAGAAGATGTCCAAGACGCGCAACAACGTGATCGATCCGCTCGACCTCACCAAGGAGGTCGGGGCCGACGCGCTGCGCTTCACGCTGGCGGCGCTGACGACCCAGGGCCATGACCTCAACTTCTCGGCAGGGCGGCTCGAGGGCTATCGCAACTTCGGCAACAAGATCTGGAACGCGACGCGCTTCGTGTTCATGCAGCTCGACGAAGGACAGACCGTGACGCCGTTGTCGGAGGCTGACGGTCGGGCGCTGTCGGTCTCGGATCGCTGGCTCCTGCACTCGCTCGAGGTGGCGATCGCCGAGACCTCGGCGGCGCTGGACCGTTTCGACTTCCAGGCGGCGGCCAACCACGTCTACCAGTTCGTGTGGTCGAGCCTGTGCGACTGGTACATCGAGCTGTCCAAGCCGGCGCTGCGCGAGGCGGGCGAGGGGGCGGAGCGCACCAAGCGCGTCCTGATCCACGCGCTCGATCAGGCGCTGAGGCTCCTGCACCCGTTCATGCCGTTCCTGTCGGAGGAGCTGTGGACGCGCCTGCCGCTGGCCGAGCGCGACGCGCCGAGCCTGTGTGTGGCGGCGTGGCCCGAGGCGCGCGGGCGCCATCGTGACGAGGCGGCGGCGGCGGCGTGCGAGCAGCAGATCGCGGTGATCCAGGCGGTGCGCACGATCCGCGGCGAGAACCGTATCCCGCCCAAGCAGGCGCTGGGGGTGGTCGTCTCGGCGCCGGACGCGGCGGCGGCGGCGCTGGTCGAGGGGGCGGCGAGCGGGCTCGCGCTGCTCGCCAACGTCGCGGAGCTGCGCGCGGGGGTGGCGCTGGCGCGTCCGCCCAAGAGCGCGGTGGCGATGGCGGGGGCCTGCCAGGTCTTCGTGCCGCTGGAGGGGGTCATCGATCTGGGGGAGGAGGTCTCGCGTTTGGAAAAGGCGATCGGTAAGCTCGACAAGGACATCGAGAAGATCGTCAAGAAGCTCGCGGACGAGCGCTTCCTGGCGAACGCGCCGGCCGAGGTCGTGCAGGAACAGGAAGGGCGCCTGGCCGAGGCGCGCGCGGCGCGCGCGACGTACGCCGACAACCTCGCGATGCTTCGCTGAGCGAGGCGAGGTGCGAGGGGAGGGACAGATGAGCAGGAGTCGAATGGGGCGAATGGGTCGGTGGGGCGGCTCGGCGAGCGCGCTGGCCATGGCGGCGACCTGGGCGCTCTTCGCATGCGCGGACGAGGGCGCGATCCGCGATCGCATCGACGGGCTCGAGGTCTCCGCCGATGCCGGCGTGGACGCGGTCGGCGACGGCATCAGCGGTGACACCGGCTCGATCCCCGACAGCCAGGTTGGGTCGGACGGCACGGCGCAGGACGGGACCGTCGGCGATACGGTGGCGCCCGGCGATGGGGGCGGCGAGGTCGGCCCGCCCGCGGACACGACGAGCGGTGACACGGGGCTCGACGGGGGCGACGGCACGATCGGGCCGGACGCGCCGATCGTCGAGTGGGACGTCGATCCCAACGCGGTGTGGGCGCTCGGGCGACCGATCGGGGTGAGCGGCAGCGAGGGCGTTGCGGAGATCGCGGCGCCGATCGCGACGAACGGCGGGCGTCATCGCGCGCTCGTGCCGGTGCGCGTCGGGGGCGGCAACGTCGTCGTCGACGGGCGCAGCTTCGCGGCACCGGACACGGGGGCGCACGCGGCGATCGTGGCGCTCGGCGGAGAGCTCCAGGCGCCGGTGGTGACGACGGTGGTCTACCTCGATGGGCCGCTCGCGCGCGCGGAGCGGCCGGCGATCGCGGTGTGCGAGGGGTGGGTCTACGCGACCATCAACGAGCAGGACGGCAGCGCGGCGCGCTTCGTGCGGCTCGACGCGAGCCTCGAGGCGATCGACGTGGCGACGCTCACGGCGGTGCCCGGGCTCGGTCACGGCGTGAAGCTCGGGGCGCCGGTCTGCGGCGGGCCCGGCGTGGTGGCGACGCTCGACGCGATCGGCGGCGCGGCCTTCACGGCGCCCAACGGCAACAAGGCCGAGTTCCTGGCGAGCCAGACCGAGAACAAGTCGCTCATCTTGAACGGCACGCGCATCTTCGCCGAGAACGCGGCGCAGGTCGTCTCGGCGACCGGCATGCGCATCCTCCACCTGCTCGCGGGGGTCGACCAGAACCTCTTCTACGTGGGCGAGGCGACGATCCAGCGGCAGATCGGCGACACGACCCTGGTGCCGGGCGATCAGCTCATCTACATCCACGACTACGCGGTCGGCTCCGGCGGCAGCATCGCGAGCCAGGCCTGGTTCGGGCGCGAGGACATCACACGCGTCGCCGCGGCGCGCGACGGGCGCTTCGCGGTCGTCTGGGTCGACGTCACGCCCGGGCCCACGCCGGCCGATCCCGAGACGCTCGAGGTCGTGGTCTCCGTCTTCGAGGCCGACGGGGCGCGCGCGTGGAACAAGCGCTCGGCGGCCTGGGCGATCGATCGGATCGCCTTCGACGCGGTCGGGGATCTGAGGATCGCCGGGCGCTTCCGGAGCCTCGAGGTGATCGGCGTCGCGACCGCGCCCCAGGGCCCCGAGGACGCGTTCCTCGCGACGCTCTCCGGGGCGGACGGCGAGCGCCTGCGCTTCGTCACCCACGGCCAGAGCGACGTCGCCGCGGCGATCGTGAGCCCGATCTTCGGGGCGCCGCCGGGCGCCGGCTGTGGCGCCTCGGGTGTCCTGGACGCGGTCTTCGTCGCCACGGGGGCGACCCGGATCGGCATCGGGGTGAGCCCGGCCGGAGGCGGCGCACGCTGCACGACCCAGCCGGTGCAGGGCGGCGGCGCGCCGCTGATGATGGCGCTGTCCATGCAGGCGGCGACGGGCGACGCGATCGACTTCTGGCTGGCGCTGGCGGACGCGACGCTGGACACGGGGATCGGTGAGCCCTGGCCCGCCGGCGTGCACGTCGGGCCGGTGCGCGCGCGCTTCTCGAGCCCGTGGTGACGAGGTGGCAGAGGTGAAGCAGACGAGCCACGAGAGCCGGCCGCGCGCGCTGCTGATGCAGCCCTCGGTGCAGCCCCCCGGTGGTGGCAACGGGGTCGCGGCGTGGATGATCCAGGCGCTGCACGCGCGCTTCGACCTGACGGTGCTCACGCTCGAGCCGCTCGACGTGGAGCCGATCAATCGCTTCTACGGGACGAGCATCGACCCGTCGCGGCTGACGAACCTGCGAGCGATGCCGCGCCTCTATCCGCTGCTCAAGCGGGCGAAGGCGCCGCTGGCGTTGATGAAGTCGAGCCTCCTGATGCGTGCCCTGCACGGCATGGCGACGCCCTACGATCTCGTGCTCACCGCGAACAACGAGGCCGATCTGCACCGCCCCGGGATCCAGTACGTGCACTACCCGACCTACATCCGCCCGCGGCCGGACGTCGACCAGCGCTCCTATCACGACGAGCGCGTGATGCGCCTCTACTACGCCCTGTGCGATCGCATCGCGGCCGCGAGTCGCGACGGGATCAAGCGCAACCTGACGCTGGTCAACTCCGACTGGACGGGGCGCCTCATGCGGGGCTGGTACGACGGGCACCCGACGGTGACGCTCTACCCGCCGGTCGCCGGGGACTTCCCGGACGTGCCCTGGGAGGCGCGCGCGCCGGGCTTCGTCTGCGTCGGGCGCATCGCGCCGGAGAAGAACATCGAGCGCATCATCGAGATCCTGGCGGCGGTGCGCGAGCGCTTCCCGGAGGTGCGCCTGCATCTCGTCGGTACGGCGGGCAGCGACGCATACTCGCAACGGGTCCTGCGCCGGGTCGAGCACGAGCGCGCGTGGGTCACCCTCTACGAGAACATCCCGCGCGACGAGCTGGTGCGGCTGGTCGCGAGCCAGCGCTTCGGGATCCACGGCATGGACGAAGAGCACTTCGGCATGGCCGTCGCCGAGATGGTGCGTGCCGGCTGCGTCGTATGGGTGCCGGACGGCGGGGGCCAGATCGAGATCGTCGCCGCCGATCCGCGCCTGCGCTACCGCAGCGTCGACGAGGCCGTCGCCAGGATCACGCGCGCGCTCGAGGACGACCTCCACGCTCAGGAGCTGCGCGCCACGCTCGTGCCGCAGCGCGAGCGCTTCACCGAGCGCGAGTTCGTGCGCCGCTTCGACGCGATCATCGATCGCTTCCTCGCCGCCGGCGGTGCACCCGTCACGTCGTAGTCACCCCAATCGTCATGCTGAAAAACGTCGTCGTCACGGGCGGTGGCACCGGAGGCCACGTCTTCACGGGAATCGCCGTGCTCGACGAGGTGCGCCGTCGCAACCCGCGAGCCCGGACCTGCTTCATCGGCAGCGCGGTGGGTCACGAGGTGAGGCTGGTGCCGCGCTCGGCGCACTCGCTCCTGACGATCGAGGTGCGCCCGCTGCGGCTGCACGGGCTCACGGGGGCGGCGCGCGCTCTGTGGCGCGTCCCGGGCGCGGTCGTCGGAGCGCGTGGGATCCTCGCGCGCGTGAGGCCCGAGGTGGTACTCGGGGTCGGTGGGCCGGCGTCGGGCCCGACCCTCATCGCGGCACGCGCGCTGGGTCTGCCGGTCTGCCTGCACGAGCAGAACGCGGTGCCGGGGCTGGCCAACCGCCTTGCGGGCGGCTTCGTGCCGGAGGTGCTGGTCGGGATCCCGCAGGTGCGCGGACGCTTCGTCGCGCGCGCGGGGGTGATCGTGACCGGCAACCCGGTGCGCGCGGAGCTCGCCGGCAGGCTGCTGGCGCGCGAGCCTCGGGCCAGGGCGCGCGGTCGCGGCGCGGAGGCGCTGAACGTGCTGGTGCTCGGCGGCAGCGACGGCTCGCAGCTGCTCAATGCGCGCATGCCGGCGTGGGTGGCGCGGGCGGCGCGTTCGGCCGGCGTGCGCGTGCGCGTGCGCCATCAGGCGGGCGGTATCGATCCGGCGCGCCTCCAGGATGCGTACGCGCAGCTGGGCGTCGAGGCGCAGGTGGCGAGCTTCTGGCACGACATCGCTTCGGCCTACCTAGACGCCGACGTGGCGGTGACCCTGGCGGGGGCCGGCACGCTGGCGGAGCTGGCGCTGGCGGCGGTGCCGGCGCTGGTCGCGCCGCTGGCGGGCGCGGCCGATGATCATCAGCGCGAGAACGCTTGCCACTATGCGCGCAGCGGCGCGATCCGGCTGCTCGACGAGCGCGAGCCGGGAGACGACGCGGCGTGCGCCGAGCTGGTCGCGCTCTTGTCCGATGAGGCGTTGAGGACGACCCTGGCGCAGCGCATGCGCGCGTTGGCGTTGCCGGGGGCCGCTGCGGCGATCGTCGACGCGCTCGAGCGCATCGCCGCCGGTGAGCGCGGCGACGGGGCCGGGGCGATCAGATCTTGAGACGGTAGATCACGCCGCCGCGCGCGAACATGAGCGGCTCGAAGAGGCGGGTGTCCGGCTTGGCGATCAGCATGAGCTGCGTGAGCACGGAGTCGTAGGTGTGCCGATCCATGAAGATGCGCATGCTGCTGTGCTCGAGCTCGACCACGCAGGCGTGGCCCTGCGGGTTGACGACCCGCTCATCGGGACGTAGCCCGCCCCCGGCGGCTCTCACCCTGGTGACGGTGTGCACCGGGACCTTGTCGCCGCGCGCGCCGATGAGCTGCTGGCTCGCCGCGTCGTAGCGCCAGGGCGAGCGGCCGAGCGGGCGGCCGTCCGGGCCGAGCTGCACCGGCACGAGGAAGGTGCGGCGGCCGAGCTCGTCGTCGGGGACGAGGCCCTTGGCCTCGCGGAGCTTGGCGACGTTGGGCGCGATCTGCATGAGGCGCCACGGCAGGTAGAGGTAGACCTCGCGGGTCTTCTCCGGGAGCTCGACGCGCCCCTCGCGCAGCGCCGGCACGAAGTCGCTGACGGGTCGGCCGGTCTTGTCGCGGTAGTCGCGCAGGACGTCGCCGATGAAGGAGTCGAGACCCTGGTAGCGCGCCTGGGTCTCGGCGGCGATGCGGGCGAGCGCGGCGGCCTCGCGCTGTGACGAGGTGAAGAGCGCCTCGGCGACCATCCAGGTGTCCTGGTTCTGCTTGGAGCCGTCGATGACGGTACGAGCGCCGGAGTGATACCAGAGACCGTAGGCGTAGTCCCACCAGGTGAACATGACGTCGCCCGGCTGGATGCGCTCCTTCATGCGGGTGAGGAGCTCGGCCTCCGGGCCGGTCACGGCGGTGCGCGCGGGGTAGGAGAGCGCGTGCGCGACCGCGGGCCCGATGAGGAGCGGCGAGAGCGCGAGCGCGGCGACGGCTTCGACCAGGCGCGCGCGATGGCGCATGACGACGTGCGCGATCATCCGGCCGACGAGCAGGACGAGCCAGGCGTTGCCGAGGGCGAAGGCCGGCACTGCGAAGATCGTGTAGCGCTGGCCGCCGGCCGCGAAGATCGTGCCGAGGCCGACGAGCGGAGCGATCAGGAGGAAGGGGCGGTGGCGCCAGCACATCGCCAGCATGCCGAGCGCGCCGCTGACGATGAGCGCGCCGTGGCCGGCGACGCGGCTACTGAGCTTGTCGAGGTCGGGGGAGACGAGCTCGGCGACGGTGTGGCCGATCCCGGGGAAGGAGACGGCCAGATCCGCCGCGCGAGCGCGCTGTCGGCCGCCGTCGTCGTCGAGGTCGATGCCGAGGATATCGAGCACCACGTCCATCGAGCGGCTCTGCCAGGCGACGACGAAGAAGAGGAGGAGGGTGACGAGCGGGTAGACGATCTGTGGCGCCGGCACGCGCAGGCGCGGGAGCCCGAGCTCGAGGACGAGGATGAGCGGTGCGCGCAGCCAGAAGGGGATCGGCAGGAAGGCGACGAGCAGCGCGAGCGCGATGCGGTAGCCGATCGGATCCTTGCGCGTGAAGACGAGGGCGTAGCCGACGACGCCGATGGTGGTGGCAGCGAGCACGCGCTCGGAGCCCGGGTGCATGTAGGGCGCGAGGATCACGAGGAGCGCGGCGAGGGTGCCGAGCCAGGCGCGCCGGCGCCAGAAGGCGGCGACCAGCAGGGCGACGACGCCGAAGACGTACGGGATCGTGATCATGTCGGTGTCGAAGTAGCCGGGCACGGTGCGGTTCCAGTAGGAGAAGCCGAGCACCGCGACGAGCGAGGCGATGAATCCCCAGAGGAGGCGGCCGAACATGAGCCCGAGCAGGACGAGCGGGACGGCGATGAGCGGCGCGATGACCGCCGGCATCCACAGGCAGACGTCCTCGATGGCGAAGCCGAGCGAGACGGCGAAGCCGCCGAGCGCGATGAGCACGTTCTCGTCGAGGCCGGGCACGCGGTCGTTGCCCGTGGGGAAGCCCGTCGTCTCGTGCAGCACGCCCGTGGCGTAGTAGTAGGCGTCGGCGGTGGTGAGCAGGCGATGACCCTCGAAGGTGGTGGCCTCAGGGTTCTCGTCGAGGCTGCCGAGCCACGCGGCGCGCAGGCTCAGGCCGAAGACCCAGGCGAGCACGATGGCGCCGAGCGCGAGCCAGCGCAGGCGAGGCCCGTGCGGCGCAAGCTTGTCGGCGTGGCCTTCGCTGGGACCGAGGATCGGCGGGGGCGGCTCGGGTGTGGGGGCGACGGTGCGCGCGCGCTCGGCGGCGCGTGCCTTGCGCGGATCGGGGGGGGCGCTCGGCTCGGGTGCGGGGGCGACGGTGGGCGCGTCGGCGCGGGCCGCGGTGGTATTGGTAGTGGCGGACGGGGGCACGTCGCCGGCGCTCTTGCCGCGACCCTTCTTGCGCTTGCTCACAGGGAGACTCCGGCGATGGGCGAGGACGAGGTGGGAGCGACGAGGCGCTTCGCGAAGACGTCGGCGTGGTGGTGGGTCATGACGTAGCGATACGCGCGCTCGGCGATGGCACGCGCGTGCTCCGGATCGTCGATGAAGCGGGCGCAGCGCGCGACGAGGCTCTCGTCGTCGTCGGCCAGGACGAAGTGCTCGTCGGCGACGACGTCGAGCCCGAAGGCGCCGGTGGCGGTCGCGATGACCGGCACCTCGTGCGCGAAGGCCTCGAGCAGCTTGATGCGCGTGCCGCCGCCGGCGCCGAGCGGCACCACGACCGCGTCGGCCGCGGCGTAGTGCGGGCCCATCGCCGGCACGGCGCCGTGAAAGACGACGCTCCGGTCCGCGCCCAGGCGGCGGGCGAGCCAGCGCGGTGCGCCGCGCCCGACGACGTGCAGCTCGAAGGGGCCGCGTGCGGTGGCGCGGAGACGGGGCAGCACGCGCTCGAGCAGCACGCGCAGCGCGTCGATGTTGGGGTAGTAGGCGAGTGCGCCGACGTAGAGGAAGCGCGCCGGTCCTGGAGCGCGCGGGCCGCGGCGCGCCGCGGGCAGGTCCACGACGTTGGGGAGCACGCCGAGCTCGAGGCGCGGGAAGCGCGCGCCGAGCGTCGCCTGGTCGGCGTGCGAACAGACCCAGGCCTTGTGGAAGCGCGGCAGGAGCGTCTCCTCCAGCGCGCCGAGGCGGTCGCTCAGCGCGCGGTAGAAGGCGGCCACGGCGTGGTCTCCGGCCCGCGCGGCGAGGGCGGCGACGTCGCGCGCGACCTCGGACTCGATGTCGTCGAGATCGATCTCGCGGCGCACGCGCTCGCCGAGATCGGGCAACGCCGCCGCGGCCGCGAGGCGGAAGGCGTGCAGGTGGCCCGGCTGCTCGGCGTGGTCCGGGCGGGTGGCCCACCGAGGCGCGACGTCGGGCCGCGGCCGGCCCGCCGGCAGGGTCCGGGCGAGCGCGCGGGTGCAGGCGCCCAGAGCGGCCGAGCGGGGCAGGGCGAGCGCCGCGCGTCGCAGCGCCGTCTCGGCGGGCAGCGGCTCGGCCCGGGGCGCGCGCGTCAGGCTGCGGCAGCCTGCGGGCAGCGGGCGCGGCTCGGGCGGTGCGCGGCGGCGCAGGCGCTCGGCCCAATCGACCCAGCGCGCGCGGCAGAGCACGAGGTCGACCGGCCCGCGCAGCGCGAGCGCGGCGAGGGTGCGCGCGGCCCGCTGTTCGACGCCCACCCCGCGCAGATCGGGCATGACCGGCGTGGTCATGAGCGTGATGGTCTTTTCCGGCGACATCATCTAAGTTCCGCCTCCGCACACGCCGCATACCATCCACTCAAGAGGTACGCGACCTTGGAAAGGGTGATCGAACCGGGAAGCGCCCGCAGGGATTACTGGCGACGTCTCATGCAGCATCGCCACCTCATCGGACACATGGCGTGGTCCGACATCCTCGTGCGCTACAAGCAGACCTATCTCGGGCTGGGCTGGGCCATCGTCCAGCCGCTGATGAGCATCATCATCTTCACCCTGGTCTTCGACCGGCTCGCACGCCTGCCGACCGTCGGCGAGGCGCCGTATCCGCTGGTCGTCTTCGCCGGGCTCCTGCCCTGGCACTTCTTCGCGCAGTCGCTGACCTCGGTCTCGAACTCGCTCATCGCCACGCGCGAGCTCATCACCGGCGTGCAGTTCCCGCGGCTGGTGTTGCCGCTGAAGTCGCTGGCGGTCGCGGCGCATAATTTGATGATATCGTTCGTGATCCTGCTCATCGGCCTCGCCGCCTACGGCTACCTGCCCGACTGGCACTTCATCTTCTTCCCGTTCTTCATCCTCTTCGCCGGCCTGACCGCGTTGGCGCTCGGTCTGTGGATCGCGGTCCTCAACGTGCGCTACCGCGACTTCCAGTACCTCGTGCCCTACTTCCTGCAGCTTGGCATGTACATTTCGCCCGTCGGCTTCGCGACGTCGATCGTGCCGATGAAGTGGCGCTTCCTCTACTCGCTCAACCCGTTGGTGAACATCATCGACGGCTCGCGCTGGTCGCTCTTCCGCGGCGCCGGCAGCGTGCACCTCGAGGCGACCCTCGTCTCCTTCACCATGGTCGTCGTCCTGCTGTGGGGAGGTCTCTGGTTCTTCAAGCGCGCCGAGGGCACGCTGGCGGATCACATCTGAAGCGATGACCAGCACCACCGCCATCATCACCGCCGAAGGGCTCAGCAAGCGCTACCTCATCACGCGCACGCGGTCGCGCAACCAGTGGATCACCGCCGGCGTCGTGCGCGGCGCCGCATCGATCGCCAGGCGCGCGCTGATGCCTTGGAAGAAGCGCGTCGAGGTCCAGCGCGACGAGCTCTGGTCGCTGGAGGACGTCTCGTTCGAGGTCGAGCGCGGCGCGGTCGTCGGCCTCATCGGCCACAATGGCGCCGGCAAGACGACGCTCCTGCGCGTGCTCTCGGGGATCACCGAGCCGACGCGGGGGCGCGCCGTGGTGCGCGGTCGCATGAACAGTCTCCTGGAGGTCGGCATCGGCTTCCACCCGGAGCTGACCGGTCGCGAGAACGTCTTCATGAAGGCGGCGATCCACGGCATGCGCAAGGAGCTCGTCAACCGCCACCTCGACGAGATCGTCGGCTTCGCCGAGGTCGAACAGTTCCTCGACACGCCGCTCAAGCGCTACTCGGCCGGCATGCGCAGTCGCCTCGGCCTCGCCATCGGCATGGTGCTCGAGCACGACATCATGGTCGTCGACGAGGCGCTGGCCGTCGGCGACGCGCGCTTCCGGGCGCTCGCCTCCGAGCGCATCCGCCGCTCGGCGCTCGCCGGCACGACCACGCTCTTCGTCAGCCACGACCTCAACCAGATCCGTGACCTCTGCGCGCGCTCCATCCTGCTCGACCGCGGTCGCCTCGTCGCCGACGGCCCCACCCCCGAGGTGCTCGAGCGCTACCTGCACGTCACCGTCGACAGCGGTGGCGCGGCCGTGCGCGAGTTCCGGCCTGGCGAGACCCGACACCTCAAGCGCCTGCGCCTCCTCGGCGAGCGCGAGACCCAGACGGCGCGCTTTTCGCCGGGCGGTCCCTTCATCGCCGAGATCGCCATCGCCGACGTGCGCGGTCTCGCCGACCTCGAGGCGCGCATCGTAATCTCGAGCGGGCAGGGGCAGGCGCTCTTCCGCTTCCGCTCGGCGATGACCGGGCTCGATCTCGGCGCGCGCGAGGTCTCCGAGCTCACCGTGCGCGCGGCGCTCGAAGCGCTGCCGCTCACCCCGGGTCAGTACACGCTCGGACTCGAGCTCGGTCGCGGTCGTGGCCTCCTCGAGCGCGTCGAGCACGCGCTGCGCTTCGAGGTCCTGCCCGGCGATCCGTACGGCAGCGGCGAGGCGTTCCTGGCCGCCGATGGCGCGGTCTGGGTCAAGGGCCGCTGGGAGATCCCGAGCTGAAAGCAAGAAGCCCGCCTCGTGGGAGGCGGGCTTCGTTCATCGATGACGCTCGCGGATCAGAAGCCCGAGACCGGGATCGTCGCCTCGCCCTCGGCGTCGTCGCTCAGCTTGATGCCGCAGGACGCGTACGGGTAGTTCGCCTCGTTGACGCAGTCGAGATCGAAGGCGACGAAGACCTCGTAGCCCTCGTCCTGGCCCCCGCAGTTCTGGTTGTTGCCGCACTTGGTGCCGACCTCGTAGACGACGATGGTGTCGCCGCTCTGGATCTGGGCCTGGCCGGCGAACTCACCGGTCAGGAAGCCGCCGCCGAGCGAGACGAAGCGCTCGGTGATGGTGGCGTTGGGCGCGCCCTTGGCCTGATCCGGATCGGTCGGACCGGTCGCGCGGTTGCCAGTGCAGATCCCGCCCTCCTGGTAGTCGACCACGTCGAGGTAGCCGATCAGGAGGTCGGCGTCGAAGAGGCCGATGGCGTCGATGTCGGCGCCGTGAGCGTAGAGCGGCGGGCTCGCCGTCGCGCAGGGGTCGGTGCCGACCACGCGGTGGGTCGGGAAGATCTGCGAATCGTCGACGATGACCGCGAAGTACTTGTCGGGCTCGGTGGTGTCACCCGGGCCGGTGTCGCCGGTGGTCTCGCCGGGGGTCGTGTCGGTCGTCGTGTCCGTCGCGTCACCGGCGGGGTCTTCGACGTCGCAGGCGACCATCGGGAGCGCCATCGTGCCCATCAACGCAAGGGGTAGCAGAATCTTCTTCATCTTGTGCCTCCTCAGGCTACGGTTATCGGCGTCTTCGCTTATCGCCTGTCGTCGCCGGCCGCCGGTTTCGAATCGGTTTCCTCGGTGGCGGCCGCCGACGCGCTCACAGACGCACGCGGGCTTCATCGGATTCATGACCCGGTTTCAGAGGGCCCTCGCCCAGCTGGGCACCGCGTCGTCGTCGTGTCCCGGGTCGCGGGTCGCTCCCCGGAGGTTCGGTTGCGCAGTGTAGTGCAGCGACTTCGTATGTCAAATCGAACCGGGCGCGGCGCTGTATCCGCGGGTCGTCACGGTCGCCCGATGGCGGCGGAGAATGCCTCCCAGGGAAAACCCGCGCCGGGATCCTGTGCGCGCCGCGACACGTGAAGGTGACCGATGACGCCGTCCAGCGCGTCCGGCTCGGGCAGCGCCCGGCGCGGCACGCCGCCTCCCTCGGCGGGCACGCGCATCGGCACGCCCGGCAGGAGCGCTCCGAGCGCGCGCACCAGCCGCTCGAGGCTCGCGATCTGTGCCGCGGTGTAGCCCCACTGCTGGACCTCGTCGTTCTGCAGGACGACGAATTCGCTGAGCGGGCGGTGCTCGCCGCGCGCCTCGGCCTCGTCGGGCAGGCCGGGCGCGTCGCCGAGCTCGACCGGGTTGACGAGATCGATCGAGACGCTGCGCGCGTCGATCGCCGCGCGCTGGCTGTGGTTGGCTTCCCACGCCAGGTCGAGCACCTGGTAGATCGCGCCGTCCCAGTCGACGATGAAGTGCGTCGAGCCGCCGGCGCCCTCGAGCTCGACCACCGCCTCGCGCGCCGTGCGCGTGTGGGTGTCGTGCAGCACGATCAGGTCGACGCGCTCGGAGAGCCGGGCCGCATCCTCGACCGGCGTCGGTCGCCCGTCGCGGTGGCGCGCGCGGTAGTAGCCGTGCACCACCCCGCCGCCGTCACGCTCGCGGCGCAGCGGCGCCAGCGCCCTGAGCTCCTCGAAGCGCCAGCGCGTCGCGTCGACGGCGACCCCGAACGGCACCCACTGCCCGGAGACCGCGACCGCGTGACGCACCTCGCCTCGCTCGCGAGCGCCGCCCTTGGGTGGGGCCTCTCCCGGCGCTGGCTCCTGCGCGTCCGGCGCCGGCTCGATCGATTGTCTGCCGCTCGACAGGCGCAGGCCGAGCTGCGCCTCGGGGTGGTCGGGCTCCTCGGCGAGCACGGCCTGGAAGAGGTTCCGCGCCTCGTCGGTCTCGCCCAGGGCCAGCGCCTTGAACGCCAGCTTGAGCTTGCGATCGAGCTCGTGCTCACGCTCCGGCTCGCAGCGCGGCGGTCCGACCGGCGCCTCCGGCTCCTCGCACGCCGACACCGCCCCGAGCGCGACGAGCAGCGCGCCCGGCCCGAGCCAGCGCCACGCACGCATGCCGGCCCGGCGCCTCACGGCTCGCCGAGCCACAGGCCCATGACGACGAGATCCTCGTAGCGGTGCGTCCCGCTCGCGTCGCCCGCCGGCGGCAGACGCACATAGCGCCTGAGCACGCCCTCGGTGGCGAAGCCGACGCGCTCGTAGAGGCGGCGCGCGACCTCGTTGTCCTGGAAGACCGAAAGGCTCACGCGCTTCAGGATGTGGTTGCGCTTCGCCCAGGTCAAGCCGGCGCCCATCAGCAGCGCGCCGATCCCACGCCCCCAGTACGCGCGCCCGACCCCCATCGAGAGCTCGGCCGCGTGCTCGGTGCGGCGCGAGCGTCCGCTGGCCAGCGTGAGCGTGCCGAGGATGCGCGCGGCGCCGTCGCTCCTGTCGCCGCCGGGCCGCTGCGCGAGGATCGCCAGCGAGCCTTCGCGCGCGTCGTATTCCTCGAGCAACGTGCGCTGTTCGAGCGACGTCGGCAGCGGATCCTCGGCGCTCTGCAACATCCAGGGCGTCTCGACGGTGATGCGGCTGAGGTGCTCGATCCACGCGGTCGCGTCGCTCGGCGTCGCGCGGCGCAGCTCGAGCGGCGCGCCGAGGCGATCGGTCCCGCGCCACGGCAGCTCGACCTCGAGCCAGCGCGCGCGCGTGGCGCCTGTATCACGCGCCGGCGAGGTGCGCGGTGGATCCGCCGAGCGACCACCGACGCTCATGCGGCCGCGCCGCCCGCGTCGCCGCCCCCGATAGCGCGCAGGACGAAGGGCTTGCGCTCGCCCGCCGCCTCGCTCGGATCGAGATCGACCTCGACGCCGCGCGCGCCCTTGAAGGTGCCGGCGATGATCGCGAAGCTCAGCGGGTCCTCGATCAGGCGGCGGATGGCGCGGTGCACCGGGCGCGCGCCGAAGGCCGGGTCGTAGCCCTCGTCGGCCACGCGCGCGAGCGCGCCGTCGCTCAGGCGGAGCGAGAGCCCCTGATCGGCCAGGCGCCTGGCCAGCGAGCCGAGCTCGAGCTCGACGATGCGCACGATGTCGTCCTTGGACAGGCGCCGGAAGATCACCTGCTCGTCGATGCGGTTCAACATCTCGGGCCGGAAGAAGTCGTCGATCGCCTCCTTCACCTTGGCGCGCATCTCGTGGTCGGGCGCGTCGGCGAGCTCGACGATCGCCTCGGAGCCGAGGTTCGAGGTCATGACGATCAGCGTGTTCTTGAAGCTGACCGCGCGCCCCATCGAGTCGGTGAGGCGCCCGTCGTCGAGCACCTGCAGGAGCAGATCGAAGACCTCGGAGTGGGCCTTTTCGACCTCGTCGAGGAGCACGATCGAGAAGGGGCGCTTGCGCACGGCCTCGGTGAGCTGGCCGCCCTCCTCGTGGCCGACGTAGCCCGGCGGCGCGCCGACCAGGCGGGCGACCGCGTGCTTCTCCATGTACTCGCTCATGTCGATGCGCACGAGCGCGTGCTGGTCGTCGAAGAGGATCTCGGCCAGGCACTTGACGAGGTAGGTCTTGCCGACACCGGTCGGGCCGAGGAAGAGCAGCGAGCCCAGCGGTCGTCCCGGGTTCTGGATGCCGCTACGGCTCCTGCGCACGACGTTGGAGACCGCCTTGATCGCCTCGTCCTGCCCGATCACCTTCTTGCCCAGGCGGGCCTCGAGCTCGAGGAGCTTCTTCGACTCCTCCTCGGCCAGGCGCGTCACCGGGATCCCCGTCCACGCCGAGACTACCTGCGCGATGTCGTCGTCGGTCACCGCGTCCTTGAGGTAGCCGCCGTCTTTCTGCACGACCGCCAGCTCACCCTCGAGCGCGGCCAGCCGCCGCCGTGCCGCCGGCACCTTTCCGAAGCGGATCTCCGCGGCTTCATTGAGGTTTCCAGCGCGACTCGCCGCCTCTTCGCCGCGGCTCAGGAAGTCGAGCTCCTCCTTGACCTGGCGGATGCGCGCGACGATGTCGCGCTCCTTCTTCCAGCGATCGGTCTCCTCTTCGTGCTGCGCGCGCAGCCGGGCGAGCTCCTTTTCGACCAGGTCGCGCTGCGCCAGCGCCGAGGCCGAGCCCTCCTTTTGCAGGGCCTTGGCCTCGACCTCGAGCTGCATGATGCGGCGCCGCACCTCGTCGATCGGGCCGGGCAGCGAGTCGGTCTCGAGGCGCAGCCGGCTCGCCGCCTCGTCGAGCAGATCGAGCGCCTTGTCGGGCAGGAAGCGATCGGAGACGTAGCGCGTCGAGAGGCGCACCGCCGCGACCAGCGCCTGGTCGGTGACCTGCACGCCGTGGTGCACCTCGTAGCGCTCCTTGAGGCCGCGCAGGATCGAGACGGTCTCGGGGAAGGATGGCTCGTCGATCTGCACCGCCTGGAAGCGTCGCGCCAGCGCCGCGTCCTTCTCGATCGAGCCGCGGTACTCCTTGGTCGTCGTCGCGCCGATCGCGTGCAGCTCCCCGCGCGCCAGCGCCGGCTTGAGCAGGCTCGCCGCGTCGATGCCGCCCTTGCCGCCGCCGCCGCCGGTGCCGACGAGCGCGTGCAGCTCGTCGATGAAGAGGATCACCTGGCCCTGGCTCTCGAGCGCCTCCTGCACGATGCGCTTCATGCGCTCTTCGAAGTCGCCGCGCAGCTTGGTGCCGGCGATGACGCTGCCGAGGTCGAGCGCGAGAAGCCGTTTGCCGCGCAGCGCGTCGGGCACGTCGCCGGCGGCGATGCGCTGGGCCAGCCCCTCGACGATGGCGGTCTTGCCGACGCCCGGCTCGCCGATGAGCACCGGGTTGTTCTTCCGGCGCCGCCCGAGGATCTCCATGATGCGGCGCAGCTCGTCCTCGCGCCCGATTACCGGGTCGAGCCTGCCCGCGCGCGCGCGCGCGGTGAGGTCGACGGCGAACTGCGCGAGCATGCTCTCGCCCACCTCGTCGCTGCCCGCTGCCGCGCCGGTCGACGGGCCCGAGGGCGCCACCGTCTCGCCGGGTCCGCCGCCGACGGTGGCGCCGTGGCTCGGGCCCGGGGTGTGGCCGGCTGGCTGCACGACCTCGCTCGCACGGCGGCCGCCGCCTTCGCCGCGGTGGATCGCCCGCGCCGCGCGCGCCACAGCCTCGGCGCTGGCGCCGGAGTGGATGAGCGCGGCCTGCGCGCGCGTGCCGCTGACGTAGGCGAGCGCGCCGAGGAGATGCGCCGTCGAGGTCGCGGGCGCGCCGTCGGCGCGAGCGTTGGCGCGCGCCTGTTCGAGGATGCGTACCAGGGCGGGCGCGATCACCATGCGGTCCTGCGCGACGCGCGGGAAGGTGGCCACCTCGTCGGCCAGCGCCTGGCGCAGCGTCGCCGTCGCCGTGCCGAGGTAGATCAGCACGCGCAGGGCGTCGGTGTCGCGCGCATCGAGCATCGTCAGCAGCAGCTGCTCGGCCGTGAGCTGCGGGTGGCGATCGCGGATGGCGGTGGCGTTGGCCTCTTCGACCGCGCGGCGCGCGGCGTCGGTGAAATCGTCGAAGCGCATGTCGACCTGTCTGGCGATGGGGCGGGCCGGGTGGTCACGCCGATGCGTTGTCGTCCCGCGCCTCGTACGTCACCGGATATCGCGCGCTTCTTCGAGCCGCGCAACGACCTGCAACGGCAATCCGCGCCGCTCGACGTCGATCTTCATGTCGCGCCCGGCGACGGCGCTGGCGACGCGCAGCCGGAACTCGGCCACCGTGCGCACCGGCCGTTCGTCGAGCGCGATCAGCACGTCGCCCGGCTGGATCCCGGCGCGCGAGGCCGGGCTCTCGGCGACGACCGCGTCGACGCGCACCAGGTCGGCGCCGTCGTCGGGGTGCTCCTGGCTGACGTAGACGCCGAGCCAGCTGCGCGAGACCTGGCCGCCTTGCATGAGGCGCGGGAGGGCCTCGTCGACCGCGTCCCAGCCGATGGCGAAGCCGATGCCGTGACCTTCGGCGTTGACGGCGGTGTTGACCCCGACGACGCGCCCGCGCATGTCGAAGAGCGGCCCGCCGGAGCTGCCCTGGTTGATGGCGGCGTCGGTCTGCAGCAGATCGAGGTAGCCGTAGCGATCGTTGAGCTCGCTCCTGCCCTTGCCGCTGACGATGCCCTTGGTGATCGTGTGCGAGAGGCCGAACGGGTTGCCGATGGCGATGACCCAGTCGCCGACCTCGAGCGCGCTCGAGTCGCCGGGCACGACCGCCACCAGATCGCGCGCGCCGTCGACCTTGAGCACGGCGAGGTCGCGCACGGGGTCGAGACCGACCAGGCGCGCCGGCAGCTCGGACTCGTCGTGGAAGCGCACGCGGATCTCGGCGGCGTTCTCGACGACGTGCGCGTTGGTGAGGATGTGCCCATCGACGTCGAGCACCATGCCCGAGCCGAGGCTCGTGCCGAGCCCGCTCTCGGGGTCGGGCGGCGGCAGCATGCCCCAGGGGTAGGGCAGGCTGCGCTCGATGACCTCCTGCGTATAGATGTTCACGACCGAGGGCGAGAGGCGCCGGAAGAGGCCGACGAAGCTCGGCACCTCGTCGGACGTCGGTGCGCGCGGTTGTTCGCTGAGGGCGCCGCCGTCGGCCGCCGCCCCGAGCGCGTCCGGGCGGCGTGGATCATCCTCGCGCGGCGTCGCCGCGACCTCCTCGATCGGCGTCGCCGCGCCGCGTGCATCGCCCAGGGTCGGCGGGTCGTAATAGCCGGGCAGGCGCTCCTCGGGGCAGCCGAGGCTCGTCAGGCCGCATACGGCCAGCACGGCGATGCGCAGGCAGCCGCGAGCTCCTGTCTGGTCAAGGAGCTCCGGGCCGCGAGCTGCCGTCGCCACACCTCAGCCCGTGCCGCGCGAGGCTTCGCGCCACGCCAATCGCGACTGGAAGAGGATCTCGCGCAGCAGATCCGCCTCCTCGGTGGTGAGGTTGCCGGCGGTCTTCTGCTCGATCATCGCCAGAATGTCGATCGTCTGCTTGGCGAGCGCGAGGTTGAAGCTCTTGCTCGACGGATCGAGCTGCATCGCAGCGTTGCGCCCGAGCGAGATCACGAAGGTCGAGAAGTCGATGTCGTCGTGCCCGCCGCCGGCGCTCGCGCCTTGCACGCTCATCGCTCAGTCCTCGCCATGGTCGTCGTCGCCGTCGGCGTCGACGTCCTCGGCGTCGTTGTCGTCGTCGGCGTCGAGGCCGTCGATGTCGACCCAGTCCGCCTTGTCGGCGACGTCGGGCAGGTCCTTGGCGAGCTTGTCCGCCGCGGCGCGAGAGAGGAAGCCCTTGGCGAGCCCGCGCTCGATGAGGCGGATGTCCTTTTGGAGGTCTGCGGTCAGTGCGCTGCTCATGGAATCCCTCGTC
The DNA here is from genome assembly GCA_011526585.1 of Deltaproteobacteria bacterium. GTDB lineage: Bacteria > Myxococcota_A > UBA9042 > PHBI01 > PHBI01 > WYBB01. Next base: position 23,690 of record WYBB01000103.1, read on the forward strand.
CGATGTTCGGGGGCGCGTGGCGCGCCGCGCCGTCGTCCGGGCTCGATCGCCGGCCACACGGACGCGCCGACATAGCGGAACACCATGAGGAAGGCAAGCATGCAGCCGCGCGAGGCCGCGCGACGTGTGTGATCGGGCCCAAGCCTCGCGCCGGCTCCGCCGCGGCGAGCGAGCGCCCCGACCGCCGCGTGCGACGATCACCAGGCTCACGCCCGCGCGCAACGCGCCCCGTGCTTGACGCGCCGCCCACATCCGCGCACAACCCACCGCACCTTCCGTCCGGAGCTCGTGATGTCCGAAACCAACCCCGACGTTCGCGTCGTGCTCTGCACCTGCCCGCCCGACCACGCCGACCGCATCGCGCGCACGGTCCTCGAAGAGCGGCTGGTCGCTTGCGTCAACGTCGTCTCCGGGGTCAAGAGCCTCTACTGGTGGAAGGGCGAGATCCAGGACGACTCCGAGACGCTCCTGGTGATCAAGACGCCGTCGGCGCAGTACGCCAAGCTCGAGCAGCGTCTGCTCGAGATCCATCCCTACCAGGTGCCCGAGGTCCTCTCGCTCGAGGTCGTCGACGGCTCGCGCAGCTACATCTCGTGGGTTCGCGAAGCCGCGACCTGTTAAACGCAGAGGGCGGCCTTCCGAAGAAGGACCGCCCTCGTCTCAGCAGCAGGTCAGGCTCAGTAGCCGCCGCGACCACCGCGGCCACCGCCGCCGAAGCCACCGCGTCCACCGCCGCCGCCGCCGCCGAAGCCACCGCGACCGCCGCCGCCGCCGCCACCACCACCGGAGCGCTCCTGCGCCTCGTTGACACGCACGGTGCGACCATCGATCGACTGCCCGTCCATGCCCGCGATCGCGGCCTGCGCCTCGGCGCTGTCCTGGAAGGTGACGAACCCGAAGCCGCGCGAACGCCCGGTCTCGCGGTCCATGATCACCTTGGCCTCACTGACGGTCCCGAATTCGGCGAACGCCTGAGCCAGGCTCTGATCGTTCGTGTTCCAGTCCAGTCCACCGACAAAAAGCTTCTTCGACATCAGTACCACACTCTCTCGTGATCGCTCTCGGAGCGATTGCACACTCTTGATCTACGTGGGCCGAGTCTCCCACCCGAATTCGGCGCCATGCCACTTCGCCGATCGTCCACGCGAACGCGGGGAGCGAGGTGCGAAGGCTTGCGCTCTCGTAGGCTGCAAGCGAATGGCGAGCCCATACCTCACGCGCGCGAGCGAACACAAGAAGTGAACCGATAAAATCGACGCCGCGGCGCCGGAGGAGGGGCCTCCCTCGTGACCGCCCCGGGCAGCGGCGCGCGCGGAGGAGCGCGAGCCGATGTTCCGACGCGCTTGCCCAGCGGAGGGAAGGTCCTTATACCCACCGCCCCGATGACGACGTGCGTCGGGAATCGGCTCGGGAGGCCCGCGGTTGTCGGGCCCGCGTCAGCTCCTGCCGGATCTGGGAGGTCGGGATGCGTGGGGATATCGGAGTGGTCAATGACCTCGTCAAGGCCGAGAGCGCCTTCGTCGACGAGGTGATGTCCGAGGTTTCGAAGGTCATCGTCGGGCAGCAGGCCATGGTCGAGCGGGTGCTGATCGGCATCCTCACCGGCGGCCACGTGCTGCTCGAGGGCGTGCCGGGTCTGGCCAAGACCACGACGATCAACACCATCGCGCAGACGATCGCGGCCCGCTTCCAGCGCATCCAGTTCACGCCGGATCTCCTGCCCGCCGACCTCATTGGCACGATGATCTACAATCAGGCCACCGGCGAGTTCACGACGCGCAAGGGGCCGATCTTCGCCAACCTCGTGCTCGCCGACGAGATCAACCGCGCGCCCGCCAAGGTGCAGTCGGCGCTGCTCGAGGCGATGCAGGAGCGCCAGGTCACGATCGGCGAGAACACCTTCAAGCTCGACGATCCGTTCCTCGTCCTGGCGACCCAGAACCCGATCGAGCAGGAGGGCACCTATCCGCTGCCCGAAGCGCAGACGGATCGCTTCATGCTCAAGGTGGTCGTCGGCTACCCGAGCCGCGACGAGGAGCGCAAGATCCTCGATCTGATGACCGGCGACATGCAGCGCGAGCCGCGCCCGGTGATCGAGCTCGACCGCCTCGCCCGGGCCAAGGGCGTGGTCTCGCAGGTCTACCTCGACGAGCGCATCAAGCAGTACATCGTCGACCTCGTCTTCGCCACGCGCGAGCCGGCGCTGGTCGCCAAGGGGCAGCTCAAGGGCCTCGTCGAGTACGGCGCCTCGCCGCGCGCGACGATCTTCCTCGCCCGCGCCGCCCGTGCGCACGCCTTCCTCAAGCACCGCGGCTTCGTGCTGCCCGAGGACGTCAAGTCGATCGGCCTCGACGTGCTGCGCCACCGCGTGATCCCGACCTACGAGGCGGAGGCGGAGAACCTCACCTCCGACGACCTCGTCAGGCGCCTCTTCGAGCTGGTCGAGGTCCCCTGAGGTCGACGCATGAGGGACGACCGCCGCCAGCCCGCCGGCGCGCGCACCGATCGAGCCGGTCGCACGCGCACCCCTGATCGCGCGGATGCGCACGACGATCAGGACGGGGCGAGCCTCGATCATCGCGAGCTCCTCGCGCGCATCCGCAAGATCGAGATCATCACCACGCGCAAGGTCAACGAGCAGCTCGCCGGGCAATACCACTCGGTCTTCAAGGGCCGCGGCATGAGCTTCGACGAGGTGCGCCCCTACCAACCGGGCGACGAGATCCGCTTCATCGACTGGAACGTGACGGCGCGCTCGAACGAGCCCTTCGTCAAGCGCTTCGTCGAGGAGCGCGAGCTCACCGTGATGCTGCTCGTCGACGCCTCGGCGTCGCTGCGCTTCGGGTCGAACCTTCAACTGAAACGAGAGGTTGCGGCCGAGCTCGCCGCGCTGCTGGCCTTCTCGGCGACCAAGAACAACGACCGCGTCGGCCTGGCGATGTTCACCGACACGGTCGAGCACGTGGTCACGCCGAAGAAGGGCAAGAAGCACGTGCTGCGCCTGATCTCGGACGTGCTGACCTTCCGGCCCGCGCGACGCGGCACGCGCATCGACGAGGCGCTCGGCTGGATGACGCGGATCGGGAGGCGCAAGACGATCTGCTTCGTCGTCTCGGACTTCCTCGAGCCGCCCGAGTCTTTCGAAAAGGCGCTGACCATCGTCGCGCGCCGCCACGACGTCGTGCCGATCATCGTGCGCGACCGGATCGAGCGCGAGCTGCCGCGCCTCGGGCTGGTGCTGGCCGAGGACCTCGAGACCGGTCGCGAGGTGTGGATCGACACCGACTCGGCGGCCTTCCGCGAGCGCTACGCCGCCGAGAACGCGCGGCGCAGGAAGCGGCTCGTCGATCTGTTGCGTCGCAAGAAGCTCGACGCGATCGAGGTCGAGACCGGCGGCAGCTACGCCAAGGCCCTGGTACAGTTCTTCGAGCTGCGCGCGAGGAGGCACTGATGCAGGCGCTCCTCCTCGTCGCGTCCGCGCTGCTGATGCAATCGGAGCCACCGGGTGAGCCCCTCGCCTCGGCCCCGCCGATCGCGGTCACCGTCGCGGTAGATGGCGGCCAGGCCGCGGCCGAGGGTCGCCCGCTCGAGGCGCGGCTCGGTGAGCCGCTGGTGCTCGAGCTGAGCGCGACCGCGCCGCGCGACGCGGTGCTCTTCCCGCCGCTCCTGCCGGCGGTCGGCACCTTCGAGCTGGGGAACGCGCTGCCCGGCAGCGAGAAGGCGAGCGCCGACACGATCACGACGACCTGGCGCTGGCAGATCCTGCCGGTGCGGCTCGGGGTGGAGAAGATCCCGGCGATCGAGCTGCCCTACCGCACGGCCGACGGCCAGCAGGGCATCGCCGTGACGCCGATCGTGCGCGTGATGGTGCGCGGTCACCTCGAAAACGACCAGGACCCGGCGCTCGGGCAGGCGCCGCCGCCGGTCGACGTGATCACGACGAACTGGGCGCTGATCTGGGCGCTCTCGGTCGGGGGCGCGCTGGTCTTCGCGGCGCTCGCGACCTGGCTCGTGCTCATCGCGCTGCGCCAGCGCTTCGAGGCGCTCAAGCCGCCGCCGCACCCGCGGCCAGCCGACGAGGTCGCGCGCGAGCGGCTCGACGCGATCGACCGGCTCTCGGGTGCCGAGCTCGACGGGGCCGAGCGGCTCGCCCGCACGATCGACGCGCTGCGCGAGTACCTCGGCGGCCGCTATCGCATCGACGCGCTGGAGATGACCACGCCCGAGCTCGAGCGGGTGCTGCCGTCGCTCGATCTCAAGGCGGTGGCGCCGGACGCGATCACGCGCCTGCTCGCCGAGGCCGATCTGGTGAAGTTCGCGCGGCTGATGCCGCCCGAGGACGAGGCGCGCGCGCTGAGCCCGGTGGTGAGGAACATCGTCGAGGCGACCTGGGAGCCGCCGGTCGAGGAGACGCCCGAGCTGATCCGGCGCGAGCCGGCGTCGGTGCGCCAGCGGGTGTACGCAGGGCTCGTCGACGGGCTGCTGGCGGGTGTCATCGGGTTGATCGCCATGGGTTTCCTGTGGGTGATCGGCGCGATCGAGCTCGGCTTCCTCGCGCTGATTTTGGTCGGCGTGCTGCTCGCGCTGCGCGACGCCTTCGCGCGGAGCCCGGGCAAGGTGTTGTTGCGCCTCGCCATCGTGACGCGCGACGAGGCGCAGAGCGCGCCGTCGGTCGGCCGGCGCATGAAGCGCAACGCCATCCTGCTCCTGTGGCCGGTGACGGCGCCGCTCGAGTGGCTGGTCCTGCGCCAGCACCCGCTCGCGCTGCGCGTCGGCGACATCTGGGCCGAGACCGAGGTCGTGCGACACGGCGACGTGGCCGTGACCGTGTCGCTGCGGACCGCGCAGCACGCGGAGGCCGGCGCATGAGCCTCGCCGCGCCATGGTTTCTGCTCGGCCTCTTCGGCGTCCTGCCGCTGGTGTGGCGCATCGTCTCGCGGCGCGGCAAGGGGCGGGTGCCGGTGCCGAGCGCGGCGCCCTTCCTGGCGGTGCCGAGCCTCAAGGCGACGCTGTGGTGGGTGCCGGACGCGCTGCGCATCCTGGCGATCGTCGCGGTGGTCGTCGCGCTGGCGCGCCCGCGCGTCGCCGGCGCCGAGGTGCGCTCGGGCCAGGGCGTCGGCATCATGCTGGTGCTCGACATGTCGCGCTCGATGATCGCGGTCGACATGCCGGCGCGCGACCTGGCGGCGCTGCTCGAAAAGGGCGAGGTCCCGAAGAACCGCTTCGAGATCGCGCGCGACGTGCTCAAGCAGTTCATCGTCGAGCGCAACAAGAGCGGGGCCGATCGGATCGGGCTCGTGATCTTCGGGCAGGAGGCGTGGCTGCGCTACCCGATGACCCACGACCACGCGCGCCTCGTCAGGAGCCTGAACGAGCTCGTGCTCGACGTCGGGCCGCGCGACACCTCGGGCCGCTGCGCCAACGGCTGCACCATCGATGGCGGCGGCACCGCGATCGGCGACGCGCTCAGGCGCGCCTACTCGCAGCTCGCGCGCGCGAGCGACGTCGAGTCCAGGCTGATCGTGCTCATCACCGACGGCAAGGAGACCGGCGGCAGCACGCCGGCCGCGTCGATCGCGCGGCACCTGCGCGATCTGCCGCCCGAGGACAAGGTGCGCGCCTACACCTTCCAGGTCGGCGGCAAGGGCGAGATGTACGTGCCGCAGCTCGATCGGCTGGGGCGGCCGCTCAAGACCGCGGGCGGGATCCCGCGCTACGAGCGGCCCGATCAGGAGTTCGAGATCGACCCGGATCTGCTGCAGGAGATCGCGCACTCGACGCAGGGCAAGTACTACGAGTCCTACAACGAGGAGAAGTTCGAGGAGGACATCGCCGACCTCGCGCGAACCGCCTTCGAGGCGGAGATCGACCGGCCCGAGGTCGACGTCTTCGAGTGGCCGCTCATCGTGGCGCTGGCGCTGATCGCGCTGGAGTGGCTCTTGCGCATGTCGCTGTTCAGGAGCGTGGCGTGAACGGGACCGACAGCCTGAGCTGGGGCGTCGACGCGATCCCACCGGTGGCGTTCGGGATCCTGGTGCTGGTGCTCGGCCTCATCTGGTGGATCCAGTGGCGCGCGGCGCGGCGCGCGGAGCTCGCCGCGGCGGGACCGCTCGGGCGGCTCATCGACGTGGCGCCGCTCGGGCGCGACATCCTGCGCGCGGCGTTGGTGGTGGTCGCCAGCTCGTTCCTGGTGGTGGCGCTGGCCAAGCCGCGCTGGGGCACGGCCGAGAGCGAGGTCAAGGCGCTGGGCATCGACGTCGCGTTCGTCGTCGACGCGTCGAAGTCGATGAAGCTCACCGACGTCGTGCCCGATCGGCTCGGCGCGGCCCGGCTCGAGATCCGCCGCATGCTCGACGCGATGCACGGCGGGCGCGCGGCGTTCGTGCCGTTCGCCGGGCTCGCCTTCGAGCAGACCGGGCTCACCGCCGATCTCGCGGTCCTGATGACCGACCTCGACAACTTCCGCGTCGAGGACATGCCGCGCGGCGGCACGGCGATCGGGCGCGGGATCGCGCAGGCGATCGCGACCTTGAGCCCGGAGGCGCGCCCGACCAACGCGCCCGATCCCGACGAATACGAAAAGGCGATCAAGCCCTTCGAGGGTGCCAAGCACAAGGCGATCGTGCTCTTCACCGACGGCGAGGATCACGAGGGCGACGCGCTGGCGGCGGCGGAGGAGGCGGCGCGGCGCGGCATCAAGATCTTCGTGGTCGGGGTCGGCACGCCGCAGGGGCGGCCCGTCCTGGAGATCGACGACGAGGGGCGCGTGACCGGCACGGTGAAGGGGCCCGACGGGGTGACGCCGATCTTTTCGAGCCTCAACGTGAAGCTCTTGAAGGACATCGCCGCGACGGCGCAGGGCGAGTACTTCCTGCTCGGGCCCGACGGGCTCGGCGATGGGCTCCTGCGCGCGCTGGGCGAGCTCGAGCGGGCCGAGTACGCGACGGTCTACCAGGATCTGTCGGAGGAGCGCTTCGAGTGGGCGGCGGTGCCCGCCGTGCTGCTGCTGGCGCTCGAGCTCTGGCTCTCGGGGCGGAGGAGGAGGCGATGAGGGCGGGGGTGATCATCACCGTCGCAATGGTCTCGTCGTGGGCGGCCTGCGGCTTCGAGACGAGCGACGGCGCCGTCGAGAGTGGCAACGAGGCGCTCGTCGCCGGGCGCGCCGACGAGGCGGTGGCGACCTACGCGGAGGCGGCGACGCGCCTGCCGGAGAGCCCGGAGCTCAACTACGACCGCGGCCTCGCGGCGAGCCTGGCCGGCGATCACGCGGGCGCAGCGAGCCTCCTGCTGCAGGCGCTGGCGACCAAGGACAAGGCGCTCGAGCAGAAGGTCAAGTCGGCGCTGGGCACGGTCTACGCGCGCGAGGCGCTGGTGCTCGAGCGCACGCCGCCGGCCGAGCCCGACCCGGCGGCGGACGCGCAGGCGGAGCCGTCGACGGATGCGGGCGCGCCGCAGATCCCCGCGGCGGCGATGGACAAGTGGAAGCTCGCGGTCGAGTTCCTCGAGGACGCGCTGGTGCTCGATCCGCAGGACGCCGAGGCGCGGCGCACGTTGGAGGTGGCGCTCATGCGGGTCGATCCCCCGTGCGCCACGCGCGACGACCGCTTCGAGGACAACGACGGCGAGGGCGCGGCCAAGCTGATCGAGGTCGCGGTCGAGGCGCCCAAGGAGTCGCAGATGCCGGGCGCCGGCCCGTCGCCCGAGGCGCAGCAGGACGAGCTGCGCTTCCGCGAGCAGCTCTTCTCGTGTCCCGACGACGAAGACTGGTACGCGATCGAGCTCGCGGCGGGCGACCGCGTCGAGCTCGCGCCGACGGTGCCCAAGGGCGCGGGCCGCCTGCGCATGACGCTCTACACGCCCGGTGGCGAGGTCGCCTGGGCGTGGACCTCGGGCGGCGCGGACGGGGCGGAGGAGGCGCCGCGGCATGGCTTCACGGTCGACTCGGCGGCGGCCGGGCGCTGGCGGCTGCGCCAGGAAAACGTCGAGCTCGACGAGGTCTCGTACGGGCTCGAGGTCGTCGTGAGGCCGGCCTGCATGCGGGTCGAGGATCGTTACGAGGAAAACGACGTCGTCGCCGATGCGAAGACGCTGACGCCGGGGCCGGTGCCAGATCTGAAGCGCTGCCCGGGCGACGAGGACTGGTACGCGCTGACGCTGGCCGAGGGGGAGAGCCTCTTCCTTTACGCGCAGCCGGAAGGCAAGCCGGAGGAGGCGGAGAAGAACGAGCGCGAAGAGGGTGCGCCGCCGCCACCGCCGCCGTTTTCGGTCGAGGTGCTCGACGAGAGCGGCGCGGTCAGGGCCAGGGGGGCGCCGATCGAGCGTTCGCAGGTCTCGACGCTGTTGATGCCGGGCGCCGGGCGCTACTTCGTGCGCGTCTTCGATCGCGTCGGGGCCGAGCCCTACGAGGGGCGCTACGCGCTGCAGGTCGAGGTGGTGCCGCCGTGCCCCGAGGGCGACGATCGCTTCGAGGACAACGACGAGGCGGTGATGGCGACCGATCTGATCGAGGCGGCGCAGCCACCGGCCCCCGACGGGCAGGCGGGGCAGGCGATGCCGCAGGGCGGGCAGGGGCCGCCGGTGGTCTTCGCGCGCGTCTGTCCGGGCGATACGGATTGGTGGAAGGTCGTCAGCGATCAGCAGACGCCGCAGGTCATGAGCCTGGTCTTCGATCACGCGCAGGGCGACCTCGCGCTCGAGCTCTTCGACGAGGCGGGTCTCGCCAGCGTCGCGCGCTCGGATCAGTCGAGCCCCGAGGCCAACGGCGAGGCGCTGGCGATCCCGATCGAGAAGCCGCCGGGTGGGCCCGCCGCGCCAGGGGGCGCGACGCCGGGGAGCGACGCGGTGGATCCGGCCGCGCCGCCGCCCGAGCCCAAGACCTTCACCATCAAGGTGAGCGCGGCGCCCGAGCAGCAGAACTTCTACCTCCTGCGCCTCGACAACCCCTCGGGCGGAGGGGGTGATCAAGGTGATCAGGGCGACGAGTCCGAAGACTCCGAAGACTCCAAGGGCGAGGACAGCCCGCCCGAGGACGGCGAGGACGAGGAGGGCGAGCCGCAGGACGAGGACCGCAACCCGTTGCAGGACGCGATCGACAACCTCGATCGCAACCCGGAGAATCTGCAGGCGCGCGACGCCGCGCGAAAGTCTCCGCTTGCCAACCAGAAGCCCGCGAAGGACTGGTAGCCGACGATGCCGACGCCCCATCGCCGCTCCCTCCCGATCGCGCCGCTGGCCGCGCTCATCGCGCTCGCGCTGGGCCTGTGGGCGTGGCGCGGCGGCGAGGCGCATGCGCAGGGCGCGCCGGCGATCGCGATCAAGGTCGACCGCACGCGCGTCGCGCTCACCGATGAGATCCAGCTCGTCATCACGCTCGAGGGGCAGGTCGACGGGCTCACGCCGCCGGCGCTGTCCGACTTCGAGATCCTCGGCCAGCGCACCGAGCAGCGCATCGACTTCGGGCGCAAGCGGACGTTTTCACAGATCTACACGTTGCGACCGAAGCGCGCCGGGACCTTCCAGATCGGGCCCGCGCAGGCGACCGCCGGCGGGCGCGTGGTGGCGACGGCGCAGCCGGTGACGGTGATCGTCGAGGAGCCGAAGGCGCTGCCGCCCGTGAGCGCCGAGGAGGCGCTGGCGCTGGACGAGGCGGGCGACGAGCCCGCGTTCGTGCGCTGGAGCGTGCCGCGCACGACCTTCTACGTCGGCGAGCCGTTCCCGCTGGTGCTCGAGCTGTGGCTCAGGACCGAGCTCAACGCGAGCTCGCCCGAGCTCGTGCAGGAGCCCAAGCTCGACGGGCTCCTGGTCGAGGACCTCAAGGTCGACCCGGTGCGGGGCGCGTCGCGCAAGACCCTCGGCAAGAACGCCTTCGACGTCTATCCGCTGAGCGCGCAGCTCGCGACGCCGCTGCGCAGCGGCAAGGTGCTGGTCGACGCGACGACGATCCGCCTCGCGGTCTCGCAGGGCGGGTTCATGTCGGCGTCGCGGCGCACGACGCTGACGGCGCGGCCCTTCCACATCGAGATCCGCGAGGTCCCGAGCGCGGGGCGGCCGGCCGGGTTCTCGCCGCGCAACATCGGTCGCCTCACCATGAACGCGAAGCTCGTCGACGAGCGCGGCGCCGAGGTGACGCGCGCGCGCACCGGCCAGCGCATGATCTTGCGCGCCGAGGTGAGCGGGCAGGGCAACCTCGTCTCGCTCGAGGCGCCGCGGGTGATCGTCGAAGGTGACGCCGAAGTGTTCAAGATCGAAGCGCTCTCCGGCAACGCCGACGATCGGATCGAGAAGTCGGTCGACGGCATGTCGGGGGTGCGCGTCTTCCAGTGGATCGTCTCGGCCAACCAGCCTGGCAATCACCTCGCGCCGGGGTTGCGGCTCGAGACCTTCGATCCGATCGCGGCGCGCTTTTCCACCCTGGAGGTCGCGGGCAAACCGGTCGAGGTCTCGGGCGCGGCGATCACGCCCGTGTCCGATCAGGCGAGCGCGCTCGGCGAGGACGTCGGCCCGATCTTCGAGGCGGCCGCGCTCAGCGATGCCGCGGGCGACGGGCTCTTGCGCTCGCCGCTCTACTGGTCGGTGCTGGCGTTGCCGCTGGTGGCGCTGGTGCTCGTCGAGGTGCGTCATCGCCGCCGCCAGAGCGAGCGCAAGGACCCGGGCGCGCGCGCGGCGCGGGCCGCCGGACAGAATGCCAAGAAGCGGCTGCGCGCCGCGGAGCAGGCGCTCAAGGACGGGCTGGTCAAGGACTTCTACGGGCAGCTCGCGCGCACCCTGACGAGCTACTTCGAAGAGCGCGCCAACATCCCCGCGACCGGCATGACCCACCACGAGGTACGCCAGGCGGCGCGCGCGGCGGGCTACCCCGTCGACCTCGCCGACGCCTGGGTCGTCGAGATGGAGAACTGCGACTTCGCGCGCTTCGCGCCGACCGGCTCGGCCGCCGATCGGATGCGCGAGGCGCTCACGCGGGTCGCGCGTCTCATCGACGACCTCGATCGCGTCCAGCCGGAGAGGCGGCCATGATGCGCGTCTCGATCACCGTCGCGGTCCTGGCCGCATGCGCAGCGCTCGCTTCCGCCGAGGCGCGCGCCGACGAGGCGACCGCCGACGCGACCTCGGCGCGCCCGAGCGCTCGGGCCGAGGCCGCTCAAGCCGGCGACGCGCAGGCGCTCTTCGCCGCCGCCAACCGTCGCTACTTCGAAGGCGATTGGGCGGGCGCGGTCGAGAGCTACGCGGCGATCGTCGAGCGCTTCGAGGTCGAGGATCCGGTCCTCTATCACAACCTCGGCAACGCCTGTTTCCGAAGCGGCGCCTACGGTTCGGCGATCCTCTACTACCGGCGCGCGCAGAAGCTCGAGCCCGACGCGCCGCTGTCCGAGGCGCTCGCGCGCAACCTCGACGCGGCGCGCCGTACGTTGCAGGCGCGCTACCGCGCGAGCTCCGACGCGACGCTCGTCTACGGGGACCCGACCGGGGTCGTCTACCAGGTCACGCACCTCGTCGGCGAGACCGCGCTGGCGCTGACCTTCGGCCTCCTGTGGCTCGGGCTCTGCGCGCTCCTCGTCCTGCGCCGCCTGCGCACCGAGGCGCGCTGGCCTGGCCGCACCGCCGTGCCGGTCGGCGTCCTGGTCGCGATCGCCGGCGCGCTCCTCTGGGGGCGCATCGCCACCGATGCCGATCAGCGCGTCGGCGTGGTCGTGTCGTCCGAGGCGATGCTGCGCGACGGCAAGCACGAGGTCGCGCAGGGCAAGTCACTGCCCGAGGGCCTCGAGGTGCGAATCCTCGATGGCGACAGCGGCTGGACCCAGGTCGAGCTCGCCGGCGGGCGTCGCGGCTGGGTCGAGTCCAAGGACGTCAAGCAGATCTGAAGATGGCACGCCTCGCGCTAGTGCTAGTCTAGCGGCGGCGAAGCACTAGCCCGCGCCTCGACAACGTCGGGGTTCAGGCTTGAGGCTGCTTGGGCTTGCGCCGCCGGCGCCGCCGCTTGCCCTTCTGCGGCGCCGCCTCCTCGC